>JBAXVO010000281.1:0-4380 GCA_037129355.1 Deltaproteobacteria bacterium | reverse complement strand
AACGGCATGTTCGCGGTGGTGACGGTGGAGCCGCCCGGCGCCAGCTTCTACCGGAGCCAGGTCACCGAGGAGGAGCTGCGGCTCGCGATCGACACGCGCAACGCCTCCTCGTGCGCCGGCACGCCGGGCTACACCTGCACCGGCCACCCCATCCTGGATTACGAGGCGCGGTACCCGGCCACCGCGCCCGGCAGCACCGTGCCGACCGCGGCCACGAACATCGCGGCGGCGGCCGGCGACGCGGTGATCCCGCTCGCCCAGGATCCGACGACCCTGGCCGTCCCGTTCCCGGCCAGCGGCTTCGTGAAGGTCGGCTCGACGGCCGGCGCGGAGACCATCGCCTACTCGGCCTCGGCGGCCGGCTTCACCCTCACGGGCAAGGGCACCCCCACCCTCTCCTCCTCGCTGGACGTCCCCGCGGGCGCCTCCTTCATCCCCACGGCGACCGACCCGGCGCGTCAGTCGGCGCCCTTCCCGGCGTCCGGGTTCGTCACCCTGGGCTCGGCCGGACAGGGCGAGACCCTGGCCTACACGATCGTCTCCGGAACCACCCCTGGCTTCACCGTGACCGCGGGGACGGCGTCCGCCTGGCCCGCCGGCACCGTCCTGGTGGCCGCCGCCAGCCTGCAGGGGGGCCCGACCACGGTTCCCCTGACCCTGGCCGGCTCCTGGCCCGCCGGCTCCCCGGTCCAGAACGTCGACGCGGCCGGCGCCGCGCTGGCCGTGGCCACGACCGGTCCGAGCGTCTGGGCAGCGGAGGGCAAGGCCGGCCTGCCGGTGCTCAACATGGTCGACTCGGGCAAGCTGGTCCACTCCGACCTGAACGCCATCATCACCGGTCCCGCGGCGAGCGGCGCCTTCCCCCCCTCGACCTACCCGCTCGAGTCGCTCGGCTTCACCAACCCCACCCTGCCCAACCGGCTCGAGCCCTTCCGCGAGTACACGGTGGTCTTCCACGACGAGATGGCGGTCGCCAACGCCTTCCCGCTCTGGTTCTCGAGGCTGGTGAACGGCCAGCAGAACCCGCTCGCCCACACGCTCCACGCGGTGGGCGACGTCTTCCAGATCAACTACGGCTCGGGCGCCATCGGTCCCGAGGTGATCGCCAACCGGCTCGGCGTGGGCCCCATGCACGACTGCCTCGACTGCGCCTACGAGGAGTTCTTCCTGACCTCGCCGGCGGTCGGCGACCCGGCCATGATCGTCGACGTCCCGGCCACCACGGGCCTGGAGGCCTGCGCCCCGCCGGGATTCACGGTGGGTCCGTGCGACGCGGTGGGCCCGAAGGCGAAGCGCGCCTTCTATCCCGACGACCCGTCCAACGTTCACCACAGCTACATCGGCGACCACGTGCGGTTCCGCAACGTGCACACGGGGAAGGAGCACCACATCTTCCACCTGCACAACCACCAGTGGCTCTTCAACCCCAACGACGACAACTCGAACTACCTCGACGCGCAGGGCATCGGCCCCGGCGCCGGCTACACCTACGAGATCAACTTCGGCGGCTCGGGCAACCGGAACAAGAGCGCCGGAGACGCCATCTTCCACTGCCACTTCTACCCCCACTTCGCGCAGGGCATGTGGGAGCTGTGGCGCATCCACGACGTCCTCGAGACCGGGACACCGCTCCAGGCGAGCCACGGCGCCTTCCACGCCACCCCCTACGCCCTCCAGGACGGCACGCCGGCGCAGGTGACGGTGACCGGCCTCGCGGACGCCCGCGCCCGTTCGCTGCCCGACGGCGAGATCGCGGTGGGCACCCCCATCCCGGCGATCGTCCCGCTTCCCGGCAAGGCCATGGCGCCGGTGCCGGGCGCGGTGGCGGTCGTTCCCAAGCTCGCCCCGGACGGGAAGACCGTGCTCGGAAGCGTGGCCCGCGTCGACCGGACCGTGGTGGAGACCGACCCGGCCATCCTGGGCGTGGCCGCCCCCTTGTTCCCCGCCGGCAAGCTCCCGGTGAAGAACCCCGGCTTCCCGTTCTGGCTCGCTGGCATGGAGGACACCATGGGCCAGCGCATGCCCTCCCCCCCGCTCGACATGGCGAAGAGCGCCGGCGGATGGGACGGGGGCCTGCCCCGGCACTCGCTCGATGGCTACTCGGCGTCGGGCTGTACCCCCACCAATGGCCAGACTCCGGCGCAGGCCCGCGCGGCCTGCGCCCACAGCGTCGAGTCGCGCCTCGACATGACGAAGGAGCTCAAGAAGGCCCGGGCGGTCTGGTACCCGGAGGACGGCACCGACCTCGAGAAGTCGGCCATGGCCTTCCACGGGGTGCGGACCCACGCCACCTTCGCGCTCGGGCTGGACCGCTCGGTGAAGCCGGCGTCCTTCGTGACCAACGGCTCTGGGCGCCCGACGCCCGGCGCCCCGTTCCACGAGCCCTGCATCGACGACACCGGCAAGCTCTTCACCGGCTCCGGCAACTTCTTCGACGGGCGCGGCGGGTTCTCCACCACGGGCAGCTCCCCGTTCAACGCCGCGAGCCCCCGCGTCTACAAGGGCGCCAACATCCAGTTCGACGCCGTGCTCAACAAGCTCGGCTTCCACTACCCGCAGGAGCGCATCGGCGTGCTCTGGGAGGACGCCGTCCCGGTCATCACCAAGAAGAAGCCGCCCGAGCCGTTCGTGATGCGGATGAACACCTTCGACTGCGTGATGTACCAGCACACCAACCTGGTGCCGGCCGTCTACGAGCTCGACGACTACCAGATCCGCACCACCACCGACATCATCGGCCAGCACATCCACCTGCCCAAGTGGGACCTCACCACCACCGACGGCTCTGCCAACGGCTGGAACTACGAGGACGGCACCCTCTCGCCGGACTCGGTGCGCGAGCGCATCCGCGCCATCAACGCCTTCAACCCGACGGGGCTGGGCAATCCGGCGAACAGCGCGGGCACGGGGGCCAACGTCCCGCTGCAGCCGCTCGACCACCCCTACTTCGGCGCCATCCAGCCGGCCTCCATCTGGTCCTCCGACGGCCTGCCCGCCTGGAAGGGGGCCCGGACCACGCTGGAGCGCTGGTTCTCCGACCCGGTGGTGAACGTCGCCGGGGTGCACCGCGGGCTGGGGACGATCTTCACCCACGACCACTTCGGCCCGTCCACCCACCAGCAGATCGGCCTCTACGCCACCGTGCTGGTCGAGCCCCCGGGCTCCCAGTGGGCCCACAACGAGACCGGCGTCCAGCTCGGGGACCGCAACAAGGTCGGCGACGGTGGGCGCACCGACGGCGGCCCCACCAGCTGGCAGGCGGCCATCCTGGCCGGCGACATCGACGGCGACGGCAAGAACGACAGCTACCGCGAGTTCTACTTCGAGTACACGGACTTCCAGCACGCCTACAAGCCGGGCGTCTACGTGGGTCGCGGCCAGAACGGCGAGCGCGGGCAGGACCCGACCACCGAGACCTTCCGGCTGGCGGTGAACGCCTCCACGAAGGAGCAGGCCACCGGGCGCTTCGGCAAGCAGGGCGCCTTCCCCGAGACCATCGTCATCGCGCAGGGCTGCTTCGGCGGCGTGCCGCGCCCGTGCCCGGAGGCCATCTCGGCCGACGACCCGGGCTTCTTCGTCGTCAACTACCGCAACGAGCCCATCGGCTACCGCATCTACCACCCGACCGCCATCGGCCCCGACGGCAAGGCCGGCGCCCAGACGGCCGGCCTGGCCGGCGACCTCGGCTTCGCCTTCGACAGCCGGACCGACCGCGCCATCGCGGCGATGAACGTCCAGCCGACGGCCGCCACGGTCGTGAACGGCACGAAGTTCCCACCTCCCATCAACATGGCGAGCGCCCTCAACCCCGGCGATCCCTTCACGCCCATGATGCGCGGCTACTACGGCGACCGGATCCGGATGCGCATCCAGGCCGGCGGCGACGAGGAGTCGCACACGGTGAGCATCGGCGGCATGAAGTGGCTGCAGGGCGGCTCGGGCTTCGGGTTCTCCCCCAACTCGGGCTGGCGCAACGCGCAGCACGCCGGCATCTCCGAGCAGTTCGCCTTCGCCACCCCGGCGGTCCCGGTGATCAACGGCGCCAACACCGCCGACTACCTGTACTCCATCAACACCAGCATGGACGGCTACTGGAACGGCGCGTGGGGCCTCCTGCGCACCTACAACCAGGCCCGCACCGACCTCTACAAGCTGCCCAACACCACGGTGCCCATCAGCATCGCGAACTCGAAGAACTTCAACGGGGTCTGCCCGACGGCGGCGCCCAACCGCACGTACGACATCACCGCGGTGCTCGCCAACGACGTGCTCGGCAACGCGGTGGGCGCGATCATCGTCCCCCGCGACGCCAACCTGGCCAAGGAGCACGCCGGCGCGCCGCTCGCCGCCGGCGGGGGCACGCTGGTCTACAACCCGCGG
>JBAXVO010000280.1:0-4432 GCA_037129355.1 Deltaproteobacteria bacterium | reverse complement strand
CCCAGGACCGCCGCGTCGAGCCCCTCCGCGGTGCGGAGCGAGAGCATGATCCGCTCGTTGGCGATCTCGGACGGCCCGAGCCGCTCCTCCGACGCGCTGGGAAGCTCCCCGGCATCCACGGCCGCGAGCCATGGCCCCACCTCCCGGTGATTCGTCCAGCGCACCGCGCCGCCGTCGCCGCGCACGCAGCCCACCGCGCCGGCGCCCACGCCCAGGTAGTCCTCCGATCGCCAGTAGAGGAGGTTGTGGCGCGACTCGAACCCGGGCCGGGCGAAGTTGGAGATCTCGTAGCGGCGGAATCCGGCGCCGGAGAGCACCTCCCCAACGGCCCGCCCCTGGGCGAGCACCTCGTCCTCCTCCGGGAACGAGAGCTTCCCCTGGCGCGCCAGGCGCGCGAAGGGGACGTCCTCGGCGAGGACCTCGGCGTCCAGGGTGAGGGCGTACGACGACACGTGGGTCACCGGGAGCGACACGATCCGCTCCGCGTCGGCGCGCGCCGACTCCGCCGACGAGCGCCGCCCCCCGTGGATGAGGTCCACCGACAGGTTGGGGATCACCGCGGCCACCTCGCGGATGGCCCGCTCCGCGTCGGCCGGCCCGTGCCTCCGCCCCAGCTTGTGCAGCACGGCCGGGTCGAAGGACTGCACCCCGATCGACACGCGGGTCACGCCGGCGCCTCGCCAGGCCTCGGCGCGCGCCCCGTCGGCCGACTCGGGGTTCGCCTCCAGCGTCACCTCCGCCCCCGGCGGCAGGCCGAGCGCGCGGGCCTCCTCCACCACCCGGGCCATGGCCGCGGGCTCCCAGAGCGACGGCGTCCCCCCGCCCAGGAAGAGCGTCGCGCACCGGCGCCCCGCGAAGGCGGGGGCGCGACGGCGGAGCTCCGCCACCACCGCCGAGGCGTACCGGTCGCCCGGGAGCGGCCGGGCCGTGGTGACCGCGAAGTCGCAGTACGGGCAGCGGAAGCTGCACCACGGAAAGTGAACGTAGATGCCGAAGCGGGCGGGGAGCACCGCCGCGGATGCTATGCTAGCTTCCCGCCGGATGGCCACCTGGTCCCTCACCGCCGAGCTTCCCGCCGAGGAGGCCGACGCCTGCACCGCGCTCCTCTTCGAGAGCGGCGCGGCCGGGGTCGAGGAGCGGGAGGCGGGGCTCACCCCGATGCCCGGGGAGCGCCAGCCCGGGATCGGCCGCGTGCTCCTCATCGGCTTCTTCGCCGACGAGGCGGGCGCGCGGGCCGCCGCCGCGGCGCTCGGCATCCCCGCCGACCTGGCCGAGATCCCCGACCGCGACTGGGGGGAGGAGTGGAAGAAGGGGCTCGGGCCCATCTCGGTGGGGCGGCTCTTCCTCCGCCCCTCCTGGATCGACGCCGCGCCCCCTCCCGGCGCCGCCGAGGTGGTGCTCGATCCGGGCATGGCCTTCGGCACCGGCACCCACGCCACCACCTCGCTCTGCCTCTCCGCCATCGACGACTTCCTGGCCCGCCGCCCCGGCGCCTCGGTGCTCGACGTGGGCACCGGCTCCGGGCTCCTGGCCATCGCCGCGCGCAAGCTGGGGGCGGGGAGGGTGGCGGCCAACGACAACGACCCCGTGGCGGTCGCCGTGGCGGCGGAGAACGCGGCCCGGAACGGCGCCTCCCTGGAGCTCACCGGGGACCCGCCGTCGGCCATCCCGGGCACCTTCGACCTCGTCGTGGCGAACATCCTGGCCAACGTCCTCGTGGAACTGGCGCCGGATCTGGCGCGGCGCACGGCGCACGGCGGAGAGGTGGTGCTGGCCGGGGTGCTCGTTCCCCAGGAGGGCGAGGTCGCGAGCGCCTTCCTGGCCGAGGGGCTCCAGCCGCTCCCAGGGGACCGGCGAGGGGAGTGGTCCTTGCTCCGCTTCCGCCGGCCGGAGCAGCGGTGAGCCGGCGCCGTCTCCACGTCCCGCCCGAACGGATCGAGGGGGCGGTGGCCCGCCCCGACGCCGCGTCGCTCCACTACCTCGCCGACGTGCTGCGGCTCGAGGCCGGGGCCCCCGTGGAGGTGTTCGACGGGGCCGGCAGCGCCTGGGACGCCACCTTCACCGGAACCGATCTCCGCCTGGGGGAGCGCCGTCCCGCGCCGCTCCCCGGCGCCACCGTCTGGCTCGCCTTCGCGCTCACCCGGGGGGAGAAGGGGGAGTGGATCGTCCAGAAGGCGACCGAGCTCGGCGTCTCCCGGCTGGTCCCCTGGCAGGCCGAGCGTTCGGTGGTGCGGCTCGAGCCCGACCGGGCCGCGGAGCGCGCCCGCCGCTGGCGCCGGATCGCCGAGGAGGCCGCCCGGCAGTGCGGCCGGGCCGACGTCCCGGAGGTGGCCGTCCCCGGCACGCTCGCCACCGCGCTCGAGACCCCCCAAGGCTTCGAGCGGGTGGTCTTCCACGCCGGCGCCGGCTCGCCGCTCTCCGGGCTGGTCCACCCCGGATCGCCCGGGATCCTGGCCGTGGTCGGCCCGGAGGGAGGCCTCACCGACCGTGAAGTGGAGGCCTGCCTCGCCTCCGGATGCGCCCTCGCCACCCTGGGGCCGAGGGTGCTCCGCGCCGAGACCGCGGCGGTCGCGGCGGCCGCGCTCCTGCAGCACCTCGCCGGGGACCTCGGATAGCCCCCGATATCCCGAGACGCCGGCTTGACCCCGCCCGGGTGCGCCGGTACTTCTTCGTGGCGTGCAATGCCCCCGCTGCCGGACGGAGAACGGCGAGGCCGCCATCCGCTGCTCGGGTTGCGGCGCACCCATCGCCCTCGGCGACGAGGTGGTGGGCGTGATGGGCGACACCTCGGTGCCCCTCGACCGCCGCAACTCCCCGCGCGAGCGCCCTCCCCCGGCCTGGGAGTCGCTGCGTCCCGTCCCGGTGGACTGGGAGATGGAGCCGCCCGTCGAGCCCACGCCGGCCGCCTCGCGCATCCCGTCTCGGGGGCAGCCCCGGCCCCGTCCGCGGGCCGCCATCCCGGCCCCCGCCGACCTCGAGTTCGACATGGCCGTCGAGGCCGTCGAGGTGCACCGCGTGCGTGCGCCCGGCTGGCGACGGATCGCCTCCTGGGCGGTCGACGGCGCGCTGCTCGGCGCCGCGTCGGCCGCCATGCTCCTCCCCGTGCTCGGACCGGTCCTGGGCCCGGGCGGCCTCGAGCAGGCGCGGGGCGTCCTCGCCCCCACGCTCCTCGCCATCGCCCTCCTCGCCTTCGCCTACCAGTGGCTGGGGATCACCCTCACCGGGGCGACGCCGGGCATGGGCGCCGCCGGCCTGCGCTGCGTGGGCCCCGACGGACGCCGCCCCTCGCCCGGCCGGTCCGCGATCCGGTCCGCCGCGGCGCTGGTCTCCGCCGCCGCCCTGGGGATCGGCGTCCTGCTCGCGCTCTTCACGCGGAGTGGACGGGGCGCGCACGACCTCGTCGCCGGGACCTGGGTCGTCCTGGCCGCGCCGGCGGGGAGGGCTGGATGAACGACCCGCTGCTCACCCGGCTCGTCGACGACGGCCTCCTCGGGGCCGAGGATGCCGAGCGCGTCGCGGAGCGGGTGGCCCGGACCGGGGGCGCGCTCGACAGCGTCCTCCTCGAGATGCGGCTGCTGCCCGCGCCCCGCCTGGCCGAGGCGCTGGCCCGGGTGAGCGGGCTGCCCTCGCCACCGGAGTCCGCCTTCACCTCCCCCGACCCCCGGGCCCGGCGGGTCTTCCCGGCCAAGGTCGCCGAGCGCCACGCCATCGCCCCGTTCGCCCTGGACGGCCGGGAACTCTCGGTGATGATGACCTACCCTCCCGACAGGGAACTGCTCGGGGAGATCGGCATCCTGCTCTCGCTGAACCTCCGCGCCCACGTGGCGCCGGAGTGGCGGGTCCGCGCGCTCGTCCGGCAACTCTACGGGACGCCGCTTCCGGACCGGCTGGCCGCGCTGGCCGGCGCCCCCCGCGAGGACGGGCCCGCCGGCCCCCCGGAGGTCGAGCCGGCCGCGGAGCCGGCGCCGGACGATTCGGCGAGCCCCCCGGGCTGGACCCCGGCGCAGGCCCGCGAGGCGATGGCCGCGGCCACCGATGCCGACGAGGCCATCCGCGTCGCCCTGCGCGCGGCGCGCGACCGGTTCTCCTTCGCCGCGGCCTTCACGGTCCGGCGCGACGGGCTCTCCGGGCACGACGCGCTCGGGATCGACCCGCGGGCCCGCGAGGCCTGCCGCGGCGTCGTGGTCGATCTGAACGAGCCCGGTCTCTTCGGAAAGCCGCTCGAGACCCGCGCCCCGTACCTCGGCCCCCCGCCCTCCGATCCGGTGACCGACTCGGTGCTCGCCGCGCTGGGCCGCACCGGTCCCCGCACCGTCCTCGTCGCTCCGGTCTGGGTCGGTGAGCGCGCCGCCTGCGTGGTCTACGCCGACAACGACGACGCCCCCGTCTCCTCCGCCCACCTCGGCGCCCTCTTCCCGCTCCTCGGGGCGCT
>JBAXVO010000028.1:0-21159 GCA_037129355.1 Deltaproteobacteria bacterium | reverse complement strand
CGACGCCGGGAGGCGCCAAGTGAAGATCCTCCGCAACCCCGCCCTCGTCCTCTCCGCCGCCCTGGCGTTCTCGCTCGCCGCCTGCGGCAAGAAGGGGACCACCCCCGAGGAGGAGCCGCCCGCCCCCAGCTCTCGTACACCCTGGGTGAAGGCCCGCTCCAGCGAGGGCGTGCCGCTCCTCGAGGCCCCGGCCCAGGTGCTCCCCTCGCCCGAGGGGCAGGCCGGCGTCGTCCCCCCGTACCGGGCCCGCGTCGTGAAGGTCCTCGTCCGCCCCGGCCAGAAGGTCGCGAAGGGGCAGCCGCTCCTGGAAGTGGTCATGCCCGAGGTCTCCACCGCCGCCGGCGCCTACAACTCCGCCTCGACCCGCGTCGACGCCTACGGCCGCCGCAAGGCCCAGCTCGATGCCCTCAAGGCCGACGGGCTCGTGCGCCTCACCGACGTCCTCGAGGCCGAGACCAAGCTCGCCGAGGCCAAGGCCGACCAGCAGTCGGCCGCCGCGGCGCTGCGCGCCTCCCAGATCGACCCCTCCGAGGCCGCCGACATCGTCGCCGGCAAGAAGCCGGTCGTGCTGCGGAGCCCCATCCCGGGCGTGGTCGTCGCCGTCAGCGTGGGCGTGGGCGACAGCCGCGACCCCAGCGGCGAGCCTGTCGTGCGCGTGGCCGGGGAGGGGGACTCGCGGGTCGAGGCCCGCTTCGCCCGCTCCATCGACACCCGCAACGCCTCCTACGAGCTCGTCACCGCCGGCGGGGTCCGCCACAAGCTCGCCTTCGTGGCCCGCGCCCCGGTGGTCGACCCGCGCGACGGCACCATCGCGGTCTGGTTCCAGCCCGAGGCCGGAGCGAAGCTCCAGAGCGGCATCACCGGCCGTGTGGTGGTGTCGATCCCGGCTGCCTCCGGCGCCGCCGTGGTCCCGGCCCGCGCCGTCGGCCTCGCCGAGGGGAAGCCCTACGTGGTCGTCCGCAGGGACGGCAAGGCCGAGCGGGTGCAGGTGGACGTCTTCGCCTCCTCCGGCGCCGAGGCGCTCGTCACCGGCATCACCACGGGTGACGAGGTGGCCGCCGACGCGGCGCTGGCGGAGGCCGCTCCTTGATCCAGGCCATCGTCCGCTGGTCGGTCCAGCACCGCGTGCTGGTGGTCGCCACCACCCTCGCCCTCATGGTGCTGGGCGCCATGGTGGGCGTCTTCCTCAAGTTCGACGCCCTCCCCGACACCACCAACAACCAGGTGCTGGTCCTCACCCGCGCCCCCGGCCTCACCCCCGAGGAGGTGGAGCGGCTCGTCACCCGCCCCATCGAGGTGGGGCTGGGCGGGCTGCCGGGGCTCATCGAGCAGCGCAGCCTCTCCCGCTACGGCATCTCGTCGGTCACCGCCGTCTTCGAGGACGGGGTCGACACCTACCGCGCCCGCCAGATGGTCCAGGAGCGGCTCACCGGCCTCTCCTTCCCGCCGGGCGTCTCCTCCCCCGAGCTGGGGCCGGTCACCGGCGGCCTGGGCGAGATCTTCCACTTCACCCTCGACTCGCCGCGCCGCAGCCCCTCCGAGCTGCTCGAGATCGCCCAGTTCAAGGTCGCCCCCATGATCCGCAGCGTGCCGGGGATCGTGGAGGTGAACACCTGGGGCGGCGAGCAGCGCGTGCTCGAGGTGAAGGCCGACCCCATGCGCATGGCCGCCCGCGGCGTCTCGCTCGACGACGTGCGAATCGCGCTCGAGCAGGCCACCGGCACCGCTCCGGGCGCGTCGCTCCCCGCCGGCTCGGGCCAGACCCTGCTGCGCGCGGTGGCGCTGCCGAAGAACGCCGGCGATCTCGGCTACGCGCTGGTCTTCCGCCACGGCTCCGAGGTGAACCCGGTCCGGCTCGCCGAGGTGGCCGAGATCTCCATGGGGTCGTCGACCCGCATCGGCGCCGCCACCGAGAACGGCAAGGGCGAGACCGTCTACGTGATGGCGCAGATGCTCCGCGGCGAGAACGCCCTCGACGTGATGAAGCGGCTGAAGAAGCAGATGGTCGAGGTGCGCAAGGCCGTGCCCGAGGACGTGTACGTCGACGTGGTCTACGACCGCTCGAAGCTCGTGGAGGGCACGCTCCTCACCGTCTTCAAGAACCTGCTCGAGGGCGGCCTCCTCGTCATCGCGGTCCTCTTCCTCATGCTGGGAAGCTGGCGGGCCGGGCTGCTCGTCGCCTCCGCCATCCCGCTCTCCATGCTGGGAGCCACCGCCGCCATGGTGGCCCTCGACATCCCCGGCAATCTCATGTCCCTCGGCGCCCTCGACTTCGGCCTCATCGTCGACGGCGCGGTGGTGATGGTGGAGGCGGTCTTCCACGGGGTGAACCGCTCCGCCTATCCGGTCGGCGACAGGAAGCGCAGCCGCGCCATGTGGGTGAGCCACGTCGAGAAGGTCACCGGCACGGTGGCCCAGCCGGTCTTCTTCTCGGTGCTCATCATCCTGCTCGTCTACGTCCCGGTCCTCTCCCTCACCGGCGTCGACGGCAAGATGTTCCGCCCCATGGCGCTCACGGTGGTCTTCGCGCTGGCCGCTTCCCTCGTCCTCTCGCTCACCTTCATCCCCGCCGCGACCGCCCTCTTCCTCCGGCCCAAGGACGTCCCGGAGAAGACCCCCTTCCTCGTCCGCTGGATCGAGAAGGGCTACCTGCCGCTCCTGAACGCCTCGGCGGCCCGCCCCTGGGCGGTGGCCGTGGCCTCGGTCGTGCTCCTCGCCGTGGGCGGCGTCTTCTTCGCCCGCGCCGGCAGCGAGTTCGTGCCGCAGCTCGACGAGGGGGACCTGGTCCTCCAGACCACCCGCGCCGCCGACGTCTCGCTCGAGACCGCCATCTCCGAGGCCGGCAAGCTCGAGGCGGTGATGATGGAGAAGGTGCCGGAGGTGAAGGAGGTCGTCTCCCGCATCGGCAGCCCGGCGGTGGCCACCGACATCATGGGGCTCGAGCAGGCCGACGTCTTCGTGCTCTTGAAGCCCAAGGAGAAGTGGCGCCCCGGTGTCGACAAGGCGCGGATCATCGCCGACATCGAGAAGGCGGCGAAGACCGTGAACGCCTCGGCCGAGCTCTCCTTCACCCAGCCCATCCAGATGCGCTTCAACGAGCTGCTGGGCGGCTCGGTGGCCGACGTCACCATCTCCCTCTACGGCGACGACCTGGCCGAGCTCGATCGCCTGGGCGCCCGCATCGCCGAGGTGGCGGGCAAGGTCCCGGGCGCCGCCGACACGCGCGTCATGGCGCCGCCGGTGGTGTCGCTCCTCGAGGTGCGCCCCCGGCCCCTCGAGGCCTCGCGCGCCGGCTTCACCGTGAAGGGGCTCCTCGAGGCGGTGCAGTCGATCCGCACCGGGCTCGAGGTGGGCGCCACCTACGACGGCGCGCTGCGCGTGCCCATCCTGCTGCGGCTCGGCGGGGGGGCGAACGCCTTCACGCTGGCCGACTTCACCGTCCCGGGCGCGAACGGCGGGCTCGTCCCGCTCGGCCGCGTCGCCGACGTGGAGATGACCACCTCCCCCTCGCTCGTCTCCCGGCCGAACGGGGGGCGGCGCATCGTGGTCGGCTTCAACGTCCGCGGCGCCGATCTCGGCACGGTGGTCGAGCAGGCCGAGAAGGCGGTGGCCGCCGAGGTGAAGATGCCCCGCGGCTACCGGGTGGAATGGGGCGGGCAGTACGAGACGCTCGTCGCCGCCAAGCGAAGGCTCGCCATCGTCATCCCCGCCGTCCTCGCCCTCATCGTGGCGGTGCTCCTCTTCGCCTTCCGGCGGCTCAAGCCGGCCCTCCTCATCTTCCTGAACGTCCCCTTCGCGTCGGTGGGCGGGATGATCGTGCTGGCCCTGCGCGGGATGCCGGTCTCCATCTCGGCGGCGGTCGGGTTCATCGCCCTTTCGGGTATCGCCGTCCTGAATGGGGTGGTCCTCATGTCCCGCTTGCTCTCCCTGGAGGAGGAGGGGAAGGGGCCCGCCGAGGCGGCCCTGGGGGCGGCCCGGGAGCGCGCCAGACCCGTGCTGATGACCGCTTTGGTGGCGGCCCTTGGCTTCGTCCCGATGATGCTCGCCAGCGGGGTGGGGGCAGAGGTCCAGCGCCCGCTGGCCACCGTGGTTGTGGGTGGCTTGTTTACATCTACCTTGTTGACTTTACTCGTACTTCCGAGCCTATATCCTGTTCTTATAAGAGTTGGACCCCGGGGGGAGTCCGATGATCGGGAGAGTCCACCTTGAGGGTATTGCTCGTCGAGGATGATGCGAACCTGGCGCGGATCATCACCCGCGGCCTGTTCGAACGCGGACACGCCGTGAAGGTCTCGGAGACCGGCGGCGACGCCGTGGCTCAGGCGGTGGGCGGCCGCTTCGACGTCTCCATCCTGGACTGGGAACTCCCGGACCTGGACGGCATCGGCGTCCTGCGCGCCTGGCGGAGCGCCGGCATCGGCATGCCGGTCATCATGCTCACCGGGCGCGGCGAGACCGACGACAAGGTGACGGGACTCCGCGCCGGCGCCGACGACTACCTCTCCAAGCCCTTCGAGTTCGAGGAGCTGCTGGCCCGGCTCGAGGCCCTCTTCCGGCGCGGCTCGCTGGAGGGGCCGATCCAGGTCGGGCGCGTGGTCGTCGACCCGCGCAAGCGCACCGTCGCCGCCGCCGAGATGGTCGAGAAGCTCACCGAGCGGGAGGCGGCGCTGCTCATCGAGCTCGTCCGCCACATGGGCGAGCCCCTCTCCCGGGCCCAGCTCGTGGAGAAGGTCTGGCGCGGCGAGCCGGTGAACCCGAACGTCGTCGACGTCTACATCGGCTACGTGCGCGCCAAGCTCGACAAGCTGCCCTCGCCCGGCATCGCCATCACGTCGGTGCGCAAGGTGGGCTTCCGGCTCGACGTCACCGAGTAGCCCGCTGCGGCGCGGGGCGCTACCGCTCCACGCCGCGCGGGAACTTCTCCGGCACGATGCGCTCGAGGCCGCCCATGTACGGGCGGAGCGCCTCCGGCACGAGCACCGATCCGTCGGCCTGCTGGCACTGCTCCAGGATGGCCACGACCGTGCGGCCGATGGCCACGCCGCTGCCGTTCAGGGTGTGGGCGAGCCGCGGCTTGCCCCCCTCGCCGCGGTAGCGCACCCGGATGCGGCGGGCCTGGAAGTCGTCGCACGACGAGCAGGAGCTGATCTCCCGGTAGGCCTCCTGCCCCGGCAGCCACACCTCGAGGTCGTAGGTCTTGGTCGCCGAGAAGCCCATGTCGCCGGCGCAGAGCTGCACCACACGGTGGTGGAGCCCGAGCCGCTTGAGCACCTCCTGCGCGTCGTCCACCATCTTCTCGAGCTCGGCCAGGCTCTCCTCGGCGCGGGCGAACTTCACCAGCTCCACCTTGTGGAACTGGTGCTGCCGGATGAGGCCGCGGGTGTCCTTTCCGGCGGCGCCGGCCTCGGCCCGGAAGCACGGGGTCCACGCGCAGTACGAGATGGGGAGGTCGCCCCCCTCGAAGATCTCGTCCCGGTGCATGTTGGTGACCGGGACCTCGGCGGTGGGGATGAGGTAGAGCGGCGTCTCCCCCTGCGTCCGGAACAGGTCCTCCTCGAACTTGGGCAGCTGCCCGGTGCCGGTCATGGTCTCGGCGGTGACCAGGTAGGGCGGGAGCACCTCCCGGTAGCCGCGGGAGGTGTGGGTGTCGACGAAGAAGGCGGCGAGCGCCCGCTCCATCCGGGCCGCCGCCCCCTTCGAGATGGTGAAGCGGGCCCCGGAGATCTTGGCCGCCTGGGGCCATTCCAGGATGCCGAGCGCCTCGCCCAGCTCCCAGTGGGGCTTCGGGGTGAAGTCGAGCCGGGGCTTCTCGCCCCAGGTCCGGACCACCACGTTGTCCTTCTCGTCCTTCCCGTCCGGCACCGAGTCGTGGGGCAGGTTGGGCACGACGAGCAGCACCTTCTCGATGGCCGCCTCCACCTGGTGGAGCTCCTCGTCGAAGGCCTTCACCTGCTCGGAGAGGGTGCGCGCCTCGGCGCGGGCCGCCTCGCCGGCGGCCTTGTCGGTGCGCATGAGCTGGCCGACCCGGGCGTTGGCCTCGGACTGGCGCTTCTTCATCCCCTCGAGCGCGACGTTGAGCTCCCGGCGACGGGCGGCGAGCTCCCGCACCGGCCGGAGCGTGGCCACCGCCCCCTCGCCGCGCCGGGAGAGCCTGCGCTCCACGCCGTCGAAATCCTGGATCACCGCCTTGAGATCGAGCATGGAATG
Organism: Deltaproteobacteria bacterium; assembly: GCA_037129355.1. Lineage (GTDB taxonomy): Bacteria > Myxococcota > Myxococcia > Myxococcales > Anaeromyxobacteraceae > CAIOAK01. The sequence goes on along the minus strand of JBAXVO010000028.1, from coordinate 14,952 downwards.
GGCATGTAGCCTTTAACCTCCGGGTCGGCAAGGGGTAGGGATCCGGATGCACGGGAGGTCCATGGCCGAGCGGGTCGACGGAGCGGGTCCGGCGCTGCGCGTCCTCGAGGGCGGGCGGGCTGCCGCCACCGACGGCGACCTGCTCCGCGACTTCCTCGCCGGCGACGAGCCGGCCTTCGAGGAGCTCTGGCGCCGCCACCACGCCACGGTCCACGCCCTGGCCCGCCGCTACGCCCGCACGCCGGAGGATGCCCGGGACCTCACCCAGCGCGCCTTCCTCCGGGCCGTGGGCGCCGCAAGGCGGGCCCTGCGCGCCACCCCCACCGAGTTCCCCTTCCGCCCCTGGCTGCTGCGCATCGCCGCCAACCTGGGCAAGAACCACCTGCGCGACGAGGCCCGCTGGCGCCGCGCCCCGGTCCACGAGGTCGAGCGGGTCCCCGATCGGGCCGTGGCCGCCGACGAGCTCCTGGTGCGGCGCGAGCGGGAGCGGCTCGTGCGGGCGGCGGTGCTCGACCTCCCGCGCCGGCAGCGCGAGGTGCTCACGCTGCGCATCGACGCCGGGCTCTCCTTCGCCGAGGTGGCCCGCACGCTCGGCATCGCCGAGGGGAACGCCCGCGTCCACTTCCACCACGCCGCGCGCCGCCTCGCCGAGGTGGTCCGCGAAGGGGAGGTCGAGCCATGACCAGAGCCTGCCCCGCCTTCGAGCCGCTCCTCCTCGACCGTGCCGCCGGCGCCATCGACGCCGTGGACCGGGCCCGCCTCGAGCGCCATCTGGAGACCTGCGCGCCCTGCCGCGCCGAGGCCGCCGACGTCGAGCGGGCCCTCTCCCTGGCCGCGCTGCCGCCGCTCCCCGACGCGGAGCGGGAGGCCGTGGCCCGGGGCGGGCGGGAGGCGCTCCTCCGCCACCGGTCGGGTCGTCGCCGCCTCGCCGGCGGGCTCGTCCTCGCCATCGCCGCGTCGGCCGCGTTCGCGGTCGCCGTGCCCTGGTACCTGCTCTCGCGCCACGCCGCCCCACCGCCCCAGGAGGCGTCCACCGGCGTGGCCTGGGAACTGCCCGATCTCGACGCGGTCTGGGCAGCGACCGACCTCTCCGACTCCGACGCCGCCGCGGAGCCGTCCGAGGTCCTCTTTGCCGAGCTCCAGGAGGTCGACCTTGACCCTCAGTGATTGCCGCCGCTTCCTCCCGCTCCTCCTCGCCGCCTCCGTCCTCGCCCCGTCGGCCTCCCGGGCCCAGGCCCCGACGCCGCCCCCGATCCCGCCCCAGGTCGAGGAGCGGATCGAGCGCCGCCTTCGCATGGCCCGCTCCCTCGGGCTCGCCGAGACCCTCGACCTCGACGAGGCGGGAACGGCCCGGCTGAACGCCGCCATGGCCCCCTACGACGCGCGCCGCAAGGCGCTCCTCGACGGCATCCGCGGAGACCTCCGGACCCTTCGCCAGGCGGCCCGCCAGGGCGACCCGACGGCCCTCGCCGGCGTCGACGCGGCGGTCCAGCGCATCTTCGACGCCCGGCAGGGGGCGCTCGCCATCGACCGGGAGATGTTCGCCGCCGTGTCGAAGGGGATGCCGCCCGAGCAGGTGGCGCGCATGGCCCTCTTCTTCGCCAAGTTCCGCCAGCGCTTCGGCATGGAGATGCCGGAGCCGCCGGGCGGCCAGCCGCGGTAGGCGCCGGGCGGCGGGGCTCACGCGCCCGCGCTATATTCTCCGTCCACGACGGGGAGAGCCATGGCGAGCCGGAAGCGCAGCAGGGACAGGGCCGAGCCGGCGCTCGGCGGGTACGAGGGGCCGGAGGTGCTCTCGGCGCTGCTCGTCCGGGCCGGTTCGCCCCACCAGGCGGAGGAGGTGGCGGAGCACTTCCGCGTCGCCAGCGCCGCCGGGGAGCCGCGCGCCGACGTCATCCCGTCCCTCTTCCCCGAGGAGCCCCGCTTCGAGTCGCCCGAGGCGGCCCGCCGCCTCTACGCCAACCTCTTCGGGCTCTGGGACCGCGTGGCCGCCGGGCTCGGCATCGACGCCGACGAGCCGGTGGTGGTCGAGACGCCGGTCGCGCCGGAGCGCGGCTCGGTCGACGGTCGCGTCCTGACCCCCGCCTTCGTGGAGGGCTGCTGGCGCTGGATCGCCTCCCTCCCGGACCGGGAGCTGTCGCGACTGCGCGACCGCTTCCAGAACCTGCAGCCCGACCTCGACGCCTGGCTCTCCGAGGTGGAACTTCCCGAGGCCGGCGGCCTCGCCGCCCACGACCTGGCCTTCGAGACCTGGGCCATGTTCGACCGGGGCTTCGACGACCGGCTGGGCGACCTCGAGTGGAAGGAGCTGCGCGAGCTGGAGGCCGAGCCGCCGGCGCCGGAGAGCATGCAGCCGGCGCTCGCCGCCTACGTCGCCGAGCAGCTCGAGAACCTCGAGGACGAGGAGCCCGGGTTCGGGCCGCCCGAGCGGGCGCAGGTCGAGCGGGTGATCGCGGCCGTCGGCGCGGCGCTCACCAGATCGGTCGCGGAGTAGCCGCTACTTCGGCAGCCCCGCGGCGAACTCCAGCAGCGCCTGATCGAACAGCGCCGTCGCCTCGAGGTTGGGCAGGTGCCCGGCCCCGGCGATCTTCGCGAGCCTCGCCCCCTTGATCCCGGCCACCATCTTCTCCGCCTCGGCCGGCGGGGTGAGCGTGTCCTCGGCGCCCACCACCACGAGCGTGGGGCAGCCGATGGTGGCGAGCGTCGGCGTCGAGTCGGCTCGCTTCGCCATCCCGCGCTGGGCCGCCGCCACGCCCGCCGGCGTTCCCTGCCCGATGAGGTGGCGGACCTCCTTCACCGCGGCCGGGTCGGGCTGGGGCCTGAGGAGCTTCGGCGTCATCTCGTCGGCCACCCAGTGGAGCCCCTTCTCGAGGGCGTTCCGGGCGAAGGTCTCGCGCCCGGCGGCCCCTTCCGGCGTGTCGGCGCCGGGCTTGGTGTCGCAGAGGGCGAGCCCCCGGAAGAGCCCGGGGCGCTTCCGGTAGAGCTCGAAGGCCAGGTAGCCGCCCATGGAGAGGCCGGCCACGATGGCCCGGTCGATCTGGAGGCTTCCGAGCACGCCCAGCACCTGCTCGGCGAGCGCCTCCATGGTGGAGGGCTCCGGCCGCGGGGTGCTCTTGCCGAGCCCCGGGTAGTCGGGAGCGATGACGCGGTACTTCGGGGAGAGGGCCGCCACCTGGCGCGCCCACATCCCGGAGTGGAGCGGGAAGGCGTGCAAGAGCAGGAAGACGTCCTTCCCGCTGCCCGTGTCGAGGTAGTGGATCTTGGCGCCGGCGAGGTCTGTGGTGGGCATGATGGGGAGTCCTCCGTCGGACTCCCGCATCATGGCCACGCCCCGCTCCGCGGAGCAAACCGGCGGACTACTTCTTCTTCGCCTCGACCACCTTCACGGTGGCGGTGGAGCCCTTCACCTTGCCCCCCTCGGGGAGCGGCTCGACCCTGCCGCCCAGGCAGGCGGCCAGGAAGGCCTCCGAGCGGGCGAAGAAGTCGATTCGGTTCTCGGGCCGGGCGAAGCCGTGCCCCTCGTCGGAGTAGACGACGTAGGTGACCGGAAGCCCCTTCGCCTCCATGGCCGCCACGATCTGCTCCGACTCCTTCTGGGTGACGCGCGGGTCGTTGGCGCCCTGGCCGATGAGGAGCGGCTTGGTGATGTTCCCCACCTTGAACATGGGGGAGCGCCCCTCCATGTCGGCCTTCTCGGCGGGAACCTTGGGGTCGCCGACGAACGGGTACCAGGTGGACGCGAGGAACGGCGCCCAGTAGGCGGGGAAGCTCTCGATGAGGGTGGCGAGGTTGGACGGGCCGACGATGTCCACGCCGCAGGCGAAGGTCTCGGGCGTGAAGGTGAGCCCGACCAGGGTGGCGTAGCCGCCGTAGGAGCCGCCCAGGATGGCCACCTTCCTGGGATCGACCCAGCCCTGCTTCACCACCCACTCCACGCCGTCGAGCAGGTCGTCGTGCATCTTCGCGGCGAACTGCTTCATGGCGGCGTTCTTGAACTTCTTCCCGTAGCCGGTGGAGCCGCGGTAGTTCAGCTGGAGCACCGCGTAGCCGCGGTTGGCGAGCCACTGGGCGCCGCCGTCGTAGCCCCAGCTGTCGCGGGCCCACGGCCCGCCGTGGACGAAGAGCACGAGCGGGAGGTTGGAGGGCTTCACGCCCACCGGCAGCGTCAGGTAGCCGTTCAGGGTGAGGCCGTCGCGGGCCGGGAAGGAGACCGCCCGCATCGGGGAGAGGGGGAGCCCCTCGAGCTTGGGCCGGGCCACGAACAGGAACGTGCCCTTCTGGGTCTCGCGGTCCCAGGAGTAGTAGCGCGCCGGGCCGCGATCCTCGTTGAAGGCGACGAGCCAGGTCTTGTCGTCCCGGTCGCGGTTCACGACCGTGAAGTCGCCGTCGCGGAGCTTCGCGATCGCCTCGAAGTCGGGGAGGATGGTCTGGTCCACGACCGTCCAGGCCTGGCGGCCGGCCGGGAAGTCGACCGCCTGCACGAAGTGCTTGGTGGGGTGGAGCAGGATCCCGCCCACGTCCACGCTGGGGTTCTCGGCGATGACCGTCTCGGTGCCGGTGGCGAGGTCCTTCTTCACCACCCTCGCGGTGTTGGACCCGAGCGACGAGGAGAGGAGGAGCGCCTTGCCGCCGTCCACGATGTCGAGCGAGTTGACCGACTCGCCGAGCGGCGCGGTGAGCACGGTCTTCCACGGGGAGGTGGCGCTCTCGCGGAAGCGGATGGCGGTGCCGCCGTCCGGCGTCTGGGCCTGGGCCACCTTGACGACGAGGTCGTCGGTGGCGTCCCAGCCGGCCACGTCGCCGGGGTTCTCGGCCACGAGCTTCACCCCGCCGTCGACGAGGCTCACCTCGTACACGTCGAAGAGGCGCCGGTCGCGCAGGTTCATGCTGACCAGGATGCGGTCGCGAACCACCGGGCTCACGTTGTCGATGCCCGCCCGGACCCCCTGGAAGGGCGTGAAGTCGCGCACGTTGCCGCTGACGAGATCCACGCCGAAGACGTGGAAGTTCTCGTCGCCGTCCGAGTCCTGCATGTAGAGGAGGGTCCGGTCGTCCTGGGCCCACATGTACTGGCGGATGCCGCGCTTCTTGTCGGCGGTGACCTTCTTGCCGTCCTCCTTGCCCATCGTCTTCACCCAGACCTGGAGGACGTCCTTCTCGTCGGGGGCGATCCAGGCGAGCTTCTTCCCGTCCGGGGAGATCTGGGGGCTCACCCGCTCCGGGTTGCCGAAGAGGACGTCGCGGGGGATGAGCGGCGCCGGCGCCGGATCGGCGGCCAGCGCCTGGACGGCGAAGAGGGACCCGGCCGCGACCAGCGCGGCCGCGGCGATGCGAAGGGTGCGTGCGTTCATGTGATCCCCCCTACTTCTTCTTCGGCTCGACCACCTTCACCACCGCCGTCGACCCCGGGACCTTGCCGCCCTCGGGGAGCGGCTCGACCCGGCCACCCAGGCACGCGGCCAGGAAGGCCTCGGTGCGGGCGTTGAAGTCGATCCGGTTCTCGGGACGGGCGAAGCCGTGCCCCTCGTCGGGATAGAGGACGTAGGTGACGCCCCCGCCGTTCTTCTCGATGGCGGCCACGATCTGCTCCGACTCGGCCTGCTTCACGCGCGGGTCGTTGGCGCCCTGCCCGATGAGGAGCGGGACCTTGATCTTGTCGGCCGAGAAGAGGGGCGAGGCGGCGCGGAGCAGCGCCTCGTCGGTCTTGGGGTCGCCCATGCGCTGGTGGAACTGCGAGATCATGGGCGCCCAGTAGGGCGGGATGCTCTCGAGGAGCGTGAAGAGGTTGGACGGGCCGACGATGTCCACCGAGCACTTGAAGACATCGGGCGTGAAGGTCACGCCGGCGAGCGCCGAGTAGCCGCCGTACGAGCCGCCCATGATGGCCACCTTCTTGGGATCGACCCAGCCCTGCTTGACCGTCCACTGGACCGCGTCGAGCAGGTCGGTGTGCATGGCCTTGCCCCACTGCTTGTTGCCGGCGTTCAGGAACTTCTTGCCGTAGCCGGTGGAGCCGCGGAAGTTCACCTGCAGGACCGCGTAGCCGCGGTTGGCGAGCCACTGGGCGTAGGGGTTGTAGCCCCAGTTGTCCCGGGCCCACGGGCCGCCGTGGACGAAGAGCACGAGCGGGAGGTTGGAGGTCTTCACGCCCACCGGGACGGTCAGGTAGCCGTTCAGGGTGAGGCCGTCGCGGGCCGGGAAGGAGACCGCGCGCATCGACGCCAGCGGCAGCCCCTCGAGCTTGGGCTGGTGGACGAAGAGGAAGGTTCCCTTCCTGGTCTCGCGATCCCAGGCGTAGTAGCGCACCGGGCCGCGGTCCTCGTTGAAGGCGACGAGCCAGGTCTTGTCGCCCCGGTCGCGGTTCACCACGTTGAAGTCGCCGTCACGGAGCTTCGAGATCCCCTCGAAGTCCGCGGAGATGGTGGCGTCGATGACCTTCCAGGCCTGGCGGCCGGCCGGGAAGTCGACGGCCTGCACGAAGTGCTTGGTGGGGTGGATGACGATCCCGCCCACGTCGACGTTCGGGTTCTCGGCGATCACCGTCTCGGTGCCCGAGGCGATGTCCTTCTGGATCACCCGCGAGGTGTTGGCGTTGAGCGAGGAGGAGAGGATGAGGGCCTTGCCGTCGCCGGTGATGTCGATGGCGCTCAGGTCCTCGCCGAACGGGGCGGTGACGAAGGTCTTCCAGGGGGCGCCGACGCCGTCGCGGACGCGGATCTCGGTGCCGCCGTCCGGCTTCATCGACTGGGCCACCCGCACGACGAGGTCGTCGTTCGCGTCCCAGCCGACCACGTCGCCGGGGTTCTCGGCCACGAGCGTCACCGCGCCGGTGGCGAGGTTCACCTCGTGGACGTCCATGAGCCGCCGGTCGCGCAGGTTCATGGTGACGAGGAAGCGGTCGGGGACCTTCTCGCTCAGGTTGGCGATCCCGGCCCGCACGCCCTGGAAGGGGGTGAGGTCGCGGACGTTGCCGCTGACGAGATCCACGCCGAAGACGTGGAAGTTCTCGTCGCCGTCCGAGTCCTGCATGTAGAGGAGGGTCCGGTCGTCCTGGGCCCACATGTACTGGCGGATGCCGCGCTTCTTGTCGGCGGTGACCTTCTTGCCGTCCTCCTTGCCCACCGTCTTCACCCATACTTGAAGCACGTTCTTCTCGTCGGGGGCGATCCAGGCGAAGCGCTTGCCGTCGGGGGAGAGCTTGGGGCTCGTCCGCTCCGGGTTGCCGAAGAGGATCTCCCGCGAGATCACGGGGGTGGTGGCCGCGTCGGCGGCCAGGGCGGGGGTGAAGGGCGCGGCGAGAGCCACGAGCAGGGCGACGAACGCCACCCTGGGGGACGCGAAGTGCATGGATCCTCCTCCGAAAAGACAGGTCTTACTCGAGGCCGCTTCATATATTTCGATTCCGGGTCGCGGCAACCCCCATCGGAGACAGGAGCAGGGATGACGACGGACGGGGGCGCGGCGCGCCCCGGCATCGGCTGGTTCGAACGGTTCGGCGTGTCCGAGCGGACGCTCCGCGAGGGGCTCTCGGCGGCCATGTCCCGCGGCGGCGACTTCGCCGACCTCTTCTTCCAGCACCGGGTCGAGACCGATCTGGCGCTCGAGGACGGGGCGGTGAACCGGGGCTTCGCCTCGATCGAGCTCGGCGTGGGGGTCCGGGTCGTGAAGGGGGACCAGACCGGCTACGGCTACACCGAGGACCTCTCGCTCCCGGCCATCCTGGCGGCGGCGCGCACCGCGGCGGCCATCGCCGACGGCGCCTCCCGCGACGCCCCGGTCCGGATGCACCTCGCCTCCCGCCCGGGCGGCCGCTACCCGTCGATCGCGCCCGGCGAGGGGGAGGGGGCCGCGGCCCGCCTGCCCGTCCTCGAGGCCGTGAACGCCCGCCTCCTCGCCGCCGACCCGTCGGTGCGCAAGGTGAACGTCCACCTCCACGACGAGACCAGCGCCGTGCTCATCGCCGACTCGAGCGGCCGCGTGGTCGAGGACATGCAGCCGATGGCGCTCCTCTCGGCCTCGGTGCTGGCCGAGCGGGACGGGCGGCGCGAGCAGAACGGCTACAACGTGGCCGGCCGCGCCGGCGGCAACTTCTACTCGAAGGACCGGATCGACCGGCTGGTGAAGGAGGCCTGGGCGCGCACCGCCATCCTCTTCGAGTCGGGGCAGCCCCCCGCCGGCGAGATGCCGGTGGTGCTCGCCGCCGGGTCGTCCGGCATCCTGCTCCACGAGGCCATCGGCCACGGCATGGAGGCCGACTTCAACCGCAAGGGCACCTCCATCTACGCCGACAAGATGGGCAAGAGCATCGCCGCCCCCTTCGTCTCCATCGTCGACGACGGCACCGCGCCCGGCGCGCGCGGGTCGATCCACGTCGACGACGAGGGGAACCCGGCCGGCCGCACCGTGCTCGTCGAGAACGGCGTCCTCGCCTCCTACCTCCACGACACCATCTCGGCGCGCCACTACGGCGTCACCCCCACCGGCAACGGCCGCCGCGAGAGCTACCGCAGCCCGCCGCTCCCCCGCATGCGCTCCACCTACATGCTGCCCGGCCCGCACGACCGGGAGGAGATCATCCGCTCGGTGAAGCGGGGCATCTACTGCCAGACCTTCTCGAACGGGCAGGTGCAGATCGGCGCCGGCGACTTCACCTTCTTCGTGAAGAACGGCTGGCTCATCGAGGACGGCAAGCTCACCCGGCCCATCAAGGACGTGAACCTGATCGGCAACGGCCCGAAGGCGCTCGAGCTCGTCGACATGGTGGCCGGCGACCTGGCCGTGGACGAGGGAGGCTGGACCTGTGGCAAGGACGGCCAGAGCGTGCCGGTGTCGCAGGGGCTGCCCACCGTTCGGGTCTCCTCCATGACCGTGGGCGGAAGGGGGACGCCGTGAGCGAGGAACTGCGCGACGCCGCGCGCGAGGCGGTCCGGCTGGCGATGCGGCGCGGGGCCAGCGAGGCCGCCGCGGCCGCGAGCCGGGCCCGCCACGTCGAGCTCTCCTGGCGCGATGGGCGGGTCGAGACGGCCAGCGAGTCCACCACCCGCGGCCTGGGCATCGACCTCTACGTCGACGGGCGCTACGCGTCGGTCTCCACGAGCGACCTGCGCCCCGAGGCCATCGAGCGGCTGGTGGAGGACGGCGTGGCGCTCACCCGCGCGCTCGCCCCCGACCCGTACCGCAAGCTCCCCGACCCGGCCCTCTACGAGGGGCGGGCCAGCGTGGACCTGGAGCTCTTCGACCCGGCCCACGACCGGCTCGAGGCGACCGCGCGCCGCCAGTCGGTGGCGGCCATCGAGGAGGCGGCCCGCTCCGTCCCCGGCGCCGACCGCATCCTCTCGGTCTCGGCCAGCGTCGGCGACACCTCCGCCGAGCGGGTCTTCGTCACCTCCAACGGCTTCGAGGGGGCGCGCCGGGGCACCGACCACGGCATGTCGGCCGAGGTGAGCGTCGCCGACCCCGACGGCCGCCGCCCCGAGGACTGGGACGCGGCGAGCGCCCGCTTCCTCTCCGACCTGCCGGCCCCCGGGGAGATCGGCCGCGGCGCCGCGCTGCGCGCCCTCTCCCGTATCGGCTCGGAGAAGGGCGATTCCGCGGTGACGCCGATGGTGGTCGACGCGCGGGCCGCCGGACGGCTCGTGGGCGCCCTCTTCGGCGCCATCTCCGGATCGTCCCTGCAGCAGAAGCGCTCCTTCCTGGAGGGGATGCTCGGCAAGCCCATCGGGAGCGAGTGGCTCGACGTGAAGGACGACCCGCTCGTGGTCCGCGGCCACGGCTCGCGCCTCTGGGACGGGGAGGGGATCGCGGCGCGCCCCTTCCCGGTGATCGAGAAGGGGGTGCTGGCGAGCTACTACGTCGACACCTACTACGGCCGGAAGCTGGGGATCGCGCCGACCACCTCGCGGGTCTCGAACCTGGCCTGGCGGCTCGGCCCCGTGGGGCGCGACGAGCTCCTCGCCGGGATGGGGGACGGGCTCATCGTCACCGGCTTCCTGGGCGGCAACTCCAACTCCACCACCGGCGACTTCTCGCTCGGCGTGCAGGGCTTCCGGGTCCGGGGCGGCAAGCTCGCCGGGCCGGTGGGCGAGATGAACGCCTCCGGGAACCACAAGGAGCTCTGGTCCCGCCTCTCCGGCGCCGGCAACGATCCCTACCCGTACTCGGCGATGCGCACGCCGAGCCTGCTGTTCTCGGGGATCCAGATCGCCGGGCGGTAGCCCGAGGTCAGGGGGGAGCGGCGAGCCACTCCCAGGCCGCCCGGGCCTCGCGCCGCAGCGCGCCCAGGTCCTCGAGGAAGAGGTGGGTCGTCCCCTCCACCACCGCGAGCCGCCGCAGCTCGGGCGGGCCGGCCATGAGCGCCCGCACCTCGTCGACCGACCCGAACTCGTCCTGGGCGGCCTGCACCGCCGCCACGCGCCGGGTGCACTCCGGGAGGAAGCCGACCGAGAGGGTGCGCGACGCCAGGCCGGCGGCGAGGACCCCCTGCACCTCCGGGTCGGCGCAGCCGAGCTGGAGCGCGATCCAGGAGCCGAACGACATGCCGCCGACGAGGAGCGGCAGCGCCGGGAACCGCCCGGCGAGCCAGAGCCGCGCCGCCCGGGCGTCGGCGAGCTCCCCTGGCCCTCCCGAATGGGTCCCCTCCGAGAGCCCGACACCGCGGAACTGGATGCGCAGGGTGGCCCCCCCGGCCTGGAGCGCCGCCTTCGCGATCTGGTAGGCGGCGTGGCTGTGCATCGTCCCGCCGAGGAGCGGGTGGGGGTGGAGCACCAGCGCCGCGAAGCGGGGCGCCTCGGGAATCTCCAGCAGGGCCTCGATGCGGCCGGCGGGTCCGGGCAGGTCGACGTGCATGGCTGGCCGGTATGCTATGCCATCCGGGATGGAGGATTCCCTCGGACAGGCCCTGCCGCTCGCCGCGGCCGCCGTCCTGCTCGTGAGCCTGCGGGCGCTGGGCGCCGCCTTCGAGGCGGCCCTGACCGCGCTCGGCGTGCCCCGGGCCGAGGCGCTGGCCGCCGAGCCCGACGCCGGCGCGGGGGCGAGCGCGCTCGGGAAGGTGGTGGCCCGCCCGGAGAGCGCCGCCTCCGCCATGCGCCTCTTCGTCGCCCTCTGCTCGCTGTCGGCCGGGGCGCTCTTCGCGGCCTCCGCGGCGCAGCTGCCCGCCGGGGCGAACGCGCTCTCCATGGCGGGCGCGGTGCTCATCGGCGCGCTCCTCACCGTGGGGCTCGCGTCGGCCGGGAGGCGCGCCGGGGCCTCGCGACCGGAGCAGGTGGCGCTCGGGCTCGCGCCGGGGGTCCACGGCCTCACCGTGGTGCTCTCCCCGGTGGCGCGGCTGGTCGGGATCGCGGTGTCGCCGCTGGTGGGCGGCCCGGGGCGCTTCACGCTCCCGCTTCCCCCGGTGGAGGAGGTGGAGCGGGCCCTCGCCGCCCACGCCCGGTCGCACGATCCGGCCGACCACACCAGCGAGCTCATCCACCGGGTGCTCGAGTTCCGGGCCAAGGTGGCGCGCGACATCATGGTCCCGCGCACCGAGGTGATGGCCGTCGACGTCGACATGCCGGTGGCCGACATCATCCTCAAGCTGGCCGAGGAGGGGCACTCGCGGGTGCCGGTCTTCGAGGGGAGCCTCGACAAGGTGGTGGGAATCCTCCACGCCCGCGACCTCGTGCCGCTGCTCGCCCACCCCGAGGTCATCGTGCTGCGCGACCTGGTCCGGCGCCCCACCTTCGTCCCCTGGTCGACCCCGGTCCAGGTGCTGCTCCGCTCCATGCAGCGCAAGCACCAGCACATGATGATCGTCGTCGACGAGTACGGCGGGGTCATGGGCGCGGTGACCCTCGAGGACGTGCTCGAGGAGATCGTCGGCGAGATCCAGGACGAGTGGGACGCCGAGGAGGGGGGCGCGGTCGAGTCGCTCCCCGACGGGAGCTTCCAGGTGCGCGGCGACGCGCCGGTGGCCGAGTTCAACGAGGTGACCGGGGCGGGAATCCCGGCCCAGGGGCCCTACGAGACGGTGGCCGGCTTCCTGGTGGCGCTCTGCGGCGCCATCCCGGCGCGCGGGGACCGGCTGCGCTGGCGGGACTGGGCCTTCACCATCAGCGAAACGGACGGGCGCCGGATCGGCCGGATTCGCGTGCTCCGCGAGGGGCGCCCCCCGGCGTGACGCCGCCCCGCGCCCCGTGATAGGACCGGCACCTTCCCGCAGCGCGGAGGTCCGCCATGTACGTCATCGCCATCGTCCGCTACCGCAAGCCCGTGGAGGAGGTCCAGAAGCACCAGGACGCCCACCGCGTCTTCGCCGCGTCCCTGCGCGAGAAGGGGATCATCGTGGCCTCCGGGCCGCTCGAGCCCCGCTTCGGCGGCGCCATCCTGCTGCGCCTGCCCGACGGCGCCACCGACGCCGACCTGCTCGCCATCCGCGACCAGGACCCGTACGTGAAGGGCGGCGTGGCCCAGTGGGAGCTGCTCCCCTGGAACGTGCTGAACGGCAAGGAGAACCTCGACCGGGCCTGAGGCCCGACCGGGGGAAGCCGCTTGACCACGACCGACGCCGCGCCCGCCGCGGAGCGTCCGCGCCCGCCCCCCTTCGACCGCTGGGTGGCGCTGGTGCTGCTCAGCGTGGCGATGTTCGGCAACTACTACGTCTACGACACCATCGCGCCGGTCGCCGATCTCCTGACCAGCCAGCTCGGCTTCAACGACGAGCAGATCGGGCTGCTCTACTCCACCTACAGCTGGGCCGCGGTCCTGGTGCTGCTCGCCGGCGGCGTGGTCATCGACCGGTTCGGCACGGCCCGCTCGATCCTGGTCTTCGGGGCCATCTGCACCGTGGCCGGGGTGATGACCGCCATCTCCCCCGACTTCCGGGTGATGGCGGCGGGGCGCTTCCTCCTCGGCATCGGGGCCGAGCCGCTCATCGTCGCGGTGACCACCGCCATCGCCAAGTGGTTCAAGGGCAAGGAGCTCAGCTTCGCCTTCGGGCTCAACCTCACCATCGCCCGGCTCGGCTCGGTGGCGGCCGACAACTCCCCCACCTGGGCGCACCGCTTCTACACCGGCTGGCAGCCGCCCCTTCAAGTGGGCGCGGTGCTCGGCGCGACCTGCCTCGTGGCGGGCGTCCTCTACTGGATGCTCGAGGGGAGGGTGTCCCGGCGCTACCAGCTCGGCGCCGCGGGGGGCACCGACAAGCTGGTCTTCCGGGAGCTCTTCGACTTCGGGAAGTCCTACTGGTACGTGGTCGCGCTCTGCCTGACCTTCTACTCGGCGATCTTCCCGTTCCGCTCCTTCGCCATCAAGTTCTTCATGGACGCGCGCGGGGTCTCGCGCGAGGCGGCCGGGGCGCTCAACAGCGTGCTGCCGCTCGCCGCCATGTTCGCGACGCCGCTCTTCGGGCTGCTCGCCGACCGCATCGGCCACCGGGCTCGGCTCATGGCCATCGGCTCGGCCACCCTCATCCCGGTCTTCCTCCTCATGGTCTACACGGCCATCCCGCTCTGGATCGTCATCGCCTTCATGGGGATCGCCTTCTCGCTCATCCCCGCGGTGATGTGGCCGTCGGTCGCCTACCTGGTCCCGGAGCGGCGGCTCGGGACCGCCTACGCCCTGATGACCCTCGTGCAGCAGGTGGGGCTCGCCGGCATGAACTGGCTCGTCGGCTTCACCAACGACGCGGCCCACGCCAGCGCCGCGAACCCCGCCGGATACCGCCCCGGGATGTGGATCTTCACGGTCCTCGGCTTCCTCGGGCTCCTCTTCTCCTGGCTCCTCTACCGCAGCGAGCGCGGCCCCTCCGGCCACGGCCTCGAGGCGGTCCGCTAGCCTTGCCTTTTCGATATCGGCCCCCTACACTCGGCCCGGTGCAAGTCCTCGGAATCCGTTGGGGTTCCGACAGGTGGGTGGAGGCGGGTTGAGCGGAAATCCGGAAGCGCTCCTCCGCGGGGCGCTCGAGAAGATCGTCTACTTCGAGTGCCGGCTCTCGCAGCTGGAGAGCGAGCTCTCCGCCGCGCGCGAGGTGGCCTCGCGCGAGAAGGAATCCGCGGCCGGAGCACGCGCCCGGGAGACGAGCGCCGCCGCCGAGCTGGCCCGGGTCCGCACCGAGATGGAGACCGCACGCCGCCACGAGGCCGAGCTGGCCGAGCGGGTCCGGCTCCTCGAGGGGGAGCGGGAGCGGTTCCTCTCCGGCCTCATCGACCAGGCCCGCATCGCCGGCGCTCCCTCCGAGGGGCAGGCCGCCGGCGAGGAGGCCGACCTGGCCGGCTTCATCGCCGAGCTCCGCGCCGAGATCGAGCGGCTGCGCCCGTGGAAGACCGCCGCCGAGGCCGCCGGGCTGCGGCTGGACGAGCACCCCGCCGGCGCCGTCGCCCCCCACGCAGCGGTGGGCGAGATCGCCCGGGGCTTCGAGGCCGCCGGCCGCATCGGCATGAACCGCGCCGACTCGCTGCGCATGGAGACCGGGATGGAGAGCCGGGCCGAGCGCTCGCTCTACGAGTCGTCCATGGAGGACCTCGCCTCGGTCGACCGCCACTCCCGCCGCCGGGCCGCCGACGCGCTGCGCGCCATGGGCTCCCGGGCCGCGGCGCCGCTCGTGGCCGCCGCGGTGGGGCGCGAGCGGGACGAGGAAGTGAAGGTGGCGCTCCTCTCGGCGCTCGCCGCGCTCGGCGAGGCGGCCACCACCGACGTGGCGGCGCGCGAGCTCTCGGACCCGCGCCCCGCGGTCCGGGCGGCTGCGCTCGACGCGGTGGCGGCGCTCGGGGGCGAGGCGTCCGAACCGCGCCTGCTCGCCGCGCTCGCCGACGGCAGCCCCATCGTCCGGCGCCGCGCCGTCCTCCTGCTCGGCTTCGCCCGCGGCCCCCAGGTCGAGGAGGCGCTGCGCGCCACCCTCGCCGACCGCGACCCCGGCGTGGGACGCGCCGCGGCGCTCGCCCTCTCCGGCCGCCCCACCGCCACCGCCCAGGCCGCGCT
>JBAXVO010000279.1:0-4432 GCA_037129355.1 Deltaproteobacteria bacterium | reverse complement strand
CCCGGACCGGCGGCACGGCGGCCGCCGACCCGAAGGCGAAGTGGCTACTCCGCGCCGACCCCGAGGTACGTCCGGACCTTCTCCACCTCGAACTTCTCCTGCGCCTCCTTCTCGGGCGTGAGCAGCGACACCACGATGCCCACCGCGAAGGCGAGCGTCATCGAGAAGATGGCCGGGTTCTTCATGGGGAAGATGGCCGTCTTGAACTTGAAGATCGCCACCCAGACCGTGGGCGACAGCACGATCATCGCCACCGAGCTGAAGGCCCCGATCAGGATCGACCAGATGGCCCCCTGGGTGCTGAAGGGCTTCCACATGATGGACATGAGCAGCGCCGGGAAGTTGGCGCTGGCGGCGATGGCGAAGGCCAGGCCCACCATGAAGGCGACGTTCTGCCCCTTGAAGAGGATGCCCAGCGCGATGGCGAAGATGCCGAACACGATGGTGGCGATGCGGGCCACCTTGAGCTGGTCCTCCTCGCTGGCCTTGCCGCGCTTGATGACGCTCACGTAGATGTCGTGGGAGAAGGCCGAGGCGCCGGCCAGCGTGAGGCCGGCCACCACCGCCAGGATGGTGGCGAAGGCCACCGCGGAGATGAAGCCCAGGAAGGCCTGGCCGCCGAGCAGCTCGCCGAGGAGCGGGGCCGCCATGTTTCCGCCGGGGGCGACCTTGTTCACCACGTCGCGCCCCACCAGAACCGCGGCGCCGAAGCCCACGATGGGGATGATGACGTAGAAGTAGCCGATGAGGCCGGTGGCGTAGAGCACCGACTTCCGGGCCGCCTTGGCGTCGGGCACCGTGTAGAAGCGCATGAGGATGTGGGGCAGGCCGAGGAGGCCGAACATGAGGGCGAGCCCCAGCGAGACCGCCTCGAGCGGGCTCGACACGAAGCCGCCCGGCTGCAGCGCGGCCTGGCCGTACTTGGCCGACACCGCGGTGTAGAGGTTGGACGGGCTCCAGGCGAACTTGTTCAGGACCAGCGCGGTCAGGATGGTCACGCCGATGAGGAGCAGCACCGCCTTGATGATCTGCACCCAGGTGGTGGCGAGCATGCCGCCGAAGAGCACGTAGGCGAGCATGACGCTGCCCACGATGATCTCGGCCCACTCGTAGGGGATGCCGAACATGAGGTTGATGAGCTGCCCGGAGCCGACCATCTGGGCGATGGTGTAGAAGAGCACCGTCAGGATCCCGCCCACCGCCGCGGCGATGCGCACCGGACGCTGCTGGAGCCGGTAGGCCACCACGTCGGCGAAGGTGAACTTGCCCAGGTTCCGCAGCGGCTCGGCCACGAGGAACATGAGCGCGGGCCAGCCCACCAGCCAGCCGGTGGCGTAGATCATCCCGTCGTAGCCCTGCAGGGCCACCATGCCGGAGATGCCCAGGAACGAGGCGGCCGACATGTAGTCGCCGGCCAGCGCGAAGCCGTTCTGGACCGCCGACACCGAGCGACCGGCGGCGTAGAACTCGGAGGAGGTCTTGGTCCGGCGCGCCGCCCAGTAGGTCACGACGAGCGTGAGCGCGACGATGAGGAAGAAGAAGGCGATCGATGAGGCGGTGGGGGAGCCGAGGGAGGTCTGCATGGCGATGTTCTCCGTTCCGTCCGGGGCGCGCGGGCTAGCGACGGATCTGGTTCTTGAGCCGCTCGACCTCGGGGTCGTAGGAGCGGTTGGCCCAGGCCACGTAGATGGCGGTGAGGAGCCAGGCGAAGACGATCACGGCGATGCCCAGGGGGATGGCGAGGGTGGTCGACTCGCCGATCTTCTGCGAGACGAACTCCTTGTTCCCCGCCACCACCAGGACGAAACCGTAATAGACCACGAAGAGCAGGACGAGCATCACCATGCTCACCCGCCAGCGCAGCTTCACGAGCGCCTTGAAGTCGGGGGAGGCGATGACCTCGGCCGCGCTCTTGCCCAGACGGGCGGGCGCGGCGCGGTTCACGGACGGTGACGAAGAGGCGGCGGGATGTTCCATGTACCCTCCTGGCAGGACTGCCCCCCATATCAAGACTGCACGGAGAGCGAAAGCGCTGGATTTGCACTGCTGGAAGGCAAAAAACTGCGCCTCCCCATGGCACCCGAAAAGGGGATCATGGCCCCGATCGGGCGCAACCGGTGCGTCCGCGTTTGCGCTGGATCACGCCCCTTCTGTGATAGCTTGGCCCGCGCGCACCACTCCACGGTCCTCCTTCGATGAAGATCGCCCTCCTCGCCGACGTCCATTCCAACCTGGAGGCGCTCTCCGCGTGCCTGGACC
This sequence comes from Deltaproteobacteria bacterium, assembly GCA_037129355.1. GTDB lineage: Bacteria > Myxococcota > Myxococcia > Myxococcales > Anaeromyxobacteraceae > CAIOAK01. The sequence continues at coordinate 2,173 of JBAXVO010000279.1, read as the reverse complement.
ACGCCCGGCAGGAGGGGGCCGAGGGGCACGCCTTCCTCGGCGACCTGGTGGGGTACGGCGCCGATCCCCGCGCGGTCCTCGACATCGTGATGGAGCACGCGGCGCGCGGTGCACTGGTGGTGCGGGGCAACCACGACGACGCGGCCCTCGAGGAGGCCGCCGACGAGGGGATGAACCAGGCGGCCAAGCGGGCCGTGGCATGGACCCGCGAGATCCTGCTCCCCGCCCACCGCGCCTTCCTCTCCGCGCTGCCCTTCGAGATCCGCCACGAGGGGCTCTACCTCGTGCACGGGAGCGCGTCGGCGCCCACGAAGCACATCTACGTCACCGACGCCCGGGCCGCCTCGGCCTCGCTGGCCCGCTCGGGGGGCGCCACCTGGGTGGTCTGCGGCCACGTCCACGAGCCGGCCCTCTACTACACGGTGGGGGGCGCCCGGCCGCTCCCCTTCAAGCCGGTGCCGGGGGTGGCCATCCCCGTCCCCACCCGGCGCCAGTGGCTCGCCATCGCCGGGTCGGTCGGGCAGCCGCGCGACGGGAACACCGCCTCCTGTTATGCGATGCTCGACCTCGAGCGGGCCGTGATGACCTTTCACCGGGTGCCCTACGACTGGGAGACGGCGGCGCGGAAGATCCTCGCCGCCGGCCTGCCCGAGCGGCTGGCGGTGCGGCTCCGCAAGGGAGAATAGCGGTGAGCAAGCTTCCCGACGTGGGCGAGGAGCTCGACGGGTTCCGGATCACCGGGAGGCTCCACTCGGGCGGGATGGGCGTGCTGCTCACCGTCGATGCCCCCGAGGACCGGGGTTTCCCGCTGGTGATGAAGATCCCGCGCCTGGGCTACGGCGAGCCGGCCGAGGCGGTGGTGAGCTACGAGGTCGAGCAGAACATCATGTCGGTGCTGCAGGGGCCGCACGTCCCCCGCTACGTCGCCGCCGGCGACCTGGCCGTCCAGCCCTACATCGTGATGGAGCTCGTGGAGGGGGAGTGCCTGAAGGATCGGGTGGACCGGATCCCGCTCCCCCCCGAGGAGGTGGCGTCCCTGGGCGCCGCGGTGGCCACCGCGCTCCGCTCGCTCCACCAGCAGGAGGTGGTGCACCTCGACGTGAAGCCGTCCAACATCATCCTGCGTTCATCCGGCGAGGCCGTCCTCATCGACTTCGGGCTGGCCCACCACGCCCACTACCCGGATCTCCTCGCCGAGGAGAGCCGCAACCCCATGGGATCGGCCCCCTACATCTCGCCGGAGCAGGTGCTGGGCGTTCGCAGCGATCCCCGCAGCGACCTCTTCGCGCTCGGGGCCATGCTCTACGAGTTCGCCACCGGGCGGATGCCCTTCGGCTCCCCCACCGGGCCGTCCGGACTGCGCCGCCGGCTCCACGCCGATCCGGTTCCTCCCCGCGCCATCCGCAAGGAGATCCCGGAGTGGCTCCAGGAGATCATCCTCCGGCTCCTCGAGCCGGACGCGAACCAGCGCTACGCCACGGCGGCCCAGGTGGCCTTCGACCTCACCCACCCGGACCAGGTGGTGGTGACCGAGCGCGGGCAGCGGATGGAGCGCGCCGGCCTGGGCACCCGCTTCCGGCGCTGGATCAAGGCGAAGGGGATGGAGCCGGCGGCGGTGATCCGCCCCTCGGCCCAGCTCGCCAACGCCCGCATCGTGCTCGCCGCGGTGGCCACGGGCCACACCAACGAGGCCCTCTTCCAGGCCCAGCGGGACGCGGTCCGGCGGCTGCTCGTGGCCGACCCGGAGAGCCGGCTCGCCTGCGTCACCGTGGTGAAGCCCTCCTCGGTGGCCGGGGCGGAGACCGAGGACGACGTCGCCACCACCCAGGCCATCAAGAACCTGGTCCACCTCCGCCACTGGGCCGAGCCGCTCCAGCTCCCCACCGCGACCATCTCCTTCCACGTGCTGGAGGGGACCGACCCGGCGGCGACCGTGCTCGCCTACGCGCACGCCAACGCCGTGGATCAGATCGTCATCGGCGCCCCGCCCCCGCACCTTCCGCTGCGCGCGCTCATGGGCACCTTCGCCACCAAGATCGCGGCCGAGGCCCCCTGCACGGTGACGCTGGTCCGCCCGCCCGCGCCCGGGCGGGAGTAGCCGCCGTCGTCGTGGACCGACCCCCGGAATGCAGGAAGCCGCCCGCGGGCCATGGGCCCGGGAGCGGCTTCGCGT
>JBAXVO010000278.1:0-4440 GCA_037129355.1 Deltaproteobacteria bacterium | reverse complement strand
TCGAACATGCCGTCGTGGAAGGGCCAGAAGATGCCCTGGTCGCGGGCCCACTCGCCGGCCTCGGCGGCCGTTTCGGCATTCGGGTGGCCCGCGATGGGGAAGGGGCGGAAGACGAGCTTCACACGGCCCGGGTGGCGCTTCACGAAGGCCTCCAGGCGGGGGCGCAGCTGCTGGCAGAAGGGGCACTCGAAGTCGGCGAACTCGTAGAAGGTGACCGGCGCCTTGGGGTCGCCGAGCGGCGTGCCGAGCGCCTTCACCTCGAGGCGGGACCGCTTCTGCTTGTCGAAGGAGGAGTAGTACTCGGTGAGGGTCTTCAGGATCTCGTTGGACGAGAGCCCCATCCCGGCGAGCCGGGCCGCCAGCGCCGCCATCCGCGGGGCGTGGCTGCAGTCCTTGTGCTCGGTGAGGCAGCCGAGCAGGGTGTGGGGGCAGCCGCAGTAGCAGACCTCGTCGGCGAGCACCCGGGCGAGGACGTCCTTCTGCGGCGGGGTGAGCGACGAGACCCCCACCGTGTCGGGGATCTTCGACCAGTCGACGGCCGGAGGACGGGCCGGGGGAGCGGAGAGAAGCAGGGAGAGCGCGAGGGGCAGGGCGAGGGTCATCGGATTCCGTGCGGAGAGGGAAGGCGGGATTCTACCACCGGGGTTAAGTAGCGCATCGGATGGTGCAACCAGGAATCGAGCGCGGAGCGGTCCGGAAGGACCCAGGAGGTCGCCTGGGCGTGGCGCTCGTGTACCCGAACGCCTGGCGCCTGGGAATGGCCAACCTGGGCCTGCACGCCGTCTACCGGATAGCCAACGCCGAGCCGGACGTCCTCTGCGAGCGCGCTTTCCTCCCCGAGGACCCCGCCCAGGAGCCCCGCACCGTCGAATCGGGCCGTCCCCTGAGGGATTTCGACGTGGTGGCCTTCTCCCTCTCCTTCGAGGACGACTACGTGAACGTCCTCGACGTGCTGCGCCGGTCGGGGATCCCGCTTCGCGCCGCCGACCGGGACGAGCGCTTCCCGCTCATCCTGGCGGGCGGCATCGCCGTCCAGATCAACCCCGAGCCGGTCGCCCCCTTCTTCGACCTGTTCCTGGTGGGGGAGGGGGAGGAGCTCTTGCCCTCCTTCTTCGCCGCCATGCGCCGCCCCGAGGCCCGGGCCGGCCGGGCCGAGTCGCTCCGGGCGCTGGCCCGGGTGCCCGGGGCCTACGTTCCGTCGCTCTACGACGTGGCCTACGCCGACACCCGGGACGCGGGCGGGCAGTGGGTGACCCGCTTCGAGCCCAGGGACGGGGCCTCCCCCCTGGTGAAGCGGCTCTACGTGCCCGACCTGCGCCAGGTGCCCACCAGCCGCGTGGTCGAGACCCCCGGCGCCCAGTTCGGCGACCTCTTCCTCACCGAGGTGGCCCGCGGCTGCCTGTGGGGCTGCCGATTCTGCGCCGCCGGCTTCGTGCAGCGCCCCTACCGCGAGGTCGACCTCGAGGTGCTGCGCGGCGAGGTGAGGAAGGGCATCGACATGGGGCTGCGCATCGGCCTCGTCGGACCCGACACGAGCGACTACACCGGCCTCGACCCGCTCACCTGCTTCATCGGCGAGGAGGGGGGCACCTTCAGCCCGTCCTCCCTGCGGGTGGACGCCATCACCCCCGAGCTGGCCGGCCGCATGGCGGCGGGGGGCGAGCGCTCCATCACCATCGCGCCCGAGGCCGGCACCGACCGGATGCGCAAGGTGGTGAACAAGGACTTCTCCGACGATCGCATCCTCGAGGCGGCCCACGCCGCGCTCGACCAGGGCATGCGCCACGTGAAGCTCTACTTCCTGTGCGGGCTGCCCACCGAGACCGACGCCGACGTCGACGGGATGGCGGTGATCGCGCTGCGCATCCGGGACGAGGTGATGAAGCCCCGGGCCAAGGCCACCGGCAAGATGGGGCGCATCACGCTGTCGGTGAATCCCTTCATCCCCAAGCCCTGGACCCCGTTCCAGTGGGCCCCCATGCACGACGCCGCCTGCCTGGCCGGGAAGCGGCGCCTCCTCGAGAAGCGGCTGCGCCCGCAGGGCATCGAGGTGGAGTTCATGAGCCCGCGCGAGGCCTACGTGCAGACCCTCCTCTCCCGCGGCGACCGGCGGGTGGCCGACCTGCTCGAGCGGGCGCTCCTCGAGACCGAGGGCAGCGTGCAGCGGGCGCTCGCCGGCTGGCCCCACGACCCCGAGTTCTTCGTCACCCGCGAGGTCGGGCACGGGGAGCGGCTGCCCTGGGACTTCATCGACCACGGGCTCGAGAAGTCCTTCCTCTCCCGCGAGTACCGGCGCGGCGTGGGGGCCCGCATCACGCCGAAGTGCGACCTCTCCTCCTGCCGGGCCTGCGGCCTCGACTGCGCCGACCACCCGGAGCTGACCCTGCCCGAGCGGGCGGCGGGAGTCCCCACGCCGTGAGCCCCGGGACCGGCGTGCACCCGTTCGACGACGCGATGCGGGAGGCGCTCGCCCTCGCCGACGAGGCGGCCCGGGCCGGCGAGGTCCCGGTGGGCGCGGTGGCCGTGCTCGACGGAAAGGTGGTCGGCCGGGGGCGCAACCGGCGCGAGGAGGACCGGGACCCCTGCGCCCACGCCGAGCTGCTGGCGCTGCGGGACGCCGCCCGGACGCTCGGCCGCTGGCGCCTCACCGGCGTCACCCTGGTGGTCACCCTGGAGCCCTGCGCCATGTGCGCGGGGGCCCTCGTGCTGGCCCGGGTCGACCGGCTGGTCTACGGCGCCCCTGACCCCAAGGCGGGAGCCGTGGGGTCGCTCATGGACCTCTCCGCCGACCCCCGCCTGAACCACCGCTTCCCGGTCGACCGGGGGGTCAGGGCCGACGAGTGCGCGGCCCAGCTCCGGACCTTTTTCCGCCTCCGCCGGGCAAGCTCAGGCGCTGGCGGGGAAAATTCCGGTTCCTCCGAGCTTGGCTCCGGGGGGGAAATCGGTTAGATCCGCCCGCGGAGAGCTGGCCGAGCTGGTCGAAGGCGCCTGACTCGAAATCAGGTGTACCGGTAACGGTACCGTGGGTTCGAATCCCACGCTCTCCGCATCGAATTGCTGTTATCGAACTGGAGAGGTGACCGAGCGGCCGAAGGTGAACGACTGGAAATCGTTTGTCCGCCCAAAAGGTGGACCGTGGGTTCAAATCCCACCCTCTCCGCCAGTCGAGAAGGAGCCGGTCCAGAATCCTCGGGCGACGTGGGTTCAGTCGAACCCCGCCAGGCCCGGAAGGGAGCAACGGTAGGCTGTCCTCCGTGCGCCCGGGGATTGTGGGCCGGCTCCAGTTTTTTCTGCCAGAGGTGAACCATGGGCTACCTCGTCCTCGCCCGGAAGTACCGCCCCCAGACCTTCGGGGAGATGTCCGGGCAGGAGCACGTGGTCCGCACCCTCTCGAACGCGCTGGCGCACGGACGGCTGGCGCACGCCTTCCTCTTCACCGGTCCCCGCGGCGTGGGCAAGACCACCGCGGCGCGCCTCGTGGCGAAGGCGGTGAACTGCGAGAAGGGTCCCACCGCCAACCCCTGCGGCACCTGCGTCGCCTGCGTGGAGATCACCGAGGGGCGCTCGGTGGACGTCATCGAGATCGACGCCGCCTCCAACAACGGCGTCGACAACGTCCGCGACATCGTCGAGGGGGTGAAGTACCGACCGGCCCGCGACAAGTACAAGGTCTTCGTGGTGGACGAGGTCCACATGCTCTCCACGGGCGCCTTCAACGCACTGTTGAAGACGCTGGAGGAGCCGCCGCCCCACGTCATCTTCGTCCTCGCCACCACCGACGTGCACAAGGTGCCGGAGACCATCGTCTCCCGCTGCCAGCGCTTCGACTTCCGGCGGCTCGACCTGCGCCAGATCGTCGACCAGCTCGGCAAGGTGGCCGCCGCCGAGGGGATGAAGCTCTCCGGCGCGGCGCTGGCGCTCGTGGCCCGGGCCGCCGAGGGCGGGATGCGCGACGCGCTCTCGCTCCTCGACCGGGTGCGGGCCGCCTGCGGCGACGAGCCGGGCGACGACGCCGTGGCCGAGGCGCTCGGGGTGGTCGACGCCGCGGCGGTGGCCCGGATGGCGACGGCGCTCGTCCGGCGGGACGGGGCGGCCCTGCTCGCCGAGGTGGCCGCCCTCTACGAGCGGGGGCTCGAGATGCGCCGCGTGGCCGAGGAGCTGGTCCGCTTCCTCCGCGACGCGACGGTGGCGCGGGTCGCCCCGGGCGTGCCGCTCGACCTCCCGGAGGCGGAGCGGCGCGACGTCGAGGCGCTCGCCGCCGAGGCCGACCCGACCCAGCTCTCCCGGCTCTTCGACATCGCCCAGCGGGCGGTGCTCGAGGTGAAGCTCGCCGACCAGCCGCGCTACGCGCTCGAGGTGGCGCTGCTCAAGGGGGCGGTGCTCGCCCCGGGCGCCGACGTCTCCGAGCTCCTGGCCCGGGCCGAGGCCCTCGCCGGAGGG
>JBAXVO010000277.1:0-4440 GCA_037129355.1 Deltaproteobacteria bacterium | reverse complement strand
GCCCGTCGCCCGGCCGGGGTGGGCAGGTGCTGGTCCGCGTCGCCTCGGCCGTCACCCCCGAGATGCTCCTGGAGCTCTTCCCGGACGCGCTGCGCTGGGAGGAGGAGCTCTCCTGGAACGCGGAGGCGGAGCGGGTCGACGCCTTCGAGCGGATGCGATACCGGGACCTCGTCCTCGAGGAGTCGCGGAAGCCGGCGCCCGACCCGGAGCGCGCGGCGGCCATGCTCGCCGACGCGGCGCTGGCGCGCGGCGCCCGGACCTTCGCCGAGGAGGGAGACGTCGACCGGCTGCTCGCCCGCGTGGCCTTCGTGGCCCGGGCCGCCCCGGGGAGCGGCATCGCCCCGCTCGGCGAGGAGGACGTCGCCGCGGCGCTGCGGGAGGCCTGCGCCGGACGGCGGAGCTTCGCCGGGCTTCGGGAGGCGGGGCTCGTCGAGGTGCTGCTCGGGCGCCTCCCGCCCGAACGGCGCGCGCTGCTCGAGCGGCTCGCCCCGGAGCGCGTGACGCTCGGCGGGGGTCGGGGCGTGCGGGTGAACTACGAGGCGGGCGACAAGCCCCCGTGGGTGGAGAGCCGGCTCCAGGACTTCTTCGGGGCGGTCCGGGGGCCTGCCATCGGCGGCGGGCAGGTGCCGCTGGTGCTCCACCTGCTCGCGCCGAACCAGCGCGCCGTGCAGGTGACGACCGACCTGGCCGGATTCTGGGAACGCCACTACCCGGCGCTGCGCCGGGAACTGATGCGCCGCTACCCGCGCCACGCCTGGCCGGAGGACCCGCGAACCGCGCGCCCCCCGGAGCCGCGCGGGCGGCGGTGAACGGGGTCGCCCGGAGCGCTACCCCGAGAGCGCCCTCACCGCCCCGGCCGCCACCGCGAAGTGGAGCCCGGCCGCGGCGACCACGAGGGCATGGAACACCTCGTGGTACCCGAACACCCGGGGGAACGGGTCGGGCCTGCGTGTCGCGTAGATGACGGCCCCGATGCTGTAGAGCAGCCCACCCCCGGCGAGGAGCCCCAGCGAGACCGGCCCGATGGCCCGGTACATGGCGGGGACGAGCGGCACCGCCGCCCAGCCGAGCATTAGATACAGCCCGGTCGCGAGCGCCCGGGGCGCCCGCGGCCAGAGCAGCGCCCGGAGGATGCCGAGCCCCGCCCCGACCCACACCACGGCCAGCATCACGTGGGCACGCCGGTCGCCGACGAGCAGGCAGATCGGCGTGAAGGTGCCCGCGATGAGCAGGAAGATGGCGGAGTGGTCGAGCCGCCGCATCCACAGGCGCGCCCGGGGGCTCCAGGTGGGCCGGTGGTAGAGGGCGCTCACCGAGAAGAGCCCCACCAGGCTGAGCCCGTACACCAGCGCGCCCACGCGGGCCCGCGGCCCGGGGGCGACGAGCAGGAGCGCCACGAACCCGGCCATCGCCACGCCCGCCGCGATCTGGTGGGAGACGCCGCGGAGGAGCGGCTTCTGGCGGGGCGGGGCGGCATCCGGCATGGCTCGAACCTAGCCAGCCCCCGTCACCCGCGTGTCACGGCGGACCGACTATCTCGCCGGGAGCTTCAACCCCATGTCGATCATGGCGAGGAGCGCCTCGGCGTTGGCCTTGGCGTCGTTCACCGGGTGGTGGTCCGAGACGGTCTTCCGGAGGTGCTTCCAGGAGGCGTAGCCGTCCTTCACCATCCCGCAGTAGAGGTCGCCGATGCGCCGGCCCGACCAGCCGAAGGGGTTTCGCCCCAGGAAGGTGTGGAAGTACCAGTTCACGTACTGCCAGTCGAAGGCCAGGTTGTCGGAGGCGAAGACCGGCTTCCCCTTGGAGTTCTCCACCACCCAGACCTCGAAGCGGGACATGACCTCGCGGGGATCGTCGAAGGCCTCGTGCTCGGGGCGGCCGAAGCCGCTCACCGCGAGCGCCTCGGGGAGCCACTCCTTCGAGATGGGGCGGGTCCGGCCGTAGAAGGTCCGCGAGAGGGTCGGCTCGACCACCACCGCCCCCAGGCAGACCATGGAGTACTTGCCCGGGATGGGGCCGTCCGCCTCGACGTCGACGACGATCAGGGACATCCGCGCTCCGGCCCGGCCATGCTAGCCCCCCTCGGCGCGGGCCGCGTCCTGCAGCTCCCGCCAGAGGGCCTCGACGTGGCGGCGCTCGGTGGCCTCGGCGCCGATCGACACCCGCAGCGTCTGCTGCCCCTTGAGCACGCTGGGCGTCAGGTAGGCGCGCCCCCCCTCGTTCACCCGGCGTGCGATGGCCAGGTTGTGGGCGGCCAGACGGACCTCGTCGGCGGCCGCCGAGGGCACGTGACGGAACGTGACGGTCTGGAGGGGCACCGGCGCGAGCCGCTCCCAGCCGGGCGTCTCGTCGACCCGGTCCGACAGCCAGTGGGCGTTCTCCACGTCGCGCCGGATGCGGGCCCGCATCCCGTCGACCCCCTCGTCGAGGAGGTGGAACCAGAGCTTGAGGGCCCGGAAGCGCCGTCCCAGCGGGATGCCCCAGTCGCGAAGGTTCCGCACCTCGCCGTCCTGGGCGGTGCGCAGGTAGCTGGGGTTGGTCGACATGACCCGCACCAGGTGCTGGGGATCGCGGACGAAGAAGGCGGAGAGGTCGAAGCCGGGCCCCATCCACTTGTGCGGGTTCAGGACCAGCGAGTCGACCTCCTCCACCCCCCGCCACATCCAGCGGTACTCGGGCTCCACCATCGCGGTCCCGGCCAGCGCGGCGTCGAGGTGGAGCCAGAGGCCATGGCGCCGGGCCACGCCGGCGATGCCGGCCACCGGGTCGAGCGCGGTGGTACCGGTGGTCCCGGTGGTGGCCACCACGACGCAGGGGCGCAGCCCCGCGCCCCGGTCCGCCTCGATGGCCTCGGCGAGCGCGTCGATGCGCATGGCGTGGGCGCGGTCGGTGGCCACGAGCCGCAGGTGCTTCTTCCCGAAGCCGGCCAGCAGCGCGTCCTTCTCGATGGAGCTGTGGGCCTGGTCGGAGGCGTAGACCACCATGGGCGGCTCGCCCCCCTGCAGCCCCTCCCGGTTCTGGGAGAAGCTGCTGGTCCGCTCCCGGGCGCAGAGCAGCGCGGTGAGCGTGGAGGTGGAGGCGGTGTCGTGGATGACGCCGGTGAAGGTGGTGGGCAGCCCCACCATCTGCCGGAGCCAGTCCATCACCACCTCCTCGACCTCGGTGGCGGCCGGGGAGGTCTGCCAGCTCATGCCCTGGACGCCCAGCCCGGCGCAGACCAGGTCGGCGAGGACCGAGGCGCGGCTGGCGTTGGAGGGGAAGTAGGCGAAGAAGGACGGGTGGGTCCAGTGGGTGATCCCGGGCAGGATCACCGCGTCGAGCGCGTCGATGGCCTCGCGGAGCCGGCCGCCCTCGGCGGGGGGCGCGGCGGGGAAGCGGGCCCGGATCTCGCCGGGGCGCACCCGGCTCATCACCGGGAGCGTCTCGATCCGGTCGCGGTAGTCGGCGATCCAGTCGACCAGCTCGTGCCCCAGCTTCCGGAAGGTCTCGGAGTCCATGGAGACCGACACTACTCCTCCCGGTGCCCGGGAGTCCTCAAACGTCGAGCATGAGGCGGCTCGGCTCCTCGATGAGCTCCTTCACCTTGACGAGGAAGCCCACCGCCTCCCGGCCGTCGATGATGCGGTGGTCGTAGGAGAGCGCCAGGTACATCATCGGCCGCACCACCACCGTGTCGCCCGGGCCGACCACCGGCTTCTTCTGGATCTTGTGGAGGCCGAGGATCCCGCTCTGCGGCGTGTTCAGGATGGGCGTGGAGAGCATCGACCCGTAGATGCCGCCGTTGGAGATGGTGAAGGTGCCGCCCGAGAGGTCCTCCATGGTGATGCGGTTCTCGCGGGCCCGCTTCGCCAGCTCGACGATGGAGAGCTCGATCTGGGCCAGCGAGAGCTGGTCGGCGTCGCGGATGACCGGCACCACGAGCCCCTTCCCTCCCCCGACCGCCACGCCCACGTCGTAGTGATCCTTGAAGAGGACGGCGTCGCCCCGCACCTCGGCATTCACCGACGGGAAGGTGGTGAGCGCCTCGACCGCGGCCTTCACGAAGAACCCCATGAAGCCGAGCTTGATGCCGTGCCGTTCCTGGAACGCCGCGCCGTAGCGGTCGCGGAGCTCCATCACCCGCGACATGTCCACCTCGTTGAAGGTGGTGAGGATGGCGGCGCTCTCCTGGGCCTCGAGCAGCCGGCGGGCCACCGTGCGCCGGAGCGGCGACATGGGGACGAGCCGCTCCCGGGCCGCCGGCGGCGGGAAGTCGGCGGGGGCGAGCGCGCCCTTGCCCGTGCCCGCCTCGAGGAGGCGCAGGACGTCGGCCTTGCCGAGCCCCTTCTCGGCGAGCAGCTTGCGTGCCGCCGGCGTGAGTCGCGGCTCACCGCCCGAAGGGGCCGGGGTGCGCGCCGGGGGCGCGGGCGGCGCCGCGCTCCGCGGGGGCGACGCCGGAAC
>JBAXVO010000276.1:0-4443 GCA_037129355.1 Deltaproteobacteria bacterium | reverse complement strand
TCTCCGTTCCGCGTTCGGGGTTGGAATCCGTTCGCAGTACTGGAGGCGGCGCCCCGGAGGATGTGACCGGCGCCCGGGCCGGCGCCGGAAAAGCCAGGAAGATCGGCTAGCTGGCCTCGGCGGCCGCCGGAGCCGAGAGCCGCCGCATGAGCGGGAGCATGGCGATGGCCACCAGCGTGCCGAGCGTCGCCACCCCGCCCAGGCCGAGGAACAGGTTCACGTACAGTGGAAGGGTCTCCACCGGGTTGGTGACGTTCGCCGGGACGCTGGCGTAGTTGGCGACATAGCTCCCCAGGTACTGGGAGATGCCGCTCGCCAGGAACCAGAGCCCCATCACGAAGCCGCGCTGCTTCGGCCCGACGTAGCGGGCCACCATGGCGAGGCCCAGCCCGCTGATGAGGAGCTCCCCCAGCGAGTAGAGCCCGTAGCCGCCGATCATCCACCACACCGACACGCGCCCGTCGTGGGCGAAGCGGCCGGAGAGCCCGAAGGCGAAGAAGCCGATGGCGAGCACCGCGAAGCCCATGGCGAACTTGGCGGCGATGGAGAAGTCGCCGCGGCCCCGCGCCAGCCGGCCGTAGCTCCAGGCCACCAGCGGCCCCAGCACGAAGATCCAGATGGGGTTCAAGGCCTGCAACTGTCCGGGAGGGATCTCGTAGCCGAAGAAGAAGCGGAGGTCGACGTTGCGCAGCGCGAAGAGGGTGAGCGACGTCGACATCTGCTGGTAGAAGATGAAGAAGAGCACGCCCTGCGCGGTGAGCAGGAAGACGGCCACCAGCCCCTTGCGCTCCTCCGGCGTCCCGCGCGCCACCAGGATGCCGAAGATCGAGAGCACCGCGATCCCCGCCACCCAGACCACGATGCGGGCGAGCTTCAGGTCCTGGACCACCACGGTGACGAAGACCACGGCGGCCGCCGCCCCGAGGAGGACGAAGAGCAGCTTGCGCCGGTCGAGGGGGGCGAAGTCGGGCGGCGACCCCACCTGGGCCAGGTGGCGCCGCATGAAGAGGTAGTTCACCACCGAGAGCAGCATGCCCGCGGCGCAGACCGCGAAGGCGGTGTGCCAGCCCGCCCAGATGGCGATGAGCGGCGTGAGGATCTGGGAGAAGGTCGCCCCGACGTTCACGGCCATGTAGTAGAGCGTGAAGGCGCTGTCGATCCGGGACGGATCCCCCTCGTACACCTTGGAGACCAGGTTGGCCGGGTTGGCCTTGAAGAGGCCGTTGCCCACCGCGACCACGCCCAGCGCGGCGAAGAGCGGGCCGCCGGGGATGGCGAGGAGCACGTAGCCGAGCGCCAGCACGAGCGCCCCGACCACGGTCATGCGCCGGCTGCCCAGCACCCGGTCGCCGATCCAGCCGCCCACCGCCGGCGCCGCGTACACGAGCGCGGTGAAGGCGCCGAAGGTCAGGTTGGCCCGGTCGTCGGTGTAGCCGAGCTGCTGCACCATGTAGAGCAGCACCACCGCGGTCATGCCGTAGTAGCCGAAGCGCTCCCACATCTCGACGAGGAACAGGGTGGTGAAGGCGATCTTGCGCTGCTTCGGGTCGGCGATCCCGGCCGGGGCGGTCGTCATGGCGCCGCACTCTACCCGGACCCGGGCGCGGGCGTATCATCGACCGGTGAAGCCGTCCCCGGCCCGTTTCCGCAACGTCCTCGCCGTCGCCGGGCTCGCCGCGGCGCTCGCGGCCCGCGGCGCCGAGGTGGCCATCCAGTGGGACCCGGAGCTGGCCCGTCCCGACGACCGGGCCGCCTACGAGCGGACCCTTCGCGCCATGGTGCAGGACGCCCGCGCCCGGGTCGTGGCCGGCCTGGGCATGGAGCCCGGTCCGGAACTCACGGTGAAGGTCCACTCCCGGGCCGGCTACGAGCGCGAGTTCGGGACCGACGCCGCGCACCAGGACGCCGCGCGCTTCCTCGGGGAGGTCGTCCACGTGAACGGCGGCGCCCGGCTCGACGACCGCCTCGCGGGGCTCCTGGTCCACGAGCTGGCCCACGCCGCGCTCGACGCCGGCGGGAGGGCCCGCACGCTCCCCCGCTGGCTCGACGAGGGGCTCGCCGAGCGGCTCTCCTGGCAGCGGCGGGGGCTCGACGGTCCATCCCCCGGGCAGGTGGCGGAGCTCAAGCAGGCGCGGGAGGCGCGGACCCTCGTGCCGCTGTCGAGCGAGCGGGAGCTCGACCGGGCCGGATACCTCAAGGCCTGGGCAGCGGTGCTCTTCCTCGAGCGCCGGCACGGCCGGGATCGGGTCCTGGCCACCGTCCGGGCCACGCTCGGCGGGGAGCCGTTCGAGAAGGCCATGAGGCGCGAGCTGTCGCTCTCGACCGAGGAGCTGGAGAAGGACTTCGCGGCCTGGGTGGGAGGGCTGTGAAGGGATTTGCAGGGGATGAGGGCAATCGTGAATCGGGTGGAACTCTAGAAGCTTGCGCGGCGATGAATCGCCGCGCTGCGTAGTAAACCCTTGAAAATTCCCGCACCCCGGGCATAGCCTCTGCCCCATGTCTCGCGAAGCATCGATGCTCGGGGCCAAGGTCCGGGCCCTGCGCCGGCAGAAGAGCGTGAGCCAGGTCCAGCTCGCCGAGCGGCTCGGCATCTCGCCGTCCTACCTGAACCTCATCGAGCACAACCGGCGCGCCATGCCGGCGCCGCTGCTCATCAAGATCGCGGAGATCTTCGAGCTCGACCTGAAGGCGCTCTCGACGGAGCAGGACGCGCGCACCGTCGCCGACCTCATGGAGCTCTTCGGGGACCCCATCTTCGAGCACGAGGACGTGACCACCGCCGAGGTGCGCGACCTGGCCGCCCACGCCCCCACCGCGGCGCGCGGCATCCTGAAGCTCTACCACCGGTTCCGCGAGGCCCGGGAGGCGGCCGACAACCTCGCCATCAAGATCTCCGGGCGGAGCGACCTGACCGGCGTCGACTCGTCGCGGATGCCCACCGAGGAGGTCTCCGACCTCATCCAGCGCCACACCAACCACTTCCCCGAGATGGAGGAGGGGGCCGAGCAGCTCTGGCGGGAGGCGCGCCTGGGCGGCGACGACCTGCAGCAGGGGCTCGAGCACCAGCTCCAGCGCGTCCACGGCATCCAGGTGAAGATCGAGCGCACCGCCGACATGGGGGACGCCATCCGGCGCTTCGACCCGGAGAAGCGGGTCCTCTACCTCTCCGAGGTGCTGCGCCGCGGCTCGCGCAACTTCCACCTCGCCTACCAGGTCGGCCTGGAGACCCAGCACCCGGCGCTGGACCGCTACGCCGCCGACCCGCTCCTCACCAGCGACGCGGCCCGCGCGCTGGCCCGGGTGCTGCTCGCCAACTACTTCGCCTCGGCCGTGCTCATGCCCTACGGGCCGTTCCTGGATGCGGCGCGGCAGGAGCGCTACGACATCGACCTGCTCGGCCACCGCTTCCGCACCAGCTACGAGCAGGTCTGCCACCGGCTCACCACGCTTCGGCGCCCCGGCGCCGAGGGCATCCCCATCCACTTCGTCCGCGTCGACATCGCCGGAAACATCTCCAAGCGCTTCTCGGCCTCCGGCCTGCGCTTCGCCCGCTTCTCGGGCGCCTGCCCGCGCTGGAACGTCTTCCAGGCCTTCCTGACGCCGGGGATGATCCGCACCCAGCTCTCCCAGATGCCCGACGGCACCACCTACTTCTGGGTTGCACGCTCCGTGTACAAGGAGGGCGGCGGCTTCCACGCGCCACGCACCCCGCTGGCCATCGCCATCGGCTGCGAGGTCGGGCACGCCAGGAAGATGGTCTACGCCGACGGCATGAACCTCGACTCGCGGGAGGCGGTGGTGCCGGTGGGGCTGACCTGCCGGCTCTGCGAGCGCACCGACTGCGAGCAGCGCGCCTTCCCGCCCATCCAGCACCCCCTCGAGGTCCAGGAGAACGTGCGCGGGGTGAGCTTCTTCGCCCCGGTGGGGGAACGGTAGGATCCGGCCATGGGAAAGGCGCCGTCCACCGCCGCCACGCGGCTGCTGCGCGAGAAGGGGGTGGACTACACCGAGCACCTCTACCGGTACGAGGAGAAGGGCGGCACCGCCGTCTCCTCCCGCGAGCTCGGCGTCCCGGAGCACGCGGTGGTGAAGACGCTGGTCATGGAGGACGACCAGGGGCAGCCCCTCGTGGTGCTCATGCACGGGGATCGGGAGGTCTCCACCAAGGCGCTGGCGCGCCAGCTCGGCCGCCGCTCGGTGCAGATCTGCAAGCCGGAGGCGGCCAACCGCCACAGCGGCTACCAGGTGGGCGGGACGAGCCCCTTCGGCACGCGCAAGGCGATGCCGGTCTGCGTGGAGCGGAGCATCCTCGACCTCCCGCGCATCTACCTGAACGGCGGGTCGCGCGGCTTCCTGGTGGGGATCGACCCGAAGGAGGTCGTCCGGGTCCTCGCGACCACCGTGGTCGACCGCACCGGCCGCCGTGAATACGCCGTCGCCGAC
>JBAXVO010000275.1:0-4457 GCA_037129355.1 Deltaproteobacteria bacterium | reverse complement strand
GGCGGCTGTTTGCGCCCCAAAAAGGCGAAAAGCGCCAGCGAGGGAACCCCGATCACGCCGGAAGCAATGAAAAACAGGGCATAGGCGTTCATCAGGCCGAAATGTGGGGTTAACCCTTCCACGATCAAGCCGGAAAAACCCTTGAGGAATTTTCCCGCCAGCGCATAAGCCGAGGATAACAGCGCATATTGCGTTGCAGTATACCCCAGGCTGGTCAGCGACGACATATAGGCGACCAGGGTGACGCCGGCGACACTGATGCCGAAATCGTCGATTGCCATCACCGCCAGGAAAGCCGGGACATCGTGGTTCACGGTCAGCACGGCCTGGGCAAAGATGCCGATGGACTGGAGCACGGCGCCCAGCATCAGGGCGCGCATATAGCCAAGCTGCAGGCAGAAAAATCCGCCCGCCGCGACGCCGGCAAAAATCGCGGCCAGTCCGACGGTGGCGCGCGCCGTGCCGATCACATCCTTGGTCACGCCCAGGTCATGAAAAAAAGGATTGGTGATCGGCCCGCGCATGAAATCGGGCAGCCGGTACAGGCTGATCGCCAGCAGCATCAGCAGGGCTGCGGCGCCATGGGTCTTGAAGAAGATGATGAAGGGCCCCGCCACGGCATCGAAAAAGCCGCGTGGCGTCCAGAGCGGCTTTTCCTTTTCCTTCTGCGCCATCACCGCTTCGGCGCGTTCCGGCTCCCGCACGATCAGGCTGGCGATCAAGCCGATGCCCATCGCTACGCCGCAGATGGTGTAGGACAGGGGCCAGCCCAGATGCTGGGCCGACACTAGGATAAGAGAGTCGGTGCAGAGCAGCGCGACGCGATAGCCGATGGTGTTGGCGGAGGTCAGAAGCCCCAGCTCGTCCGGGCTTTTGGCGATCTCGATCCGCCAGGCTGATATGGCGATGTCCTGGGTGGCCGAGAAGAAGGCGATGGCGAGCGCGAGCAGCGCGACCCCGGTGGCGGCCCCGGCGGTGAGCACGTCGTGCCCGGCCGGGCCGGGGACGAGGTGGCGGGCCACGTAGGCGGCGAGCCCGCCCAGCGAGGCGGTGAGCGCGAGCTGCATCGCCGCGATCCAGCCCCGGCGCCGACCCAGCCAGGGGAGGGAGAACCGGTCCACCAGCGGCGCCCAGAGGAACTTGAAGGACCAGGGGATGGAGACGACCTGGAGGAGCCCGATGGTCTTCAGGCTCACGCCGGCGCCGCGCAGGAACACCTGGATGGTGTTCATGACGATGCCGAGCGGCATGCCCGACGAGAGCATGAGCAGGCCGGCGAACTGGACGCGTCGGCTTCGCAGGGCGGACATCGGCGCGGACTCTACCCCGGTCGAACCCGGGCGGCGAACTCCGCGGCGGGGAGGGTGTTCAGCACCTCGCCCCGGGTCACCCAGCCCCGGCGCGCGGTCATCACCGCGTAGGGGAGGTTCTCGAGACCGGCCACCGAGTGGGCGTCGGTGGAGAGCACGATGGGGATCCCCCGCTCCTTCGCCATCCGGAGATGACGCGGCTCGAAGTCGAGCCGGTGGGGATCGCCGTTCACCTCGATCGCCACCCGCGAGGCGGCGGCCACGTCGAGCACCTTCTCCATGTCGAGGCCGTAGGGCTCCCGCTCGAGGAGGAGGCGACCGGTGGGATGCCCCCAGATCTTGAAGACCGGAAGCTCCAGCATGCGCACGATGCGGCGGGTCATCTGCTCGGAGTCCATCTTCATGCGGGAGTGGACGCTGGCCACGACGACGTCGAGCTCCTCCAGCACGGCGTCGGGCCAGTCGAGGAACCCGGTCTCGAGGATGTCGGCCTCGCTTCCCCGCAGGAGCCGGATCTTCACCTTCTCCTGCACCCGGGCGATCTCCTCCCACTGGGCCTTCAGCCGGTCGACGTCCAGGCCGCCGGCGTAGGCGGCGCTGCGGCTGTGGTCGGTGACGGTGAGGTAGGTCATGCCCATGGCCTCGGCGGCGCGGGCCATCTCCTCGAGGGAGGCGCGGCCGTCGGACCAGGTGGTGTGGACGTGGACCATCCCCTTCACGTCGCCGATCGTGACCAGGTCGTCGGGGAGGCGCCCCTCGCGGGCCGCCTCGATCTCGCCGGTGTCCTGCCGCAGCTCGGGGGGCACGGGCGCGAGCCCGAGCGCGCGGTAGACGTCCTCCTCGCCGAGGACGGGAACCGCGGCGCCTCCCTCCAGCCGCTCCAGCCCCCATTCGCTCAGCGTGAACCCGAGGTCGCGGGCCAGCCCGCGCAGCCGGACGTTGTGCTCCTTCGAGCCGGTCATGTGGTGGAGGAGGCTCGCGAACTGCGCCGGGGGCACCACCCGGAGGTCGACGGAGAGACCGCCCACGAGCCGCACCGTGGTCTTGGTCTCCCCCTTCGCCACCACCGACTCCACCCCCGGCAGGGCGACGAAGGCGTCGGAGAGGGGCCCCGGCTCCGTCGACGCGGCCACCACGTCCAGGTCGCCGACGGTCTCCTTCCAGCGGCGCGCCGAGCCGGCCAGCTCCACCCGCTCGGCGAGGCCCGTGGCCGCGAGCGCCCGGACCAGCGCGAGCCCCACCTCTCGGGCGTCGGAGAGCCGGACCCGTTCCGACGCCGTGCGCATCCGGTGGATGCCCTCCAGGATCTTCTTCTCGGTCTTCTCCCCGAAGCCCTTCACCTCCCGGACGCGCCCGTCCTGGCAGGCCTTCTCCAGCTCGGCCACGCTTCCGATGGAGAGCGCCGCGAGGAGGGCCGCGACCTTCTTCGGGCCGAGGTCGGGGATGCGCAGCATGTCGCCGATCCCGGAGGGGAGCTCGGAGCGGACCCGGTCGAGCAGGGCGAGCCGGCCGGTCTGGGCGAGCTCCGTGATCTTCTCCGCCAGGGCCTTGCCGATGCCCGGGATCTCGGTGAGGGTCCCGGCCGCGATCACCTCGTCGAGCCCGCCCGGAAGCTCCTCGAGGGCGCGGGCGCCGTTCTCGTAGGCGCGCACCTTGAACGGGTTCTCCCCCTGGACCTCGAGGAGCATCCCCAGTTCGCGCAGCGCCCGGGCCACCGCGATCTTGTCGGCCATCCCCGGGTGTATAACCGTGAAAGCCGCCATGCCGCCGCGATCCCTGGCCCTCCTCCTCCTCGCCGTCCTCGCCACCGCCTGTTCCGGCCCCCGGAACGCGACCTGGTCGGACGTGAACCCGCCGGAGGCCTACGTCGACACCCTCCCGCCCGGGGCGCTCGTCGCCGTGAATGGGGTCGAGGTCGGGAAGGGTCCGCTCTCCTTCGCGGTGCGGGACGAGTCCCGCACCTACGTCCTCCGCCTCACGGCGCCGGGGTTCGAGCCCCTCGAGGCCTCCTTCGCCGGGGCCAAGCTGGGCGGCACCAGGCTCGAGCTGGTGCTCCGTCCGGTGGGCTTCGGCAGCCAGAGGCTCCTCGCGTCGGGGGAGCCGGTGGGGCTCGTCCAGGCCTCCGTGGCCCTCCTCCGGGCCGACCGGCCCGCGGACGCGCTCGCCTTCGCCCAGGCCTCGATGGCGGCGGGGGACTCCCCCCAGGCCCACCGGGCCGCGGGCGAGGCCTACCGGCGCCTCGGCGACCGGAACAAGGCCATCCAGGAGTTCAGCATCTACGTGACCATGGCGCCCGACGCGCCCGACCGGAAGACGGTCGAGCAGGCCATCGCCGCCGCCCGCAAGGACATCCAGATGTCCACGCCGGCTCCCCTGGCGGAGTGAGGGAGGGGCCCCTGGGACACGAGGAACACCGTCGCTCCGGCGCCCGCCCGGTCCGCGTGTACGTCGTCACCGCCTCCGACACCCGGACCGAGGCCGAGGACACGAGCGGCGCCTACCTGCGGGCGGCCCTCGCCTCGGCGGGGCACGTCCTCTCCGGCTACCGGATCGTCCGGGACGAGCCCGACGAGGTACGGGAGGCGCTCGCCGCCGCGGCCGCGGCCGGGGCCGAGGCGGTGATCGTGAACGGCGGCACCGGGATCTCCGGGCGCGATCGCACCTACGAGGCGGTGGCCGGGCTGCTCGAGAAGCGGATCGACGGGTTCGGCGAGCTCTTCCGGATGCTCTCCTTCCAGGAGATCGGCAGCGCCGCCATGCTCTCCCGGGCCGTCGCCGGGTCGTGGCAGGGGCGGGCGATCTTCTCGGTGCCGGGGTCGACGGCGGCGGTGCGGCTCGCTTGGGAGAAGCTCATCGGCCCCGAGCTCGGCCACGTGGCCTTCGAGCTCGCCCGGCACGCGCCGGGCGCCGGGCGGCACGGAGGGTGAGCGTGCCCCGCCGGGCACCGCGCCGGCCCGGTCGGCGCGCGACGCGCCTCGCCCCGCTCCTCGACCGGTTCCAGAGGAGCTTCGAGGTCTCGCCGCGGCTCCTGGCCGACCCGGTGGAGTTCCCCCGGCGCTACGTCGACCCCGGCGACGTCGAGGTGGCCGGGCTGCTCGCCGCCTGCCTCGCCTACGGCCGGGCCGACCTCTTCAAGCCGAAGATCGC
>JBAXVO010000274.1:0-4474 GCA_037129355.1 Deltaproteobacteria bacterium | reverse complement strand
CCTGGGCATCCTCACGTCGGGGATCGGATCCTACGACCTCAGCCAGTTCCTCATCGGCCCGCAGCTCACCGCCGATCAGGTCGCCTCCTGGGTCTCCCCCCAGCTGAAGGCAGGCAGCCAGGGCAACTACATCAGCGACGTGTTCCTCGAGAACGGGGGCATCTACACCGGCTCCGGGCCGCACGCCTACGCGGACCTGCAGCTCCTGAACGCGATGGAGACGCTCTTCGGGCAGGCGATGACGCAGTACACGGCGTACGGAACGGTGGCCTGCGCGAAGGCGGGGGCCACCGACTGCTCGGAGGCCCGGGCGACGTTGCTCACGCAGATGCAGCTGCTGAAGGGCAACATCATCGCCGCGATCCTCGCCTTCTACCAGAACTACGGTGACGGCTTCGCCTCCCGGATCGAGGGGGCGAACGAGGCGAATGCCGTATCGACCACGCAGTACTACAGCAGCTCCACGAACACGGAGAACGGCAAGTCCTGGGGGCTGAGCGCCAGCGTGAAGGGGATCATCAAGGGTGCGGTGCTCGGAGGCGGCGGAAGCGGAGGCCAGGGCTCCTACGAGGAGTGGGGGGGCGCCGACGCCTGGAACGACGCCAACACGTCGGCGACGAGCAAGCCCGCGGGCGTGGTGGACACGACGGCGTGGGCCCATGCCGTGCTCACGGCCACGCAGAACATCGCGACGGCCGGCAAGATGACCGTCCCGCCCATCAACGTGCCCGCGGCGACGCCGCTGACGCCCCCCGATCTCGTGGGGGAGCTGAAGGACTGGACCGCTCCGCCGGACACCTGTTTCAAGAGCTTCAAGCAGTGGAAGAGCTACCAGCTCACCCAAGGGGTGCTCAACGCCACCAGCGCCCAGGAGCGGATCAAGGCGGGCAAGGACATCTCGGACTTCAGGAACGCCCTGGAAGCCCTGGGCGCTGCGGGGCCGGTCGGCGGAGGACTGGGGAGCAGCCCGGGCCTCGGACAGCCCACGGGAGACCGCGTCCTGATGCAGCCGGTGACCGCGAGCATCCACAACTCCATCGTCCGGGAGTTCGCGAAGCTCGGCCAGCTGAGGCAGGCGCAGGCGCGGAAGAGCGCGGCGACGACGGACTTCCCCCTGAACAACGTGGTCCGGATCCCGAGCATGTACACCTCCGGATTCGACTACACGCCGTACGGCCAGGTGTTCCCGGAGCTCCGGCCGCAGCTCGACATCCCGGACTCCCCGCTGGCGACGTTCGCCGGCTACCCCAATGCGATCACGCTGCTGATGGCGGAGGGGCAGATCGGGGCGCTGCGGGCGTACGTCGCGTTCCTCTCGAACTACGGGGCGAGCAACGTGACGCCCGCCATGGTGGCGTCGATGGAGGCGATGTACCAGGTGTTCACGCAGCAGCTGTACGCGACGCTGGAGGCCTCCCTGCAGGGCGGCGGAGACGTCACGAACGCGGCGAGGCTGAGCTTCGCGCAGGCGATGTTCGGGACCAAGACCGACATGTCCGACGGCGCCCTCTACCAGGCTGTGGGCAACGCCGACGTCTTCTTCTACCTCTACCACCTGCTCGACCCGGCCCCGAAGAAGATCTGGATGACGGCGGCCGGCGGCTACGTCCCGTTCGCCTTCGACGCGAGCGGCAAGCTGGGATTCATGGAGGCGCGTGGCAGCGGGGGGGGCCAGGTGACCCAGGCGATCAACTTCGGCCTGACCCCGGTGGTCAACCCGACCACCACCCCGCTCTCGTTCTATGCGAACACCCAGCTGCCCCAGTCGCCCCTGTACCCCATCTTCGCCTACCTCGGGAACCAGGGCATGAACCTGCTCTTCCTGCAGACCATCGGTCCGCTGCAGATGATCTACGGCCGGCATCTCAGCCAGCTACCCATCCTCGCGTACAGCATGTCTCCGCTCTCGCTGCCGCACATCCAGGGTTGTGCACCCCCGTACTGGATGCCCGTCACGGTGGACTTCACCGGGAACTCGACCCAGCTGAATCCCTGGTCCTGGGCGCAGGGCGGGGGAGGGACCGGCAATTGCCAGGCCGCGGGCAACACGTTCAGCGGCTGGACCTACGGGGCCTACCCGACGCTGTCCATGTGGGATCCGGTGAACTCCTTCCTGGGAGCGGGCACCACGAGCGACTTCCCGTACGTCCTGCCGGGCGAGCTCAGCTGGGACTACTACCTCGGCTGGCCGATGACGAGCCAGCTCGCGGATTACAACGTCCTGGCGCTCAACATCGATGCGTCCACCACCTACGGGCAGCTGCAGACCGGGAATGGCTCCAACCCGACGTACATGGCCGGGTTCGGCCAGCAAGCCCTCTACGGGAACACGCTCAACGTCGCCCCGACGGCCGTCGTCTGGGCGCCCTCTCCGGTCATCAGCTCGTTCACCGGGCCCGCGTCGGCCCGGGCGGGGGACTCGATCACCCTGACCTGGGACGTCTCCTACGCATCCACGCTCCTGCTGACCTACTGCGATGGCTCCACCCACGACGTGACCGCCGACGGGGGGAGCGCGACGGCGACGATGCTCGGCAATCCCTCCTGCTCGTTCACGCTGACGGCGAAGCGCACGGGCGTTCCGCAGGCTCAGCAGACCATCGTCGTGGCCGGGGTCGGCCAGTCATCCGTGGCTTCCGGTACGGTCCGGAACGCGGTCGGCCGTGGGGCGGCTCGGTCGTCGCTCGCCATCGTGGCGACCACCTGGACTCCCGTCGACCTGGTCAAGACGTTTGCCCTGGCGACCAACGGGGTCCGCCTGCTGTTGCTCCCCGTGAACGAGACGACGGCCCCGGGCTGGGGTAGCATCGTCGACACCAACTACTCGATCCTCAATACCCAGCCGGCCGTGCCGTTCCAGGCCCTCATCCGCGACGGGACCTCCTCCGTGTCGGGCACCTTCGACGACGCCTACAACCGGGGCCTGATGAACATGAACGCCGACGCCTGCTCGCTGCCCACGAACCCGAACTGCGGTCGGTGATGGGACCGGGCGCCCCCTCGGCCTGACCAGGTGAACGAGCCGAAACAGAGGGCTGAGCCGGCCGCCGCCGAGCCGGACGCGCGTCCGGTGCGGCCTCCCTACCAGCCGCCGCGCATCTCGAAGAGGCGTGCCGTGGCGAGGGCGACGCTCTTCTCCGGGTGCGGGCCCGACGGCGGGGGGGTGGTGGGGTGCCCCTAGCGAGCGGTTCCATGGCGAGGGCAGGGCTTGCGGCGCTGCTCCTCGCGACGCTCGCCGCCTGCGGTGGCGCGACGCCCGAGGCCGCCATGCCTCCACCGACGGCGCCGCTCCTCGTCTCGGTCTCGATCTCGGTGGCGACGCTGCAGGGAGGGCAGGGCGCAATCGGCACCGTGGTGCTGGGCGCCCCGGCCCTCTCGCCTGGCGCCGAGGTGGCGCTCGGCTCGGATCGCGGCTCCGTGTCGGTCCCGGGGAGCATCATCGTCCCGACCGGAAGCGCGTCGGCGACCTTCGCGATGACGACGAGCGTGGTCCAGGTGGAGGAGCGGGCGACGATCACCGCGCAACTCGGCGCCGTCCGGCAGCTTGCGACGGTCACGATCACGCCGTCGCCTCCGACTCCACCCCCGCCGACGCTGGTGTCGGTCGAGGTATCCCCCACCACCGTCGAGGGCGGAGGACGCGCCACCGGGACCGTGGTCCTGAGCGGGCCAGCCCCCTCGCCCGGGGTGGACGTGGTTCTCCAGTCCAGCCGCGCGGGCGTCACGGTCCCGGGCAGCGTCCGGGTGCCGGCCGGAGCAGGCAGCGCGACCTTCGAGCTGACGACGTCGGTGGTGGAGGTCGAGGGGCTGGCGGGGATCATCGGAGCGCTCGACGGGGTCACGCGGGTCGCCTTCCTGACGCTCACCCCACCGCCCTGCGCGCTTCGCACCCCGGGCGCGCAGTGGCTGGCCTTCGCCTCCCGACGGGCCGGCACCCTCGACATCTTCGCGATGCGGGACGACGGCACCTGCCTCGCGCAGGTAACGAGCGGGGCGGGCGACGAGCGCTTCGTCGCCTGGTCGCCCGCCGGGACGCTCGCCTACATGAGCTTCCGCAGCGGACGGATGCAGGTCTACGTCCGGGACTTCACGACGGGTGCCGAATCCCTCCTCGACGTGGGCGACCTCACGGCCACCTCCCCCGCCTTCTCCCCCGACGGACGCTTCGTGGCCTTCGAGGGATATGCACCCGGCGTCACCGCAGTCTCCGACGTCTACGTGGTCCCCGCGGCGGGCGGTGCACCCGTGAAGGTGACCTCCAGCCAGAGGTACAACGCCGGACCCGCATGGTCGCCGGACGGGTCCACCCTCTACTTCGTGTCGAACCGGGTGAGCGGGTACAACGTCTGGAAGGTCCCGGCCGCGGGCGGTGCGGAGACCATGGTCCCGGGCACGGGTGGAATCCTGGGTCAGCCGGTGGCGACCCCCGACGGCGCCGGTATCGCCTACACGCTCTCCGCCCCCGGAGCCGCCT
>JBAXVO010000273.1:0-4474 GCA_037129355.1 Deltaproteobacteria bacterium | reverse complement strand
CCCGGGCCCGCGCGGCCGCCTCGCCGGCGGCGCGCTGCGCCTGGACGAGCTTCTCGCGGACTCCCTCGGCTGCCGTGGCCCGCTCGAGCCGCTCCCGGTCGGCCCCCACCGTGGCCGCCCCGGCGCTCGCCTGCGCATCGGCGCGCCGGGCCGCGTCCTGCTCGTCGAAGCGGGTCGCCAGCGCCCGGGCGTCGGACAATGACTTCAGCGCCGCCGTGTCGGCCTCCCGCAGGCGAGCCGCCCGCTCCGCGGTCGCGAGCGCCTGCGCCCTCGTGTCGGCCAGGCGCCCGGCGACCTCCTCGGGGGACTGGCCCGCGAGGAGCTCGGACTGGCGCTCCCGGAGCTTCCCGCCGGAGGACTCGAGCGTCTTCTTCCGCTCGATCAGGAACTTCTCGATGTCGACGTACCGGTCGGTCCCGAAGAGCTTCTGGAGCAACTCCTCCCGCTGGACGTCGGTGGCGCAGAGGAGGTTCTTGAAGTCCCCCTGGGGCAGGAGCGCCACCTGGGTGAACTGGCCGACGTCCATGCCCAGGATCGCGGTGACCTTCGCCGTGACCCGGGTGGCGCCGGTGGCGACGGGGTTCGCCTCCCCCTCGCGCCACAGGCTGGCGGTGGCCCCCTCGGTGGTGGTCCCGCCGCCGCGCCGTGCCTCGCGCTCCCACTCGGGGGTCCGCTCCACCCGGTAGACGTCCTCCCCCATGCGGAACCGGAACACGACCCGGGTCTGCAGCTCGGGGGCGGCCCGGTCGGCGCGGATCCGGTCGGCCCCTCGGGTGCCGGCCAGCTTTCCGAAGAGGGCGTAGGTGATGCCGTCGAAGATGGAGGTCTTCCCCGCGCCGGTGGGGCCGTGGATGAGGAAGAGGTCGCTCCCCCCGAGCGCGGCGAAGTCGATCGGCTGGGTCCGCTCGTAGGGACCGAAGGCCGTGAGCTCGAGGTGAAGCGGCCTCACGAGGCACGCTCCCGGGAGGCCACCGCGTCGACCGCCGCTGCGAAGCAGGCCGCCTCGGAGTCGCCGGGCGGGCTGCCGTTCACGTGCTTCAGGAAGGCGGCGAAGAGGGCCCGATCGTCCCCCGCGGCGCCGGCGACCTGGGCCATGAACTCGGCCTCGCCGGCGGGCGCGACGGCCGTGCGGCGCACGTTCATGACGTGGGGGAAGCGGGCCTGCAGGCGGGCGCGCGCCTCGAAGACGTAGTCGGTGTCCTCCAGCGTCGCCTCGACGAGGTCGCCCTGGTGGCGGGCCAGGTCCGGGCGGGAGAGCAGGTCGTCGATCTTCCCCTGGATGCGGGCCACGTCCCGCACCTGCCCGAGCGGGATCCGCTCCACGCGGGCGGAGCCCCGATCGACCTCGACGAGCAGCGCCCCCTTCTCGTGGGTCGCCTCGGCGAAGGAGTACTTGAGGAGGGATCCCGAGTAGCGGACTCCCGGTGAAACCTCCTGCGGTCCGTGCAGGTGCCCGAGCGCGACGTAGTCGAACCCGGCCAGGGTGGAGGCCGGCACCGACCCGGCCGTGCCCACCGAGATGGGGCGCTCGCTGTCGGGCGTCTCGGTGGCCCCCTGGACGAAGGCGTGGGCGACCAGCACGGTGGGCAGGTCGCGCCCGGCGGCGTCGGCGCGGGCCGCGGCCAGGATGCGCTCGGTCGCGGCGGCGTGGCCGCGGACGGCCTCGTCACCGGTCATCCCCCGGACGACGTCGGGGTCCACGAAGGGCACGGCGTAGACGAACCCCTTCCCGGGGATGGCGATGGGCGCCTGCACCCGGTCGAGCCCCCCACGCAGGTGGACACCGCTTCCCTCGAGGAGGCGGGATCCGAAGGAGAGCCGCTCGGGCGAGTCGTGGTTCCCGGCGATGACGATGGCCGGGATGCCGAGCGCGGCGACGCGCACGAGGACGTCGTCGAGGAGCCTCACCGCATCCGACCCGGGAACGGCCCGGTCGTACACGTCTCCGGCCACCACCAGCGCGTCGGGGCGGGTGTCGCGCAGCGCCGTGAGCAGCCGCTCGAGCACCCACTCCTGGTCGCGGAGGAGGGGCGCGTCGAAGAAGCTCCGCCCGAGGTGCCAGTCGGAGGTGTGGAGGAGGCGGAGGGACATGGGATCCGCAGTCTACGCGGGGGACGGACATGAGGCGGCCCACCGGGCCACCGCCCGGCTCACCTTCCGGTCCTTCGTCGCGACGTACACGTACTCGGTGTTGCGGAGGTGGCTCACCTTGCCGACCTTCTCCCCCTTCGGGTTGTGGATCCCGATCTGGGCCCCCACGTAGCGCTTGAAGTCGCGCTCGATCACCACGACCTCGCCGCGGCAGGCGAGCATCTCCTCGAACTCGGCCCGGGAGAAGTAGCCCTCGTTGTTGAAGGAGACCACCACGTGGGGCGCCCGGATGGAGGCGAGCAGCCTGCGCATCGCCGCGCCCGCGTTGGGTTTCGAGTTGAAGACGCTCCCCCGCTCCCGGCAGTCGACCCGCTTGCAGGCGATGCCGTAGACCTCGGGCTTGTCCCAGAGCACGAGCGATTCCCAGACGTGGTAGTTGCCCAGGTACTTGTGCTGGTTGTACGGGGGATCGACGTAGCAGACGTCCGCCTCCACCTGCGCCGCGGCCTCGAGCGCATCGAGCTGGAGCGCACTCCCCTTCCCGCTCGCGGCGCGCGGGAGCAGGTCGGGCACCCGCAGCTCGAGATCGTTGTCGGCGCGCGCGGCCCACTTCTTGAGGTACGCCATCTGCACGCCGGTGGTGGAGTCGACCCGGTCGGCCGCCTCCATGAGCGACGTGAGCAGGATGGCCTCGAGCTCGGGCGGGAGCCCCTTCCTCGCGATGGCCTCCCGGATCGCGTCGACCCGGGCGCCGTTCCTGGGCTTGAAGAAGCGGCTCCGCTCGCAGAAGGTGGCCGTGAAGTATCCGGGGCGCGGCGGCAGGGCGTTCAGCTCGGCCACGAGCCTGGTGGCCGAGCGCAGGTGGTCCTCGGCGTCGGCCTGCACGTAGCAGGTGGCGAGCGCCGCGGCGTAGGCGTTGTGGTCGTTCGCGACCACGCGGTACCCGGCCCGCTTGAGCGCGTGCCCCACGCGCGACGTCCCGGAGAACAGGTCGCAGACCGTTCCCGAGCCGCGGATCCGGGCGATGGTCTCGACGAGGAGCGGCACGAGCAGCCGCTTCGACCCGATGTACTTGATCACGCCAGGCGCCCCGCGGTCAGGCCCCTGCCGTCAGACGTCGGCCTGGTCGAGCTCCGCGTAGGCGTGGCGAAGCCAGGTCTTCACCCGCTGCCGCTCGAGGAGCCCCAGGTTCACGCCGGCGTCGGCCGTGTTGTTGGCGGCCGCCCAGAAGCTGGCGCTGCGCGCGTCGATCCGGTTCATGAGCCCCTCCTGGAGCCGACGCACCGTCACGAAGCGGGCGCCCAGGTCGAGCGCGTGCCTCCGCTCCCCCGAGTCGTCGAGGATGGTGAAGTCCTCCCCGCGGAGCTGGTTCAGGACCACGACGTAGCCGAGCCGGGAGCCGAAGCGGTCGAGGAGGTTGCGCAGGAGGTCGACCGAGTCGCGCCCCGAGTCCATCACGTGCCAGTACCGCAGCTCGATCCCGGCCTCGCCCTCGAGGTCGAGGACCGAGGAGTCCTCCATCCACCGGACCAGCGGCTCGTGGGACTGGGCGGCCAGGTCGACGAGGATCCGACGCTCCGGGTCCGCGGCCGCGGCCTCGACGATGCCGTCGAGGCTCTCGTACCGGTCCACCACGATCGGCGACGCGTAGCCGGAGTAGAAGCGCATGAGCGCCCCGTGCGACTTGTCGGCGTCGAAGCCCAGGAACGGGATCTCCCGGTCGATGAAGTACTGCGCGAGCAGCCTTGCCACGAGCGACTTCCCGACGCCGCCCTTCTCTCCGCCGACCAGATGGATGCGTGCCATGGGTCGGGCACCTTACCACCGCGGTCCGACGCGGCCGGGGTCACCTCCAGAGAGACCCCGGACGGACTGCCGCCACCCCCTCCGCCGCAGGCCGAGGAGCCGCGTGGGCCCAATTGCCGGTCGGGGCGCGCCTCGGTGCGCTCATGCCCCCACCAGCACCTCAGGCAACTCGACCCGGAACGTGGATCCCTTCCCGACCTCGCTCTCCACGGTGAGCGTTCCCCCGTGGGCCGTGACGATGGCATGGCAGATGGAGAGGCCGAGGCCCATGCCCTGCCCGACGTCGCTGGTCGTGAAGAACGGGTCGAAGACCCGGCCCAGGAACTCCGGGGCGATGCCGGTTCCCTGGTCGACGACCTCCAGCCGCGCCGTCCCGGTTGAACCCGGCCCGAACCGGATGAGGACCGCGCCTTTCTCGCCCGGCTTCGTCGCCTTCGCGGCATTCTCGACCAGGTGGACGATCACCTGCTCGATCTGGCCGAAGGACGCCAGGATCTCGGGTGCCCCGCGATCCTCCACGCCGACCGTCGCGGCCTTGCCTACCGTGGCCGGGAGCCAGACCATGGCCTTCTTCACG
>JBAXVO010000272.1:0-4476 GCA_037129355.1 Deltaproteobacteria bacterium | reverse complement strand
AGGTCATGGGAAGGCCGGCGCAGGCGGTCAGCGAGATCGTCCAGGGAACGAAGCGAATCACGGCGGAGACTGCGCTGGAGTTGGCCGCCGCGCTGGGTACCTCGGCCGAGGTGTGGCTCAGGCTCGACGCGTCGCACTGGCTTCGCGTCGCGGAAGAGCGCCCCGAGATGGCGGCGGTCCGCCGCGCCATCCTTCGCCGAAGCCGGGCGCGAGCCGGCGGCCCGCTGCGACGGGCGCGATGAAGTGACGGAGGGTGGGTCATCGCCGTTTCGCCTGGACGAAACGCCGGTGACCCAGGCTGGAATGACCCACCCTGCCCGTTGCCCATCCGCGAAGCATCACGCCGGGGTGGATTCGGCGGGCGCTCGAAGCACACGTAAGGGGTGGCCGGCCCCTGCTCGACGAGCCGACCGGTCTGCCTGACGGAACCGAGGTTCGGGTCGCGCTGGTCCTTGTGGGCGTTTCACGCCCCTCCCCTGGGTCTCCAGCATCAGCGCCTCCAGTCGCAGGCGATGCGGGTGCGTCGCGGAGGAGCGCCCCAGGTCGGCGTTTGCCCTTGTGACTAGTACTGGTTATCTTGTGGTCATGAAAAGGGTAGGCGTGGCAGATCTCAAGGCGCATCTCAGCGGGCACCTGCGTACCGTCAAGAAGGGCGAGACCCTCGTCATCGTGGAGCGCGGCACACCGGTGGCCCGGATCGTCCCTGAGGCGGACCTGCGCAGCGGAGTCGTGCTCCGTCCGCCAACCCGGGACCTGCCCGCCGTGAAGCAGATGCTGAAGCGCCTCCGGCCCCTCCCCGCGCCGGTGGACAGCCTTGCCATCCTCCTCGAGGACCGAAAACGGTGATCGCCTACATCGATTCGTCCGTCCTCCTCCGCCTGGTGCTCTCCGAGCCCGATGCGCTCCGCGAGTGGCCCGATGTCCACCAGGGAGTCACGAGCGCACTGGCCGAGGTGGAGGTGCTGCGGACGCTCGACCGGCTCCGGTTTTCGGCCCCGACCCTGGATTCGCTGGCGCTGGTGGACAGGCGTGAGGTCGCCTTCCAGGTCCTGGAGGGACTCGAAACGATCGAGATCACCCGCAGTGTGCTCTCTCGAGCGGCCCAACCCCTCCCGACGCCCCTCGGCACGCTCGACGCCATCCACCTGGTGTCCGCCCTGGCGTGGCGCGAGCAATTCGAGGGGCTCTTCTTCGCGACCCATGACCCTGGCCTCGCCGCAGCCGCACGGGCGAGCGGGTTCGAGGTCATCGGGGCGAGGCGGTGAGCACGGAACGCTCCGCCCCTGCCGCCTTCCCTTCCTTGGATTGGCGATTATGTAGTCTTCGTGCTACATATTTCCAAGATATGTAGTGCGAAGGTGTCATATGCCAACTCCCCATCATCCTTCTGCCGCGGCGCGCCGAGCGTTGCGCAAGCTCGGGGCGGACATCCACGATGCCCGTCGGCGCCGACGGTTGCCGATGGCGGTCGTGGCCGAACGTGCGTTCACCTCCCGATCGACATTGCAAAGGGTCGAGGCCGGCGACACCGGCGTGAGCATCGGCATCTATGCCGGCGTCCTCCAGGCGCTCGGCCTGCTCGACGGACTGGGCCAGGTCGCCGACATCGGCAATGACCGTGTCGGGCAAGCGCTGGCCCGTGCCGAACTGCCCAAGCACGTCCACCTCAGGCGACCAACCGGACCGTCCCGCGATGGCTGACTTCGAGGTCCATATCGACCTGCACGGGCGAACGCGACCGATCGGACTCGCGAGGAGCAATCGCGTCCGGGGTACGGAAACCATCCTCTTCGAGTACGACCCTGCATGGCTCGACGACCCGGACCGGTTCTCCCTGGAGCCCGCGCTTGCCCTGACGCGAGGTGCCTTCGCCCCTCCTGCCGGCCTCGCGATCTTTGGTTCGATCGGCGATTCAGCGCCGGACACCTGGGGGCGGCGCCTCATGCAGCGCGCCGCGCGTCGCCTCGCCGAACGCGAGGGTCGTGCCGTCCGCGCGCTCTCCGAAAGCGACTACTTGCTCGGGGTCGCCGATCAGGCGCGACTCGGCGCGCTCCGGTTTTGCTGGGCCGGCGACGAGACTTTCCAGGCGCCGATCCGCGCCGGAGTGCCGGCCCTGATCGAACTGGGTCGTCTGCTTCAGATCACGGAGCGGATTCTCCGTGACGAGGAGACCGACGAAGACCTTCAGCTCATCTTCGCGCCCGGTTCCTCCCTCGGTGGTGCGCGGCCGAAGGCGTCGGTCATCGACCGACATGGCCATCTCTCCATCGCAAAGTTTCCGAAGGAGACCGACGAATACAGCATCGAAACCTGGGAGGAGATCGCGCTGCGGCTGGCCGGCCAGGCGGGCATCGCCACCCCACGACACGAACTCGTCGAAGTGGCCGGCAAAGCGGTCATGCTGTCGCGACGCTTCGATCGCGATGGCGCGATCCGCATCCCTTTTCTGTCCGCAATGGCGATGATGGGCGCCAGGGACGGCGACCGGGGCAGCTACCCCGAGATGGTCGACGCCCTTGCTCGACATGGCGCACAGGGGAAGCCGGACGCTCACGCGCTCTACCGGCGCGTCGTCTTCCATGTGCTGATCTCCAACGTGGACGACCATCTGCGCAACCACGGCTTCCTGTGGATGGGAAAGGCGGGATGGTCCCTCTCCCCTGCCTACGACCTCAATCCCGTTCCGACGGATCTCAAGGCACGGGTCCTGAGTACCAACATCGACCTCGACGAAGGAACCTGTTCGCTCGACCTGCTCGAAGCCGCGTCAGGATTCTTCGCGCTGACGCTGACGCAGGCCCGCTCGGTCATCA
Organism: Deltaproteobacteria bacterium; assembly: GCA_037129355.1. Classification (GTDB taxonomy): domain Bacteria; phylum Myxococcota; class Myxococcia; order Myxococcales; family Anaeromyxobacteraceae; genus CAIOAK01. Next base: position 1,663 of record JBAXVO010000272.1, on the reverse strand, counting down.
AGGAAGTCGCCACTGTCACCGCACGCTGGCGTGAGGCAGCGAAGGCGGTCGGCGCCCGATCGGCCGAGATCAACCGCATGGCCAGCGCCTTCGAGCATGACGACCTGAAGCGAGCGCTGGCCTTGTGACGGGAGCCTTCTGCAATGATCAGGTGCGCTGAACCGGGAGCCCCATGCGCGCCGCCAGTTCGACCTGGGTGATGCGGCGTGGTTTGAGGTACCTCTCCAGCAGCAGCTCTCCTGGCGGGGTCGGCGGACCTGGAAGCGGACTCAGCTTCGGATATGTCTCCATTGACATTCCGCTAACTTACCGTTAATCCTTGTTTATTGTAGATTTTGATGAACATTCACAAGCGGACATCTTGAAGGACATGAGCGCACCGCCCGACAGGGGCGAACCGACCTCTGCGATGGAACCCCTGCTCATCGCAGAGGGGTCACGTCATCGCGGTGCCCTGTCCGATCTGGCGTTCGATCTCGTGGCCCGGTCATCCGGATTTCGGCGGAGCCTCCCTCACGGAGTTCGCCTGGCGCTGGCGGATCTCGTCCGCTCGATGAACTGCTACTACAGCAACCTGATCGAGGGGCACTACACCCACCCGATCGACATCGAGCGCGCCCTCCGGGACGATTTCAGCCAGGACCGGCACAAGCGGGACTTGCAGGTCGAAGCCCGGTCGCACATCGAAGTCCAGCGCTGGATCGACGGGGGCGGCCTCACCGGTCAGGCCGCGGCGGCGGAGAGCATCCGCGAAGTTCACCGACGCTTCTGCCAGCTCTTGCCCGATGACTTGCGGTGGGTCGAGGACCCGGCGACGCATGAGCGGCTCGAGGTCCGGCCCGGCGAGTTGCGCGGACGTGACGTCAAGGTCGGAACTCACGTCCCGGTCAGCCCGGGAGCCATCCCCCGCTTTCTGGCGCGGCTCGAGGACGTCTATCGATCGAGCGGCAGGACCGACGGCGTGATCGGGATCGCCGCGGCCCACCACCGACTGCTGTGGATCCACCCGTTCCTGGACGGCAACGGGCGCGTCGCACGCCTCATCTCACATGCCATGCTGCTGGACGCCCTGGATACGGGGGGCATCTGGTCGGTCGCACGGGGGCTCGCGCGGAACGTGGCTCAGTACAAGGAGCACCTCGCGCGATGCGACCTTCCTCGGCGCAATGACGTGGATGGCCGCGGAGCACTTGGAGAGGAGGCGCTGGCAGATTTCACGCGCTTCTTCCTCGAGACGTGCATCGATCAGGTGGCCTTCATGGAAGCCCTGGTCGAGCCCGATCGGCTCCGGGCTCGAATCCTGACGTGGGCATCGGAAGAGGCGGCGGTCGGCAGGCTGGCTCCGAAAGCCGGGCAGGTGCTCTCGGCGATCCTGTATCGAGGCGAGCTCCCCCGCGCGGAAGTGGCGGGTCTCGTCGGCTCGGGGGACCGCCACGCACGCCGCACGGTCGCGGCCCTGTCCGAACTCGGGATCATCGCGTCGGATGGCCCACGAGCACCGCTGAGGATCGCCTTTCCCGCGACGCTGGCCCCCAGGCTGATGCCGGGGTTGTTTCCCGAGCGTCCGGCATAGCGCGCGACCGTGCGGCTGAATCGGCTACAATCGCTTCCCCTCATGAAAAACGACCTCCTCTCCCGGATCCAGTCCCGCGCGGCGCGCATC
>JBAXVO010000271.1:0-4486 GCA_037129355.1 Deltaproteobacteria bacterium | reverse complement strand
GTGACGAGATCGAAACGGCCCGGGTGGAGCTCGCGGATGCGGTCGAGGGCGTCCACCGCGAGCAGGTCGAGCACCGCGGTCTTCACCCATGGCTTGCCGAGCTGCCGGATCTCGACGATGTCCACCCCCACGGCCACGCCGTGGGGACCGACCACCTCGGCGAGGACCTGCAGGAACCCGCCCGGCGCCGCCCCCAGGTCGAGCACCGAACCGCCCTTGCCGACGAGCTTGTGGCGCTTCAGGATCTCCTCGATCTTGAAGGCGGAGCGGGCACGGAATCCCTGCTCCTTGGCCTTCTGGAAGAAGCGATCCTTGGGGTCGTAGGGCTTCGCCATAGGGTACCGGGATGGTCCCTTCTCCATACCGCATCCGGCGCCGGCCCGCCCCTTGACGACGGCTCGGGGTCCATCGGATAACCCATCCCCCGGACCGGATCGGGACATCTCCAGGAGACACGAGAGCCATGGCGACCATCATCACCGAGGAGTGCATCAACTGCGGGGCGTGCGAGCCCGAGTGCCCGAACGGCGCCATCACCCAGGGGGATGACATCTACATCATCAACCCGGACCTCTGCACCGAGTGCGTCGGCTTCCACGACGAGGAGGCCTGCGCCGCGGTCTGCCCGGTCGACTGCTGCGTGCCGGATCCGGCCCGCCCGGAGACCGAGGAGCAGAACTACGCGAAGCTCGCGACCATCCACGCCGACAAGACCTTCGCGGCCCTGGCCGACCTCCCGGCCAACCTGTCCCGCTTCCGCAAGGGCTAGGCCGCCGCGCGGACACGCGCGAACCGCATCCCGGACCCCGCACGTCGAAAGACGCGCGGGGTTCGTCGTTTTCGGGCCCTGTGGCCATTAGAAGGCACGCCATGGACATGCTCACCGGTGGCCAGCTCGTCGCGCGCATGCTGAAGAAGGAGGGGGTGGGCACGGTCTTCACCCTCTCCGGCCTGCACGTCGCGCCCATCTACGTCGGCCTCGTCGAGGAGGGGATCCGCATCGTGGACACGCGCCACGAGCAGGCCGCGGCCCACGCCGCCGACGCCTGGGCGCGCCTCACCCGAGGCATGGGGGTGGCCATCGTCACCGCCGGTCCGGGCGTCACCGACGCGGTGACCGGCGTGGCCAACGCCTGGGCGGCGAACGTGCCGCTCCTCCTCATCGGCGGCGCCGCTCCCACCTTCAACCAGGGGCGCGGGTCGCTTCAGGAGATGCCGCAGACCCAGCTCTTCCAGGGCATCACCAAGTGGAGCGACCGGGTCCCCTCCCCGGAGCTCCTGCCCAGCTACCTCGCGAAGGCCTTCCGGGTGGCCCGCGCCGGCAGGCCCGGCCCGGTCTTCCTGGAGATCCCGTGGGACGTCCTCTCGAACGGCGCCGACGCCGCCGTCGCCGACTCCCTCACCCGCTACCGCACCGACGCCCGATCGCCCGGCGATCCGCGCAAGGTCGACCAGGCGCTGGCCCTGCTCGCCACGGCCGAGCGTCCGGTGGTGCTGGCCGGCTCGTCCATCTGGTGGGACGACGCGCCGGCGGCGCTCGACCGGTTCGTCACCCGCACCGGCGTCCCGGTCTACCTGAACGGGATGGGGCGCGGCTGCCTGCCCCCCGGCCACCCCGGGTTCTTCCAGCACACCCGCAAGGAGGCGCTCGCCGAGGCCGACGTGGTCTTCGTGGTGGGCACGCCGCTCGACTTCCGGGTGGGCTACGGCAGCGAGCCCACCTTCGCCCCCGGCGCACGCGTGGTCCAGGTCGACGTGGAGGCCGCCGAGATCGGGCGCAACCGCCCCATCGAGGTGGGCATCGTGGGCGACTCCCGCAGCGTGCTCGAGCAGCTCGAGGCCGGGTCCGGGATGGTGCCGGGGGCCGCCGCCTGGCGCACGCGGCTGCGGAAGAGCGAGGCGCGCAAGCTCGAGAAGCAGGCCGACTTCGAGCAGAGCGACCAGCGCCCCATCCACCACTTCCGGCTGGGCAAGGAGATCGACCGCGCCGCGCAGCGGGCCGGCGACGTCACCTTCGTGGCCGACGGCGGCAACGTCGTGGCGGTGGCTGCGAAGAGCATCCAGCTCCCGCGGCCGGGACGCTGGCTCGACCCGGGGCCGCTCGGCTGCCTGGGCGTGGGCGCACCTTTCGCGCTGGCGGCGAAGCTGCTCGCCCCCGAGCGGCCGGTGATGGTGATCCAGGGCGACGGGTCGTTCGGGCTGAACGGCTTCGACTTCGAGACCGCGGTCCGCTTCAAGCTCCCCATGGTCATCGTGGTCGGCAACGACGCCGCCTGGGGGCAGATCCTCATCCCCCAGCGGAACATGTACGGCGAGGAGAAGAGCCCGGCCACCCGGCTCGCCTCCACCCGGTACGACAAGGTGGTCGAGGCCTTCGGGGGCAAGGGGGAGCACGTCGACGACCCGGCCGACCTTCCCGCCGCGCTCGACCGCGCCTTCGCCTCCGGAACGGTCTACTGTGTGGACGTCGCCATCGACCCCGAGGCGGCCGCCGCGTCCGGCGCCGCCGGTTACGCCGTCTGATCGGAGGAAACCATGTCCGCGCCCCACCCCAGGCTCCACCGCGACCGCACCGTCATCCTGGTGATCGACGTGCAGGACCGGCTCACCCCGGCCATGCCCCCCGAGGCGCTCGCACGGCTCGTGAAGTACGCGCGCGCCCTCATCCACTGCGGGAAGACCCTGGGCCTGCCGGTGCTCTGCACCGAGCAGTATCCGAAGGGGCTCGGGCACACCATCCCGGAGCTCCTCGAGCTCCTCCCCTCCCCGCCCCTCGAGAAGGTGCACTTCTCCTGCGGCGCCGACGCGGCCTTCCAGCGCACCCTCGAGACCACGGGGCGCAAGCAGGTGGTGATCACCGGGATGGAGACCCACGTCTGCGTGTTCCAGACCACCCGGGACCTCGTGGCCATGGGCTTCGACGTCCAGGTCTGCGCCGACGCGGTGTCGAGCCGCACCGAGGAGCACCGGCTGCGCGGCCTCGACCTCTGCCGCCAGGCCGGGGCGGTGGTGACCACCGCCGAGACCGCCATCTTCGACCTGCTCCACCAGGCCGCGACGCCCGAGTTCAAGGCCGTCTCACCCTGGGTGAAATAGATCAGGGTCCGCCGACGGCGATCCGAGGCAGCAGCGGGTTCACCCGGGTGGTGATCTCGTAGTGGATGGTGCCGGCCCAGCCGGCCAGCGCCTCTGCGGTGACCGCCTCGTCGCCCTCCCGACCCAGGAGCACCGCCGCGTCGCCGGCCGCGGCGCCGGGGACGTCGGTCACGTCCACCATGAACATGTTCATGCAGACGCGCCCCAGCACCGGGGCCCGGTGGCCGCGCACCAGCACGTGGGCGCGGGAGGAGAGCGCGCGGGCGTAGCCCTCGAAGTAGCCGACCGGGATCACGGCGATGCGGGTGCGGCGCTGGGCGCGCCAGGTGCGCCCGTAGCCCACGTAGCCGCCGGCCGGGACGTCCTTCACCTGGGCCACCAGCGCCTTCCAGGTCATGACCGGCGACAGCGCGAACCCGGAGAGCCCCCGCTCCCGCGCCGAGACCAGCGTCTCCCGCGACGGCCAAAGGCCGTAGAGGCCGATGCCGACGCGCGCCAGCTCGAAGTGGGTCTTCGGGAAGAGGATGGCCGCCGCCGAGCAGGCGGTGTGGCGCACGGTGGGACGGGCGCCGGCCGCGGAGATGGCCTCCACACCTTCGGTGAACCTGGCCTGCTGCGCCTCGGCGAAGCCGTGGTCGGTGGTGTCCTCGATGTCGGCGAAGTGGGTGGACACCCCTTCCAGGACGACCTCGGGGCAGGTGGCCACGGCCCGGGCCAGCGCGGCGGCCTCGCCGGGGTGGAGCCCCTGCCGGTGGGTCCCGGTCTCGAGCTTCACGTGGACGCGCGCCGTGCGCCCCCGGGCCCGGGCCGCGCGGGCCAGGGCCGGGATGGCCGAAGGGTCGTAGAGGGTGAGGCGCAGGTCGGCGGCGACGGCGGCCTCGAAGTCCTGGGGCGGCGTGTGCCCCAGGCAGAGGATGGGGACGACGGGGCCGACCAGGGCGCGGAGCGGGATGCCCTCGTTGGCGCCCCAGACCGCGAGCCAGGAGGCCCCGGCCCGGAGCGCCGCGGGAGCGACCAGCGCGACGCCGTGGCCGTAGGCGTCGCTCTTCACCACCGCGGCCATCCCGGCGCCGCCCAGGCGGCCGGCGAAGGCGCGGACGTTCGCGGCCAGCGCGCCGACGTCGATCTCGAGCCAGCTCACCGTGCCGGCGGGCAGTCCGGCAGGGCGCGAGGGCGGCCTCGGGTCTCGGTCGGGCATCCGCGGAGTGTAGCCCGGAGGGGCTCCGGGCTCGACCTCCCGGCCGAATTCCCCCGTGCCGAGAAGCGGTTGACCCTCGGGGTCGCGAGTGTTACCTATCGCGTCCCTGTCGTGCCCGGGGCGTAGCGCAGCCTGGTAGCGCACTTGCTTGGGGTGCAAGTGGTCGCTGGTTCAAATCCAGTCGCCCCGACT
>JBAXVO010000270.1:0-4487 GCA_037129355.1 Deltaproteobacteria bacterium | reverse complement strand
GTAGTCTACTGGGTGGACTGACACGGGGGAAGTGCGGCCAAAATGCGGCCAAAACTCGACTGGACTCCGTTGGACTCGACTGGACTCCCCCTGCACTCGCGCTTGTGAACCAACTCCCCGTCACGACCGCTGAATCTCGGGAAAGCAGCGTGTCATCGCGGAGTTGGAGTTTCACTGGTAGCGTCCTCTCAAATCCCCTTTCCCGCTCCAGTTTGCCCCCGACAACTGCAACCTCGTCCCGGGTGACGGTGGCCGGGGTCCCCGCCCACGCCGCCGGATCGACACCCTCCACTCCGTGTGGTTGCATCGATCGATACTCGATCCATCGAGAGGGACGACCATGAACCCGACCCAGGCCACTCCAGACCGCCCATCCTTCGGGTGCTGCAGCTTCCGGATCAAGGCCGAGGACGGGACGTGCGTCGTCGCCCGGGTCAACGAGCTCGGCATGGAGGCCCGGTCCCAGATCGTGTTCCAGCCCTCGGGGCGCTCGTTCACCAGCAAGGCGCCTGGCGGCGGGCCGGGCAAGACCTGGACCTCGAGGTACGCGTTCCTCGGCATCAATGGCCTCGGCCTCCCGGCGAGCTTCGGCGACGGCATGAACGAGGCCGGTCTCTCCATGGAGGGGCTCTTCTTCGACGACAGCAGGTACGAGGCGCCAGGCCCCGGGGAGGCGGCGGTCTCGGTGGGCAGCAACGACTTCGTCTCCTGGGTCCTCGGCAACTTCGCGACGGTCGACGAGGTGAAGGCGGCGCTGGCGTCCGTGCGCGTCTGGTCGGAGACCGTCGGCGCCGTCGGCGCGACCTTCCCGCTTCACTTTGCCATCCACGACGCCGCGGGGAGATGCATCGTCGTCGAGTTCATCGACGGGGAGAAGAAGGTCTACGACAACCCGCTCGGGGTGATGACCAACCTGCCGGAACTTCCGTGGCACCTCACGAACCTCGGGAACTACCTGAACCTCAACACCCGCATTCCCGGGTCGATCGACTTCGCTGGCACCATGGCCCGGCCATTCGGGACGGGGGGCGGCTGGCTCGGCATGCCCGGTGACTGGACCTCGCCGTCGAAGTTCGTGCGCATCGCCTACCTGGTCCACTGCACCGGGTCGCCCAGGGATCGGGCCGGCGCCATCAACCTCGCCAAGCACATCCTCAACACCGTCGACATCCCCAAGCGGAGCGTCGACGCCCAGATCAAGAACGAGAAGACGGGCGACGGTCTTGACGGAGAGTACAGCCAGTGGTCGCTGCTCCTCGATCTGACCAACCGGGTCATGTTCTACTTCACGTACGACGACATGAACCTCAAGTGCATCGACCTCCGGAAGATGGTCCGGGACGGCACGAGGGAGGTCCGGGTCATCCCCATGGAGCAGGACTTCTCCGCCGTCGACATGACCGACCGGATGACGAGCCCCGGCCAGGGGCCGGGGCGGGGGTAGGGCTACTGCCTTCCCGGTAGACGCTGCTGGACCGCGAGGACCGCGACCATCACCACGAACGCGGCGATCAGTCCCTTGCCCACCCGGGCCATCCTCGACTTCCCGGGAAGCACGATTGTGAATACGATCCAGAGCAGGGGAATGGCCACGAGGGTCCCTTTCGGGAACCAGAGCGGGAAGAGGAGCGACGCGATGACGATGGTCCATGCGACCATCGGGAGCCAGGGGCGCTGCGGCGTGCCCGCCACGGGGGCCCCGCAACCCGGGCAGAAGTTGCCCCCCGTCGGTAGCTCGGCTCCACAGCGTGAACAGAACACGGTTGCGTCTCCTCGATCTCCTGCGGCGATCGTCCAGAGGTCCGCATTATCGCGGTGAACCCTGCCCGCATCAAGGAACACGGATCCTGCGATCCTTCTTGCCCGCGCCCCGGGACGTCGTTATTTGCCCCGTTGCCGCAGCGCTTCCATCGGGTCGAAAGGGGTTCCTCCATGGTCCATCGCACGCTCACCCGCATTGCCGTCGGTCTGGCCGGGGCCTTTGCGCTCACCGTTGCCGTCCCCACGTCCGCCTGCGACTGCGACGGGAAGCCGAAGGTCGCCGCCGCGACGGAGAACGCTCCGGCCGCAGCCGCCATGGACGCCGAGGCGAAGGACTCGGGGCCCTGCACGTGCCAGGACTCGGCCGCCGCGGCCGCCTGGCCAGAGGCCAGCACCGCCGCCTCCGGCCCAACGCTGGACCTTCAGTTCTGGTGGATGAAGACCCAGGACGGGTGCTGAGGGCCGCTCACTTCACCCGCGGCGCCCGCCCATGTTGAAAGTCGCGACCTCCCCCGGTAAAGGGAGTCCCATGCGCAAAATCGCGACGACGGTCTCCCCCCTCCTCGTGACCCTCCTCCTGGCCGGGTGCCAGACCACGTCCCTCCAGTCGGCCTGGTTCGACCCGAGCTTCACCGGCGGGCCGATGCACCAGATTGCCATCGTGGCGGTGGGGGTCAATCCCGCGAACCGGCGCCTGGTCGAGGACACCTTCACCCAGAGGCTTCGCGCCCTGGGAGTCCACGGCGCCCCCGGCTGGGCGGTGGTCCCCGACGATGCGAGGAACTCCCCGGAAGCGTTCACCGAGGCCGTGAGGAAGTCCGGCGCCGAGGGGCTGCTCATCGTTCGCATGCTCGGGGTCGACACGCGGACCCAGGTGAACACGATGATGGTGACGACGACGACCCCGGTCCGGGCCGGGCCGATGTGGGGCCCGGGATGGGGCAGCACCACCGTCTGGGCGACGACCACGGTCCCGGTGACGCAGATCTCGCAGGACAGCCTGGTGATGGTCGAGACCTCGCTCTACGAGGCGGCCACGGGACGCCTCGTCTGGTCCGGCATCACCCAGACGTTGAACCCCTCGGACTTCCAGCGCGACGTGGCCGGCTTCGCCGACGTGATCATCGGGCAGCTGCGGCAGCGCGGATTGCTCGGCGCGGTGAGGTAGGCCCCCGCAGGGTGCCCCTGCGGCCATCCGGGTCCTGGCCGGTCTCACCATCCGACCCGGTGCTAGCATCGATGCATGTTCTCGCCGCGATCGTTCGCCGGCCTTCTCGTCGTCGCGTCGCTCGTCACCGGCTGCAAGAGTTCGTCCTCCCCGCCGCCCCGGACGGTGATCGCGATCAGCGACGTCCACTTCGACCCGTTCTACGACCGCTCGCTCTTCGCCTCCCTCCAGGCGGCGCCGGTGAGCGAGTGGGCCGGGCTCTTCGCGAGCTCGGCCATCACGAGCCCGGGCAGCTGGGGCGGGCCGACCAATTACCCGCTCCTGCAGCGGATGACGGCCGCGCTCCGGGCGCAGCCCCGGCCCCTGCTCGTGGTCTTCGGCGGGGACGTCCTGGTGCAGGACTTTCCCTCGATCTTCCGCTTCCTCGCCCCCACCCAGGACGAGGCCGCCATGAGGGCCTTCGCGCTGAAGACGGTGACGTTCGTCGTGCAGCAGATCCGCGCGTCGCTCGGGACGACGCCGGTCTACTTCACCCTGGGGAACTGGGACAGCTACGCCGACAGCTTCGGGCTCCTGCCGAACGATCCCTTCCTGGCCGACACCGCGGCCGTCTTCTTCGACGGGTTCCTGGCCGGCGCCGCCGACCGCGTGACCTTCGAGCCGACCTACCGGGCGGGCGGCTACTACGCGGCGGACGTCCCCGGAAGCAGCCTCGTCGTCGTGGGGCTGAACACGATATTCCTCGCGCCCCAGTCCCCCTCGAGCACCGCGGCCGCGGTCACGCAGGAGCTCGACTGGCTCGACGCGACCCTCGGCGCGGCCCGGGCATCCGGCCGGCCGGTCTGGATCGTCATGCACGTGCCGCCGGGCGGCGACCTGGCCACGACCGGTTCGGACGTGGACCCGCAGGGACACATCACGCAGCCGACGATGATGCTGCAGCCCACCGCGCAGGACGAACTCCTCGCGATCCTCTCCGCCCACCAGGACGTGGTCACCGCGGTCTTCACCGGCCACACCCACATGGACGAGTACCGCCTGGCCTCGGTCGCCCTCCAGGGCCTTCCCGGGGTGACCCCGCTCCTGGGGAACTCGCCCGCCTTCAAGGTCTTCACGGTCTCTCCGGAGACGGCGCTCGAGGACTACGTCTCCTGGACGCTCGACCTCGGCAACCCTTCCGCCGCGTTCCAGCCCTGGTACACCTTCTCGACCGCCTACGGCATCGCCGGTCCCCTCGCGGTCTCGCTACCGGCCTTGCTCCCCCAGCTCCGCTCCGTTCCCGGCGCGCAGTCCGGCTACCGGGACCGCTACGGCTCGGGCCACGCGCCCAGCACGCCCGTCACGGACCTCAACTGGCCGGTCTACTGGTGCGGCATCGCCCTCCTCGGACAGGAGGGCCTGACCGACTGCGTGAACCACTACTGACGTGGGCCGGTCGGCGTGACCGTCCCCGTCGCCCGTGCGGATTCGCGCGCCAGGCTCACCCGGCGGACGACCTCCACCAGCACCGAGCCGGACCAGCCGAAGGTGAAGAGGCCGGACATGGCGATGATGGGGC
>JBAXVO010000027.1:0-21260 GCA_037129355.1 Deltaproteobacteria bacterium | reverse complement strand
GGCGGGGGTATCCCGCTCTGAAAATCCCAGGAAGTGGATAACTCAGCGTGTCGACGGGGAATGTGGCCAGCCAAAACCCTTGACGCGCCGCAAGCCGAGCGGTAGAAACCGCGACCTTCGAGAACCCCCAAGGGAGAAGCACACTTGGCAAACACCCGCTCCGCCGAGAAGCGCAATCGTCAGTCCCAGAAGCGCCGCGCCCGCAACCAGGGCGTGCGCACGCGCGTGAAGAGCGCCGTGAAGAAGGTCCGCGAGACGGTGGAGCGCGGCGAGACCGCCGCTGCCCAGGCCGCCTTCCTCGCCGCTGCCAAGGTGATCGACCAGGCCTCCTCGAAGGGCGTGGTCCACCGCAACACGGCCTCGCGGAAGATCGCGCGCCTCGCCAAGGCCGTCGCGAAGACCGCGCCGGCGAAGTAGCCGCTCCGCTACGGACGCTCGAGCCGCTCCGCGATCTCGCGGGCGGACTGCTCCGCCGCGCGCCGGACGGCAAGCCTTCGCCGCCCCTCGGTCGCGATGGCGTCCACCTCGCCCAGGTAGTCCACCTCCTCGCGGACCTTCACGCTGGCGACCTCCTGGCCGCTCACGACGAGGCGCGCCTGCACCTCGAAGACGAGGCGCCAGGTGCCGCTCTGGGTGGTGAGCGGCGACGACGAGGAGCGGGTCACCACCCCCTCGAGCCGCGTGGAGGCGCCCTCCCCTCCCGCCATCCCACGGCGCGAGAACTCGGTGCGCAGCGCGGCGGCGACGAGCGCGCCGGCCTCGGCGTCGGTGGTCCGGTTCTCCAGCGGTGCGACGAAGACCGGTCCCGCCCCTTCGGGCAGCCGCGCCGCGCCGGCTCCGGCGCCGACCGCGTACCCGCAGCCCGACCCGGCGACGAGCACGACGAGCGCGGCGGCGAGCCCCGGGCGCCTCATGCGACCACGAAGTTGATGAGCCGACGCGGGACGAAGACCACCTTGCGCACGGTCTTGCCGGCCAGGTGGGACCGGACGCGGTCCTCCTTCTCGGCCAGCGCGCGCACCTCGGCCTCCCCGGCGGCGAGCGGCGCCTGGACCTCCCCGCGCAGCTTCCCGTTCACCTGCACGGCGATGGTGACCACGTCGGCCACCACCAGCGCCGGATCCCAGGAGGGCCACGGCGCCTCGGCGAGCAGGCGATCGCGCGCCTGCGCCCCGAGCACCTCGTGCCAGAGCTCCTCGGCGACGTGGGGGGCGAAGGGCGAGAGGAGGCTGGCCACCGCGAGCAGGGCCTCCCGCACCGCGGCCCGGTCGGGGTCGCTCGCCGGCTCGATGGCGTAGAGCTCGTTCACGAGCTCCATCAGCGCGGCGATGGAGGTGTTGAACTTGAGGTCGCCCTCGAGCCCCTCGCTCACCCGCTGGATGGTGCGGTGGGTCTTCCGGCGCAGCTCCAGGGCCGGCCCGGCGGCATCGGCGAGCAGCCGGTCGGGGACCTGGAAGGTGTCCTGGCGCGCGTGGAAGATGCGCCAGACGCGGGAGAGGAACCGGAACATCCCCTCCACCTGCTCGTCGGACCACTCGATGTCCTTCTCGGGCGGGGCCGCGAAGAGCATGAACATCCGCATGGTGTCGGCGCCGAAGCGGTCGATGATGGGGCCGGGCTGCACCACGTTGCCCCAGCGCTTCGACATCTTCCGGCCGTCCGGCCCGTTCACGATCCCCTGGGTGACGAGCCGCTTCACCGGCTCCTTCTCGAAGACCAGCCCGAGCTGCTCCATCACCCGGTGCCAGAAGCGGAAGTAGAGCAGGTGCATCACCGCGTGCTCGGGGCCGCCCACGTAGACGTCCACGGGCAGCCAGCGCCGCGCCGCGTCCTGGGCGAACGGGCGGGCCTCGTCGCGCGGCGACAGGTAGCGCGCGTAGTACCAGGACGAGTCCACGAAGGTGTCCATGGTCTCGGTCTCCCGCCGCGCCGGCTTGCCGCAGGTCGGGCAGGTCGTGTTCACGAAGGCGGGCACCTTGGCGAGGGGCGGCTCGCCGGTGCCGGTGATGATCGCCTCGGGAGGCAGCGTCACCGGCAGGTCGGCGTCGGGAACGCCCACCGCGCCGTGGTCCGGGCAGTAGACGATGGGGATGGGGGTTCCCCAGTAGCGCTGGCGGCTGAAGCCCCAGTCCCGCAGGTGGTACTTCACCGAGGGCTCGCCGAAGCCCTTCTCCTTCGCCAGCGCCGACATCCGGGTGCGCGCGTCGGCGCTGGCGAGCCCGGTGAAGGGGCCCGAGTCGACCAGCACGCCGTCGGCGGTGAAGGCCCGCTCGAGGACGTCGCCGGCCGGGATCCGCTGCCCGGCGGCGGGCTGGATGACCACCCTCACCGGGAGCTCGTACTTCCGCGCGAACTCGAAGTCGCGCTGGTCGTGGGCCGGGACGCTCATCACCGCGCCGGTGCCGTAGCCGGCCAGCACGAAGTTGGCGATCCAGACCGGGACCTTCTCGCCGCCGTAGGGATTCACGGCGTACGCGCCGGTGAAGGCCCCCTCCTTGGGCGCGTCCTCGCCGGTGCGCGCATCGGCGTCGGTCTTCGCCATCCGCGCCACGAAGGCGTCGACCTCGGCCCTGTGCTCGGGGGTGGTGAGACGTGCGGTGAGCGGGTGCTCCGGCGCCAGCACCACGTAGGTGCAGCCGAAGATGGTGTCGACGCGGGTGGTGAAGACGCGGATGCGCTCCGGGGAGCCGGCCACCGCGAAGTCGACCTCGGCCCCCTCGCTGCGGCCGATCCAGTTGCGCTGCATCGTGGTGATGCGCTCGGGCCACTCTTTCAGTCCATCGAGCCCCTCGAGCAGGTCGTCGGCGTAGTCGGTGATGCGAAAGGCCCACTCGGGGATGACCTTCTCGACCACCTTCGAGCTGCAGCGCTCGCACTGCTCGTCGACCACCTGCTCGTTGGCGATGACCGTCTGGCAGCCGGTGCACCAGTTGGCCTTGCCCTGGCGCCGGTAGACGATCCCCTTCTCCAGCATGCGCAGGAAGAACCACTGGTTCCAGCGGTAGTACTCGGGGTCGCAGGTGGCGAACTCGCGGGTCCAGTCGAAGGCGAACCCTCCCCGCTTCATGTCGGCGCGGAAGGAGTCGATGTTCTCCCGGGTGCGCTCGGCGGGGTGGCGCCCGTCCTTGAGCGCCGCGTTCTCGGCCGGCAGCCCCAGCGCGTCGAACCCCATGGGGTGGAGGACGTCGAAGCCGCGCATGCGCAGCAGCCGGGCCAGCGCGTCCCCGATGGTGTAGACGCGGGCGTGCCCCATGTGCATGGCGCCGGAGGGGTACGGGAACATCTCGAGGACGTAGCGCTTCTCGGCGCCGGCGCGGCGGCCGGCCTGGAAGACGCCTTCGTCGTCCCATCGCTTCTGCCAGCGCGGCTCGATCGACCTGGGTTCGTATCGCTCGTTCATGGAGGACATGGAAGCCCGCGATATTACCGCGGGACGGCGATTTTGCACCTGCGCGTTCCCGGGGGCTCCGCGGTATATTGCGCGCCTCCTTCGACCGCGGAGAACTCCAGATGGCCGAGAACGTCTACGTCGCAGACATCGCGCAGCACGAGGGCAAGGAGGTCACCCTCCACGGCTGGCTCCACAACCGCCGCTCCTCCGGAAAGCTCCACTTCCTGCAGGTCCGCGACGGCACCGGGACCATCCAGTGCGTGGTCTTCAAGGGGAACGTCACCCCCGACGTCTTCACCGAGGCCGACCACCTGCCCCAGGAGACCTCGATCGCGGTCACCGGGCTCGTGAAGAAGGAGCCCCGCTCCCCCATCGGCTACGAGATCGACGTGCGCGGGCTCTCCGTCCACGCCCGGCCGGCCCGGGAGTTCCCCATCGGCCACAAGGAGCATGGCGTCGCCTTCCTCATGGAGCAGCGCCACCTCTGGCTGCGCTCCCCGCGCCAGAACCTGATCCTCCGCGTGCGCCACACCGTCGAGAAGGCCATCCGGGACTTCTTCGACGGCCGGGGCTTCACCCTCGTCGACGGCCCCATCTTCACCCCGTCCGCCTGCGAGGGGACGAGCACCCTCTTCGAGGTGCCCTACTTCGACCTGGGCAAGGCCTACCTCACCCAGTCCGGCCAGCTGTACATGGAGGCCGCGGCCATGGCGCTCGGGAAGGTCTACTCCTTCGGCCCCACCTTCCGCGCCGAGAAGTCCAAGACCCGCCGCCACCTCACCGAGTTCTGGATGGTGGAGCCGGAGGTGGCCTGGCTCGACCTCGACGGCGACATGGTGCTCATGGAGGAGTTCGTCTCCTTCGTGGTCCAGACCGCGCTCGCGAAGCACCGGGAGGAGCTCGTCCGGGTGCTGGAACGGGACGTCTCCAGGCTGGAGAGCGTGAAGCCCCCCTTCCCGCGCATCACCTACACCGAGGCGGTGGAGGTCATCCGCAGGGAGCAGGAGGCCCAGCGCGCCGCGCTGCCCCCCGAGGAGGCGGCCAAGCTGCCCCCGATGATGGTGTGGGGCGACGACATCGGCGGCGACGAGGAGACCCTGGTGGCGAAGAGCTACGACCGGCCGGTCATGGTCCACCGCTACCCGGCGCTCATGAAGGCCTTCTACTTCAAGAAGGACCCGGAGCGGCCCGAGGTGGCGCTGGGGTGCGACGTGCTCGCCCCGGAGGGCTACGGCGAGATCATCGGCGGCGGCCAGCGCGAGGACGACCTCGAGACCCTCGAGAAGGCCATCGCCCACCACGAGCTGCCCCGCGACGCCTTCGAGTGGTACCTGGACCTGCGCCGCTACGGGACGGTGCCCCACTCCGGGTTCGGCATGGGCGTGGAGCGCTGCGTGGCCTGGATCTGCGGGCTGCACCACGTCCGGGAGACCATCCCGTTCGCCCGCATGACGGAGCGGATCACGCCGTAGGCGAGCCAGGGGCAGGCGCCGCGGGCATCTCCACGCGGGCGGACACCCGCACCACCTCGGCGGGGATCCCGAGCTCCCGGGCCGCCACCTCGAGCGCCGGCGCCAGCGCCCGGACGTCGCCCATCACCACCTGGCGGGCGAACCCGGCCGACGACGCCGCCTCCACCCAGGCGCGGGCCGCCACCGGGAGGGGTGCGCCCGTGGGGAAGCCGATGGCCACGGCCTTGGCCCCCGCGCGCCGCAACGCCTCGCAGGCGTGCCGCACGGCGAACGCCACGGTGCGGGGCGCCGGATCGCCCATCCCGAAGAGGAAGACGCGGCCCGCCCGGAGCCGCCCCGCGCTCGGCAGCAGGAGGGCCTCGCCGTGCTCCGGGGTGACCGTTCCCGCCAGGATGGCGCGGGAGACCGCGCCGGCGAGCCGCCAGTCGACGAGCGACGGGAGCCCGGTGAGCGGGCGCTCGGCCCCCACGAAGGCGGCCAGCGAGTCGATCTCGACGGCGTCGAGCGCCGCGAGCGAGAGGTCGCAGAGCTCGACCCTGAGCTTCACCGGCCCGGACCGTCCCCGCGCCGCGCCTCGGGCAGCGCGGCCGCGATCCGGTCGAGGACGCCGTTCACGAAGGCCGCCGAGCTCTCGCTGCCGTACTTCTTCCCCAGCTCGATGGCCTCGTTGATGCAGACCTTCACCGGGACGTCGGCGCGCCAGCGCAGCTCGAAGACCGCCAGCCGAAGCACGTTGCGATCGACCTTGGCCATGCGGTCCATGCGCCAGTTGGTGGAGACCTGCTCGATGGCCTCGTCGATCTCGCGGCGGTGGGCGGCCACCCCCCGCACCAGCTCCTCGGCGCCCTCGCGCACCTCGCGCTCCACCGGCTCGAAGCTGGGCCAGAAGCGGGCCAGCGCCTCGTCGAGGTCGGTGGCGGCCACGTCGATCTGGTAGAGCGCCTGGAGGGCGCGCTCGCGGGACTTGGTGCGGCGGGTATGGGACATGGGACCTGGGCTACTTCCCGCCGGACAGGGCGCGGAAGAGGTTGGCCTGCTCCACGGCGGCCACGGCCGCCTCGGCCCCCTTGTTGCCGCCCTTCACGCCGGCCCGCTCGAGCGCCTGCTCCATGGTGTCGCAGGTGAGCACGCCGAACCCGACGGCGCACTCGGCCTCCATGGAGACCTGGGCCACGCCCTTCGAGACCTCGCTGGCCACGTACTCGAAGTGGGGCGTGCCGCCGCGGATCACCGCCCCGAGGGCCACCGCCGCGTCGTACTTCTTGCTGCGCGCCACCCGACGCATCACCGCCGGGATCTCGAAGGTCCCCGGGCAGCGGTAGACGTCGACGGCGTCCTCGGCGACCCCGTGGCGGCGCAGGGCGTCCTTGGCCCCGGAGAGCAGTTGCTCGGTGACGAGCGAGTTGAAGCGCGACACCACGATGGCGAACTTGAGCCCCTCGCCGACCAGGTTTCCCTCGTAGACCTTCATGACCGTCCTCCCTTGGCCGCGCCGGGCGCGGACGTCTGCTTCTTCTTCCTGGGGCGCGCCGGGGCCAGCGTGAGCAGGTGCCCCATCTTGTCCCGCTTGGTCGTCAGATACGCGCGGTTCCCCTTCGACGGGGGCGTCTCGATGGGCACGCGCTCGACCACCTCGAGCCCGTACCCCTCCAGCCCGACGATCTTCTTCGGGTTGTTGGTGAGCAGCCGCATCTTCCCCACCCCGAGGTCGCGCAGGATCTGGGCGCCGATGCCGTAGTCGCGCAGGTCGGGCTTGAAGCCCAGCTTCACGTTGGCCTCGGCGGTGTCGAGCCCCTGGTCCTGGAGGTTGTAGGCCTTGAGCTTGTTCACGAGCCCGATGCCGCGCCCCTCCTGGTCGAGGTAGACCAGCACGCCCTTGCCGGCGCGGGCGATCTGGCGGAGCGCGGCGTGGAGCTGAGGGCCGCAGTCGCAGCGCGCGCTGCCGAACACGTCCCCGGTCAGGCACTTGGAGTGGACGCGCACCAGCACCGGCTGTCCGGGCTTCCAGGTGCCCATGACGAGCGCCACGTGCTGGTTCTTGTCGATGTCGTTCTCGTAGGCCACGGCGGTGAACTTGCCGTACCCGGTGGGGAGCGGCGCCTGCGAGGCGCGCCGCACCAGCGAGTCCCGGGTCATCCGGTAGAAGATGAGGTCGGCGACCGAGGCGATGGGGATGTCGTGCTCCCGGGCCAGCTTCTCGAGCTCGGGCATGCGGGACATGGTCCCGTCGTCGTTCATGATCTCGCAGATGACGGCGGAGGGCGAGAGCCCGGACAGGCGGGCCAGGTCGACCGACCCCTCGGTCTGTCCGGCCCGCACCAGCACCCCACCCGGACGGGCCCGGAGCGGGAAGACGTGTCCGGGACGGACCAGGTCCTTGGGCTTCGCCCCGGCGGCCGCGGCGGTGAGGATGGTGTGGGCTCGGTCGCGGGCGCTGATCCCGGTGCTGACGCCACGGGCGGCCTCGATGGAGACGGTGAAGGCGGTCCCGAAGCTGGAGGCGTTCTGCCCCTCCGGCACCATGAGCGGCAGGTCGAGCGCGCGCGCCTTCTCGTCGGTCATGGCCAGGCAGATGAGGCCGCGCCCGAACCGGGCCATGAAGTTCACCGCGGCCGGGGTGACCTTCTCGGCGGCGATGCAGAGGTCCCCCTCGTTCTCCCGGTCCTCGTCGTCGACGAGGATGATCATCTTGCCGCGCCGCAAGGCGTCGATGGCCGCCTCGATCCGCTCCACCGCGTGCTCCGAGTGGCGCGTCATCGTCCAGCCTCCCCGTATCCCCAGTCCTTCAACGAACCCTCCGTGACACCGGCCCCGCCGGCGAACTCGCGCAGCCGGGCGACGTGGCGCGCCACGACGTCGACCTCCAGGTTGACCGGCGTCCCGGGGGCCGCGTCCCCGAGCACCGTCCGGGAGAGCGTCTCCGGGATGAGCGCCACCTCGAAGCGGTCGCGCAGGGCGCGGGCCACGGTGAGCGAAACGCCGTCGATGGCGATGGACCCCTTCTCGGCCACGAGCGGCGCGATGGCCGGCGGGAGCGACACGGTGAGCCTCGCCCCCTGCCCCTCCGCCACCCGGGCCAGCACCTTCCCCACCGCGTCGACGTGCCCCTGCACCAGGTGTCCGCCCAGCCGGTCGGAGAGGCGGAGCGCCCGTTCCAGGTTCACCCGCGTCCCGGCCCGCCAGCTGCCGAGCGTGGTCCGCGCCAGGGTCTCCGGGACGGCGTCGAAGGACATGCGCCCGCCGCCACGCTCGACCACGGTGAGGCAGGCCCCGTTGCAGGCCACGCTCTCGCCGAGGACGAGCTCGTCGACGGGCAGGGCGCCTGGGCGGATGGTGATGCGCGCGCCCCCGCCCCGCGGGTCGAGCCGCTCCACGACGCCGAGGTCGGTGATGAGTCCGGTGAACATCGGGGCGGAATCTTAGTCCACGCGGGGGGTTCGAGCACCTTTCGCCCCCGGGCGGCAGGTGAGGAGCAGGTCCCGGCCCACCCGGCGGACCTCCAGGTCCCGGACGGCGAGCGCGTCGGCCATGCGGGCGGGCCCCTTTCCGGGCAGCCAGGAGAGGCCGCCGGCGAGGAGCCGCGGGGCCACGAAGAGCATGAGCCGGTCGACCAGCCCGGCCTCGAGCAGGCTGCCGGCGACCCCGGCGCCTCCCTCGACGAGGAGCGTGGTCACCCCGCGCCGCCCCAGCCGGCCGAGGAGGTCCAGGAGGTCGACCTGGCCCCGCCGTGCCTTGCAGCGCAGGTACTCGACGCCGCGCGGGGGGCGCGCCGGCGGCTTCCCCGTCACGTGGGCCACCAGGGTGGGCGCCGCGGAGCGCTGCCGGAAGAGGCGCAGCCCGGGGGGGAGCGAGAGGCGGGAGTCGAGGACCACCCGGATCGGGTCCCGGCCGCGCCGCCCGCCCGGGCGGGCCGTGAGGCGGGGATCGTCGGCGCGGGCCGTGCCGGCGCCCACCAGGACGGCGTCGGAGGCGTCGCGGAGCCGGTGCACCCGCTCCCGGGCCTCCGGGCCGGTGACCCACCGTGAATCGCCGCCCGCGGTGGCGATGCGCCCGTCGAGGGTGGCCGCCACCTTGAGGGTGACGTGGGGCCGGCCGGTCACGATGAAGCGGAACCAGGGCTCGTTGATCTCGTCGCAGGCCTCGCGCAGGAGCCCGGTCTCCACCCCCACGCCGGCGCGGCGCAGGCGGCGGAGCCCCCGGCCGTTCACCTCGGGATTGGGGTCGCTCGATCCGGAGAAGACCCGGCGCACCCCGGCCTCGAGGATGGCCAGGCTGCAGGGCGGCGTCCGCCCGAAGTGATCGCAGGGCTCGAGGGTGGTGTAGAGGTCGGCCCCCCGGGCCCTGGCCCCGGCGGCGCGGATGGCCGCCACCTCGGCGTGCGGAGCGCCGGCCCGGGCGTGGTGCCCTCGACCCACGATCCGGCCTCCCTTCACGAGCACCGCCCCCACCGCCGGGTTGGGGCTGGTGCGCCCCAGCCCGCGGCGCGCCTCCCGCAGCGCGAGGCGCATGAACCGTTCGTGGTCGGCCGGGCCGCTCAAGGCTTCTCCTTCAGCCCCTCGACCGCGGCGGTGAACTCCCCGACGTCGCGGAAGTCGCGGTAGACCGAGGCGAAGCGGACGTAGGCCACCGGATCCTCGGCGCGGAGCAGCTCCATCACGAGCTCCCCCACCCGGCTCGCCGGGACCTCCCGCTCGCCCGCCTCCTGGAGGCGGCGCTCGACCTGGGTGGCCATCTCCTCGACCCGCTCCTGCGAGACGGGGCGCTTCTGGCAGGCCCGGCGCATCCCCTCCACGACCTTGCGCCGGTCGAAGGACTCGCGCCGGCCGTCCTTCTTCACCAGGGCCGGCAGGCTCTCCTCGACCCGCTCGTAGGTGGTGAAGCGGCGCGTGCAGCCCAGGCACTCGCGACGCCGACGCGTCGCCTGGCCGTCCTGCGCCTCGCGCGAGTCGACGACCCGATCCTGGAGGTGGCCGCAGAAGGGACAGCGCATCGATCGTCCGTTCCGGGCCGGCCTTCAGATCCGGTCGGCGTAGAGGGGGAACTGCCGGGTGAGCTCGTGGACCTCGCCCTTGACCCGGGCCAGCGACGCCTCGTCGGCCGGCGCGTCGAGGACGCGCCCGATGAGCGCGGCCACCCGGCGCATCTCGGGGACGGCCATGCCGCGGGTGGTGAGCGCGGGGGTCCCGACGCGGATGCCGGAGGTCACGAAGGGCTTCTCCGGGTCCCACGGGATCATGTTCTTGTTGACGGTGATGCCCGCCTTGCCGAGCGCCTCCTCGGCGATCTTGCCGTTGAGCTTCTTGGGGCGGAGGTCGACGAGCATGAGGTGGTTGTCGGTGCCGCCGGAGACGAGCCGCAGCCCGGCCGCGACGAGCCCCTCGGCGAGCGCCCTGGCGTTGTCGAGCACCTGCTGCTGGTAGACCTTGAACGAGGGCTGCAGCGCCTCGTGGAAGGCCACCGCCTTGGCCGCCACCACGTGCTCGAGCGGACCGCCCTGGATCCCGGGGAAGATCTGGCTGTTCACGTTCTTGGCGTGGGCCTCCCGGCAGAGGATGAGGCCGCTGCGGGGGCCACGGAGCGTCTTGTGGGTGGTCGTGGTGACGATGTCGGCATGGGGAACCGGGTTGGGGTGCAGCCCGGCCGCCACCAGGCCGGCGATGTGGGCCATGTCGACCATCATGGCCGCCCCGACCTCGCGGGCGATCTCGGCGAACCGGTCGAAGTGGAGGAGGCGCGGGTAGGCGCTCGCGCCCACGACGAGGACGCGCGGCTTGTGCTCCAGCGCGAGCCGACGGACCTCGTCGAGGTCCACCGTCTCGTCCGACTGGCGCAGCCCGTAGGGCACGATCCGGAAGAGCCGGCCGGAGAAGTTCACCGGGGAGCCGTGGGTGAGGTGCCCCCCGAAGTTGAGGCTCATCGCCAGGATCGTGTCGCCGGGCTTGGCGAGCGCGAAGTACGAGGCCATGTTGGCCTGCGACCCCGAGTGGGGCTGGACGTTGGCGTGGTCGGCGCCGAAGAGCCGCCTGGCCCGGTCGATGGCGAGCTGCTCGATCTGGTCGACGACCTCGCAGCCACCGTAGTAGCGCTTGCCCGGGTAGCCCTCGGCGTACTTGTTGGTGAGGGCCGAACCGGTGGCCTCCATCACCGCCGGGGAGACGAAGTTCTCGCTGGCGATGAGCTCGAGCCCCTCGGCCTGGCGCCGGGTCTCCTCGCGGACGAGGCGGGCGATATCGGGATCGGCCTCGGAGAGGCGCTGGGTCGGCATCATTCGGAACGCTCCTCGGAAAGGGGACTGAATACCCCGGCGCGGCTCAGCGGTCGAGCGCCGCGATCTTGTCGACCCGGCGCTGGTGACGACCGCCCTCGAAGGGCTGCGCCAGGAAGGCCGCGGTCACCGCGCCCCCCAGGCCGAGCCCGATCACCCGCTCCCCCATGCAGAGGACGTTGGCGTCGTTGTGGGCGCGGGCCATGCGGGCCTCGTACTCGGTGGTGCAGTGGGCGGCGCGGACCCCCTTCACCTTGTTGGCGGCGATGGACATGCCGATCCCGGTCCCGCAGACGAGGACGCCGAGGCGCGCCCGTCCCTCGACGACCGCCTGCCCGACCCGCGCGGCGAAGTCGGGGTAGTCGACGCTGTCGGCGGAGAAGGGGCCCAGGTCCTCGACCTCGAACCCGGCCGCCGTCGCCACCCGGATCGCCTCCGCCCGCAGGGACATCCCGGCGTGGTCCGACCCGAACACGATGCGGTCCGCCATGGACGCCCCTACACCTTCCGGAAGGCGACGACCGCGTTGGTCCCGCCGAAGCCGAAGCTGTTGGAGAGCACCGCCTCGGTCCTCACCTCGCGGGCCCGGTTGGGCACCACGTCGAGCCGGCACTCGGGGTCCTGCTCGTCGACGTTCATGGTGGGCGGGACGACGCCCCGGTGGAGGGCCAGGATCGAGAAGACGGCCTCGGCGCCGCCGGCGGCTCCCAGCATGTGTCCGGTCATGGACTTGGTGGAGGAGACCACGAGCCCCTGGTCGGCCCAGTCGCCGAAGACCCTGCGGATGGCCTGGCACTCGGCGATGTCGCCCTGCGGCGTGGAGGTGCCGTGCGTGTTCACGTAGCCCACCTGCTCGGGCCGGAGCCCTGCGTCGGCGAGCGCCATGCGCATGGCCCGCTGGCCGCCCTCCCCTTCCGGCGCCGGGGAGGTGACGTGGTTGGCGTCGCAGCTGGCCCCGTAGCCGCACAGCTCCGCGTAGATGCGGGCGCCGCGGCGGCGGGCGTGCTCGTACTCCTCCAGGACCAGGATGCCCGAGCCCTCGGCGGCGACGAATCCGTCGCGCCCCTTGTCGAAGGGGCGGCTGGCCTTCTCGGGCGCGTCGTTGCGCTCGGACATGGCGCGAGCCGCGCAGAACCCGGCCAGGCCCAGCGGGGTCAGCGTGGCCTCGGTCCCGCCGGCGATCATCACGTCGGCCATGCCCCGCTCGATGTACATGAGGGCGTCGCCGATGGAGTGGTTGCCGGTGGCGCAGGCCGACACCGGGGAGAAGTTGGGCCCCTTGAGCCCCCAGCGCAGGGCGATCTGCCCCGGCGCCAGGTTGATGATGATGGCCGGGATGAAGAACGGGCTGACCTTGCGGACGCCGCGCTCCATGAGCGTCTGGTGGGTGTCCTCGATGGTGGCGAGGCCTCCCATCCCGGAGCCGACGATGACGCCGACCCGCTCCGGGTCCTCCTTCGCGAAGTCGATGCCGGAGTCGGCCACCGCCATGTCGGCGGCGGCCAGCGCGAACTGGATGAAGCGGTCGTTGCGCCGGACCTCCTTGCGGTCCATGAACTTCTCGGGCTCGAACCCCTTCACCTCGCCGGCGATCTTGGTGGGATAGGTGGAGGCGTCGTAATGGGTGATCGGCCCGACGCCGCTCTTCCCGGCCACGAGCGCCTGCCAGCTCTCCTCCACGCCGACGCCGACCGGGCAGACGAGCCCCAGTCCGGTCACCACCACGCGACGCCTGGACATCCGACGACCTCCCTCCGGCCGCGCGCGCCGGCGCGGACCCCTGCCGGGGGCCACTGGCCCCGGTGTGGTCCCCGCCGCCCCGCCCGTGCCTACTTCTTGTGGGTATTGATGTAGTTGATGGCGTCCTGGACGGTCTTGATGTTCTCGGCCTCCTCGTCGGGGATCTCGACCTCGAACTCCTCCTCCATGGCCATCACCAGCTCGACGATGTCGAGCGAGTCGGCGCCGAGGTCCTCGATGAAGCTGGACGTGGTCTTGATCTCGTCCTCCGCCACCCCGAGCTGCTCGGCGATGATGCCCTTGACCTTCTGCTCCACGTTGCCCGTCGTCATCGATGCTTCCTCCTGTGGTTGGACCGTCTCGCGGGGAACCCCGCACTACATGTGCATGCCGCCGTTGACCCGGAGGACCTCTCCGGTCACGTACGACGCCTGATCGCTGCAGAGCCACGCCACCGCGCGGGCCACGTCCTCGGCCTTGCCGAGCCGCCCGAGCGGGATCATCTCCGCCATCTTCTGCTTGGCGCCCTCCGGCAAGGACGCCGTCATGTCGGTATCGATGTAGCCGGGAGCGACCGCGTTCACCCGCACGTTTCGCGAGGCGAGCTCCCGGGCCACCGACTTGGTGAGGCCGATGAGCCCGGCCTTGGTGGCGGAATATCCCGCCTGGCCGGCGTTTCCCATCTCGCCGACCACCGAGGTGAGGTTCACGATGGCCCCGCCGCGGGCCTTCATCATGGGGCGGGTGACCGCCCGGATGAGGTGGAAGGCGCCGGAGAGGTTGACGTCGATCTGGCGCTGCCAGTCCTCGTCCTTCACGCGCATGACGAGCTGGTCGAGGGCGATCCCGGCATTGTTCACCAGGATGTGGAGGCCGCCCATGGTGGCCACCACCTCGTCGACCGCCTTGTTCGCGGCGGCCGGGTCGGCCACGTCGAACTGGAAGAGGCGCACCTCGGGGGAGCCGGCCTCGCGGCAGAGGCGCGCGGCCTCCTCGGCGGCGGCGCCGTTGCCGGCGTAGTTGAGGGCCAGCTTCGCCCCCCCGCGCGCCAGCTCGACCGCGATCGCGCGCCCGATGCCGCGCGAGGCACCGGTGACGAGGGCGGTCTTTCCCTGGAAGGCGGTCACGGTCGGGCTCCGATCGCGGCGAGGGTCTTGTCGAGCGAGGCGGGGTCGGAGACGGAGTGTACCTCGATCCCCTTCTCGATCCGGCGGACCAGCCCTCCCAGGACCGTTCCGGGGCCCACCTCGACGACCCGCGTCACGCCCAGCCGCCCGAGTTCCTGGACGATCTCGATCCAGCGGACCGGCGCCGTCACCTGCTCGACGAGCAGGGGGACGATGCGGGCGGTCTCCCGGTTGGCCTTGGCCTCGACGTTGGTCACCACCGGCACCGCGGGCTCCGTCCAGGCGACGGCGCGGAGCACCGGCTCGAGCCGGGCCTTCACCGGCGCCATGAGCGCACAGTGGAAGGGGGCGCTCACGGGGAGGGGCAGGACCCGCTTCGCCCCCGCCTCCTTGAGCCGGAGGCCGGCCTCGGCCACGGCGCCGGCGTCGCCGGCGATGACCGTCTGGTTGGGCTCGTTGTAGTTGGCCGGCGAGACCACCTTGCCCGTGGCGGCCTGGACCGATTCGCAGATGGCCCGCACCCGCTCCGGCTCGAGACCCAGGACGGCCGACATGGCGCCCTGCCCGGCCGGGACTGCCTCCTGCATGAAGGTCCCGCGTGCCCGGACGGAGCGGGCCGCGTCGGCCGCCGAGAGCGCGCCGGCGGCGACCAGCGCCGAGTACTCCCCGAGCGAGTGGCCGGCCACGAGGTCGGGACGGATCCCCCGCGCGGCGAGCACCGCGGCCGCGGCCGAGGAGACGGTGAGGATGGAGGGCTGGGTGTTGGCGGTGAGCTTCAGCGCCTCGTCCGGCCCCTCGAAGCAGAGGGTGGAGAGCTTCTCGCCGAGCGCCTCGTCGACGGCGTCGAACACGGCGCGCGCCTCGGGGAAGGCGTCGTGGAGCGCCTTGCCCATGCCTGCCGCCTGGGACCCCTGTCCGGGGAAGATGAAGGCCAGCTTCGACACGGCGTTCTCCCTACCAGCGAACGAGCGCGCTGCCCCAGGCCATGCCACCACCGATGGCCATCATGAGGATCAGGTCGCCCGGCTTGAACCACCCTGCGCGGTTGGCCTCGTCGAGGGTCATGGGGACGCTCGCCGACGAGGTGTTGCCATATCGCTCCAAATTCATCCAGCACTTCTCGGCCGGGATGCCCAGGCGCTCCAGGGTCGAGTCGAGGATCCGCTTGTTGGCCTGGTGGGCGATGACCCAGTTGACGTCCTTGGGCTGGAGGCCGTTGGCCCCGAGCGCCTCCCGGCTGACCTCCTCGAGGGCCCGGACGGCCACCTTGTATACCTCCCGCCCGTTCATCTTCACGGTGTTGAGCCGCTCGTCGAGCACCTTGTGGCTCATCCGCATCCGCGTCCCGCCGCCCGGCGTGTAGAGGATGGGCCAGAGCGACCCGTCGGTGTGCAGGTGGGTCGAGAGCAGGCCCCGGTTCGGGTCCTGGGTGGGCACGAGGACCATGGCCCCGGCACCGTCGCCGAAGAGGATGCAGGTGTTCCGGTCGGACCAGTCGGTGATGCTCGTCAGCACCTCGGCGCCCACCACGAGCGCCACCCGGGCGACCCCGGAGGCCACGTACCGGTCGGCGACCGAGAGGGCATAGAGGGAACCGGCGCAGGCGGCCGAGACGTCGAAGGCGAAGGCCTTCTTGTTGTGGAGCTGGGCCTGGAGGATGGCCGCCGACGACGGGAACGGGTAGTCGGGGGTGATGGTGCCGACCACGATGAGGTCGACGTCCTCGGGGCGCACCCCGGCCATCTTGAGCGCCTTCTGGCAGGCCTTCAGGGCGAGGTCGCTCGTGGACTCGGTCTCGGCCGCGACGTGCCGTTCCCGGATGCCGGTGCGCTCGACGATCCACTCGTCGCTGGTCTGGACGAGGGTCTCCAGGTCCTTGTTGGTGACGACCTTCTCCGGCGCGTAGCTTCCCGTCCCGACGATGAGCGATCGCATGTGCTCCTCCTCACGCCTCGGGCGCCTTTCGGCGCCCCTTTGCCACGGTGGACTCCGCCTCGTTCCGCTCGGGGTCGAGCAGTCCGGCGGCCAGAGCGGCCGCCTCCCCGATCTCCTCGGTGCATGCGGCGCGGGCGCCGTCGGCGGCCCGGGCCACGGCGTTCGCCACGGCGCGCCGGTCGGACGCCCCGTGCGCGATGACCGCCACGCCGCCCACGCCGAGCAGGGGCGCGCCGCCGATCTCCCGCCAGTCGACCCGCCGCCGGATCTCGTCGATGGCCGTCTTCACGAGCGCCCCGCCGAGCCGCGCCGGCAGGGTGCGGTGGAGGGCCTCCTTCATCATCACGGAGAGCGCCTGGGCGGTGCCCTCCATGGTCTTCAGCGCCACGTTCCCGGTGAAGCCGTCGGTGACGATCACGTCCACCTCGCCGCCGAGGAGGTCGCGCCCCTCGCAGTATCCCTGGAAGCGGATCCCGGAGCGGGAGAGGGCCTCGGCCGCGGCGCGGGTGAGCGCGGTGCCCTTGGTGGGCTCCTCGCCGTTGGCGAGGACCGCCACCCGGGGGCGCGACACGCCGAGAACGCGGCGGGAGTAGACCTCGCCCATGAGGGCGAACTGGACGAGGTGCAGGGGCTTGCAGTCCACGTTGGCGCCGGCGTCGAGCATCACCGGCCGCCCCTTCGCGGCGGGCAGCACCGAGAGGATGGCCGGACGCTGCACCTCGCCGGAGCAGCCGAGCACCATCACGGCCCCGGCCATCATCGCGCCGCTGTTCCCGGCGCTGACCGCGGCGGAGGCCTCCCCGTCCCGGACCAGCTCGAGGCAGACCCGGATCGAGTTCTGCTTCTTGCGGCGCATCGCCTGGGCGGGGTGCTCGTCCATGCCCACCACCTCGGGGGCGTGGCGGACCTGGACCGGCAGGTTCCAGCTGGCGCGCAGCCGGTCGAGCTCGGCGCGCACCCGGTCCTCCGGGCCGACGAGGATGACCCCCTGCCCCTTGCGCGCTGCGTCAATCGCGCCCTGTACGACGGCGGTGGGGGCGTGATCGCCCCCCATGGCATCCAACGCGACGGGCGCGATGCCAGGGGCCATCGGGCCCTACGCGCCCTCGGTGACCTGCTGATCCTTGTAGAAGCCGCACGCAGCGCAGATCCGGTGCGACATCACCGGCTCCTTGCACTTCGGGCAGAGGGTCACGTTGGCCGGCGTGATCTTGAAATTGGCGGCGCGCCGACGGTTGCGCCGCATGCTGCTGGTCCGCTTCTTGGGAACTCCCACGGTGTTCGCTCCTTGTGAATGAGTCTCGGTACTACGACTGCCGGAACTTCTCCAGCCCCGCCCAGCGGGGATCGGGAACGTTGCGGTCGCAGCCGCAGGCCTTCTCGTTCTGGTTCTGCCCGCAGACGGGGCACAGGCCCTGGCAACCTTCCCGGCAGACCGGGTACAGCGGCAGGGCCAGCGCGATCTGCTCCTCGACCAGGGGATCGAGATCGATCACCTTGCCGCGGTAGGTCTCCTCGTCCACCTGGTGGGGCGTGAAGCTGCCCTCGGCGTGCTCCTCGCCGCTCTCGTGGCTCCCGCCCTCCGCCTCGACGGCCTCCTCGACCGGGACGAGGGTGAGATGGAAGTCGACCGGGACGGTGGTGCGGGCCGGGGCGAGGCAACGGCCGCAGGGGGAGGTGAGCTCGACGCTCGTCCGGGCCATCAGGCGGACCCGCCGGCCGAGCCGTTCCAGGCGAGCCTCGACCGTGGCCGGACCGGCGGCCTGGTAGCCGGCGCGGTCGCCGCGGAGGGCTTCGTCGATGCGGACGGTGGGGATCTCCCAGCTCCGCTCGAGGCCCGAATCCTTGATTTCGTCAATGTTGACGCGCATTTGCGTCACTTCCGGGAAGGGAAAAGCGGTCCATTATAGGGACCGACCCCTGCAAGTCAAGGCAACCCGGGCCGGCCGGCCCGGTGATGGAGCCCGAAGGGTATAACCGGCGCAGCTACGGCTTCACGAGACCGCGCGCCACGGCGAGAAGGGCGGCCTCCGCCTTGGTGGAGACGTCCATCTTCTCGTAGATGCGCTTCACGTAGGTCTGCACGGTCCCCTCGGCGATCCCGAGGGCGTTCGCCACGTCGGCGTAGGTGTGGCCGTGGACGAGGAGCTCGAGGACCTCCCGCTCCCGCTTGGAGAGGGCCGGTCCATGGTTTCGCTGGTCGGGCGCGTCGCCCCGGAGCTCGGCGAGGAGCACCTTGGCGGCGCGCGGGCTGATGGGGGCCGAGTCCCCGCGCAGGACGTCCTCCACGGCGCGGGCCAGCTCACCGGCGTGGAAGGGCTTGAGGATGTAGCCGGCGGCGCCCGCGCGCAGCGCTCCCAGCACACGGGCCGGGATGTCGACCGCGGTGAGGGCGATGCACATCGTCTTCGGGACCTCCTGCCGGAGCGCGGCGATGACGTCCTCGCCGCTCATCTTGGGAAGGCCCAGGTCGACGAGCGCCACGTCGGGGACCTCGCGCTTGGCGAGCGCGATGCCGTCCTCGCCTGTGGCGGCCGTCCCGCACATCTCGAAGCCGTGCGCGGTCAGCACCTGCGCGATCAGGCGGGAAACCGCCTCGTCGTCCTCGATGGCAATGGCTCTCGTCGGCATCGGTCCTCTCCCCCGCCCTCCCGGGCGAAAATCACCCGGTTTCAGGACTCCGACGTACCACGTACAGGGGACCCGGGCAACGGTTCGAGCCCCACGAAGACCGTGGCCGGCCCGGATCAGCCCGGTTCACGCGCGGCCCCGGCCGGGGTGGACCGCGAGCGGATCCGGGGGACGAGGATGAGGGCGAGCCCGTAGCAGGCGAAGGCCAGGATGAGCGTGGCCGGGCGCCCGTGCTTCATGTCCTCGAGGAGCATCTTCAGGCCGGTGAAGCCCAGGATCGGGTAGGCGAGCCACCCGGCCTCCGCGTGGAGGGGGCGGCGCCCCACCCATGCCGACGCCACCGCCACGGCCACGAGCGCGACCGTCCGCAGCGTCGCGAGCGCGCCGGGGTTGCCCCCGGGCTCGGCCCCCCAGACCACGGGCGCGAGCCACGCGACCACCGTCCCGGCGAGCCCGATCGCCAGCACCAGGTCGACGATGGCGGGGGGGACCTGCTCGAGCACGTTGGTCCGGGGCACGCGGCTCGAGAGCCAGGCGCTCCCCGCCACCGCGAGGAGGACGAGGGTGGTGGCGGCGCTCGTGCGCCAGGCGACCGAGTTGCCGAAGAAGAGCGCGCCGATCGACTGGCCGAGGAGCCCGCTTCCCGCCGCCGCCGCCACGCCGTAGACCGCGCCGTGCACCGCCAGCGTGCGGCTCTTCTTCCGGGTCGAGAGGAAGCCGAGCAGGAGCGCCAGCGCACCCCAGCCGATCGATCGGGCCGGTTCGGGGAGGAGCAGCGCCGTGCCGGCGAGCACGAAGACGATGGCCACCGAGGTGTAGAAGTAGAAGTTCTCCCGGATCTTCTGGCGCCGCTCCACGAACGCGAAGGCCACCGCGTAGGAGGCGATGCCGAAGACCACCGAGACGATCCCGAACCCGGCCTGCCCCATCCCGGAGCGCACCGCCACCCAGACCGCGCCGCCGATGCCCACCACGATCACCGCGGCGGTCTGGAACATCTCGAAGGGCACCACCTTGCGCCCCATGTAGAGGGTGCGGGTGGCGAAGCTGCCGAGGAAGAGCGCCACCATGACCGACTGCACGAGCAGCGCGGCGCCCGGCCCCTCGTTGGTGACCCGGTCGCCGGCCTTGATGGCGACCACGACGACCATCACGTCGGCGACCAGCGCGACCGGCCAGCGGAGGAGCGTCCAGTCCCGGACGTACCCGATCCAGGCGGCGGCCGTGCCCAGGGCCACGAGGTAGAGCGACCCCGGGACGAGCATACGCGAGGTGGCCATGAGCCAGATCGCCGTGGCGGTGCCGCCCAGCGACACCACCCAGGCGAGCGCCGGAAGCCCCCGCCGCGTGGCGAGCAGGAGCGCGGCGCCGGTCAGCGCGGAGAGCACCAGGGCCGCGCCTGCCGGCGAGAAGAGGTGGAAGCGGTTGGTGGCCTCGATGAGCAGCGGGAAGCCGATGATCACCACCGACACCGCGTGGAAGGCCGCCGAGAGCATCTGGCCGGCCTTGCCGGCCCGGTCGGCCATGATCATCCAGGCGCCGGCGTAGAGGAAGCCGAGCCCCACGCCCATCCAGGCCGGGATCTTCCCCGAGTCGGTGACGGCGCGCAGCACGAAGGCTCCGGCGAGGACGAGGAGCGTGCGCCCGCCCAGCGACATGATCCGCGTGGCCTGCCCGGCGTCGAACCCGGCGGAGGGAGCGGGCCTCGGCGGGGCGGCCGACCGGTCCAGCGCGGCCTGGACGGGCGAGCGCCGGGCCGGCTGGGCCGCCCGCTCCAGCGCGGCGATGCGCCCCTCCAGCCGCGCGACCACGTCGGCGAGATCGGCCAGCCTCGCCTCGAGGAGCGACCTGTCCTCCATCCCATCCCCCTCCGGGCGCCCGGGGGCGCCCCTGATTCACGGAACGTGAGCGACGGGCGTGCCGGCGGACGCCTGGCCCGGCGGGGGGCTCCCGTGCCCGCCGGCCCCCTCCGGCTCCTCGATGCCGAGCACGCGGTCGAAGACCCAGAGGATGACGAAGGGCGCCACGAAGAGGGCGATGGCCATCAGCACCCCCTCGCGCCCGAAGATCTCCGGCTCGTAGGGCGAGCGCAGCCCGCGCAGCGACTTGGAGAGGAGCTGCCCGCCGATGACGATGTTCCAGCGCATCGAGAAGACCTGGATGAGCGTGAGGAACGCCGCGATCGAGGCCAGCGTGTTGCGCACCCGCTCGTGCAGGTAGCGGTTCATGAGGACCACCACCGCCAGCAGGATGAACGGGATGAGGCCGCCCACGATCATCTGCATGGTCACGTAGGAGAAGGAGAGCCGGGTGGTGAGGAGCTCGGAGATGATGAGCCAGGACTCGGACTTCTCGTAGGCCATCACGATGAGCTCGAGCTCCTCGAGCGTGATGGTGAGGATGAGGAAGAACCAGAGCCAGCTGGCCAGCGCCGACACGCAGGTGGCGACCACCGGCCGCTTGTCGATCTTCGCGAACAGCTGGTAGATGAGGATGAGCAGCGCGATGCCGGAGACCGCCGCCGAGAGCAGGAAGATCACCGGCATGAGCGGGGTCGACCACCACGGGTTGGCCTTGATGGCGCCGAAGATGAAGCCCACGTAGCCGTGGAGCATGCAGGCGGCGGGCAGGCCGATCCCGGCCAGGATCTTGATGGCCTTGTGGTCGATCTCGATGGCCTCGGGCGAGGTGTCGTAGGT
>JBAXVO010000269.1:0-4509 GCA_037129355.1 Deltaproteobacteria bacterium | reverse complement strand
CGCTTCACGACCGCGCGGACCTCCGGGTTGAGCGCCGCGACCCAGAGCTCGGCTCCGGCGGCCCGGACCCGCTCCTCCATGTCGGAGAGCATCTTCAAGGCCGAGTACTCGAGGTCGGCGATGGCGCTGCAGTCGAGCACGATCACCCGGGGGTTCGAGGCCTGGACGAGGGGGGCCATGAGGTCCATGACCCGCTCGGCGTTGCCGAAGTAGATCCGCCCCTCGACCCGGAGGAGGAGCAGGCCCGGGATGCTCTCGTCCTCGGGGTGCCGGTCGGTGCGCTGGCGGAAGACGTTGGTCCCGGGCTTGCGGCCGACGACGTAGACGGGCGGGTGGTTGGCCTGCTGGGCCAGCGCGACGAGGGACATCACGACGGCCACGGTGATCCCCTCCAGCGTGCCGAGCAGCACCACCCCGCCGAAGGCGGCGATGGACCAGACGAGCTCCATCCGGCGGACCCGGGCGATGGCGCGGAACTCCGCCAGGCTGACCAGCTCGACCGAGTAGAACACCACGATGGCCGCGAGGACCGCCTGGGGGAGGAGCGCCAGGGCGGGGGAGAGGAAGAGCAGCGTGGCCACGGCGGCGAGCCCGGTCACCAGCCCCGCCAGCTGGGTCCTCGCGCCGGCCTGCTCGTTCACCGCCGTCTGCGACGTCCCCCCGCCGGCGGGCATGGCGCCGAGGGCGCCACCGGCCGCGTTGGCGATCCCCGTGGCCAGGAGCTCGCGGTTCGCCGCCGGCCGGTGCTCTCCGTGGGCCACGAAGGCGCGCCCCGCGGCGATGGTCTCGGTGAAGCTCATGAGCGCGATGCCGATGGCGGCCGGCCAGAGGATCCGGACGAGGTCCAGGTCGGGGAGGACGGGGGAGGGGAGGCCGGCCGGGATGGCGCCGATGACCTTCACTCCATGTGCGGGTAGGCCGAGGGCGGCGGTGGCCGCGACGCCGAGCGCGACCACCACCAGGGAGGCCGGGACCCGAGGCAGCCAGCGGTGGAGGAGGACGAGGAGGGCGGCCGCCGCGACCGAGACCAGGACCGTCGGGAGCGACGTCTTGCCCAGGTTGGCCAGGACCGACCCGAGCTCGCGCAGGAAGCCGATCTTCACGACATGCAGCCCGAGCAGCTTGGGGAGCTGATCGACCACGATGACGAGGCCGATCCCCGCCTTGAACCCGGCCAGCACCGGCTCGGAGATGAAGTTCGCGACGAACCCCAGCCGCAGGATCCCCGCGACGACCAGGATCCCCCCGACGAGCATCGCCAGGGTGGCGACTCCGGCGACGAGCCGGGCCGCGTCGGCGCCGGGGAGGGACTCTGTGAGCGCGGAGGCGGTGAGGATGGCGAGCGTGGTGGTCGTGCTGGTGGAGAGCACCCGCGATCCGCCGAGCAGGGCGTAGACGATCCCCGGCACGAAGGCGGTGCAGAGGCCCACCTGGACGGGCAGGCCGGCGATGGTCGCGTAGGCCATCGCCTTGGGGAGGACCACGGCCGCGGTGGTGAGGCCGGCGACGACGTCCGCCCCCAACCAGCGACGGTCGTAGTCGCGAAGCCAGGTCGGGAACGGCAGGATCATCTACAGGCCACCGCTCTCGACCGG
The DNA here is from genome assembly GCA_037129355.1 of Deltaproteobacteria bacterium. GTDB lineage: Bacteria > Myxococcota > Myxococcia > Myxococcales > Anaeromyxobacteraceae > CAIOAK01. Next base: position 2,914 of record JBAXVO010000269.1, on the reverse strand, counting down.
ATCCGCATGCGCGCCCCTCCGGAAAGCTCCGATGATAGGCGCCCCGGAGGGCCACGGGGCCGGGCCTTCTGGGTCGATGGTGCCGCCCGATCCCCCGTCCGGGGAATGTGAACGGCGAGTGAGAACAGGCGCTTACGCCCCTCATGGCCGATCCGTCGCCCGTGAGTTCTCCCGACGGCCGGTTAGCCAACCGGGCTGGCAGGCCCACCCCCGCAACGAAAGGCCGATCATGCGCTCGCTCCTCGTCGCCCTCCTCCTCGCCGTCTCCGTCCCCGCCATCGCCCGCGCCTCCGACCCGGGCGTGGTCCGGATGTACGTCCATCACGAGGTGGCCGACTACGCCGCGTGGCGGAAGGTCTACGACGGCCTCGCCTCCGTCCAGAAGAAGAACGGCGTGATCGCCCAGTCGGTGTGGCAGTCGGTCGACAACCCGAACGAGGTCACCGTGACGCACGACTTCAAGACCGCGGAGAAGGCCAAGGACTGGCTCGCCCTCCCGGACCTCAAGGCCGCGATGGAGAAGGGCGGCGTCAAGGGCGAGGTGCACGTCTGGGTCACCCGGCAGGGTTCGAAGTAGAGCCCCGCGGGCCCCTGCTATGATGCAGGGACCCCATGACCTGGTCCGAGCGTCTCTCCGGCCTCGACTCGATGTTCCTCTACATCGAGGACCGGACCGCCCACATGCACGTGGGCGCGGTGGCCGTCTTCGAGGGGAAGGCGCCGTCGTACAAGGACCTGGTCGCGCACATCGCGTCCAAGCTCGATCGGGCGCCCCGCTACCGGCAGCGGCTCGCCTTCGTGCCCATGAACCTGGGGCGTCCGGTGTGGATCGACGACGACCACCTGGACCTCGAGTACCACGTCCGCCACACCGCGCTTCCACCTCCGGGCGGTGAGGAGCCGCTCAAGCGGCTCGCGGCCCGGGTCTTCGCCCAGCGGCTCGATCGGGACCGGCCGCTCTGGGAGGTGTGGCTCGTCGAGGGGCTGGGCGAGGATCGCTTCGCGCTCCTCTCCAAGACCCACCACTGCATGCTCGACGGCGTCTCCGGCGCCGATCTCGCCACCGTGCTGCTGGGCGTCGACCCGTCCGAGGTGATCCCGGGGGAGCCCGCGCCCTGGACGCCGCGCCCGGCGCCCACCACGGCGGAGCTCTTGAAGGACGCCGTCGCCGACCAGCTCACCCACCCGGTCCAGGTGCTCCGCGGCGCGCTCCAGCCGTCGAGCCCGGCGCGGCGGGTCCTGCTCGAGCTGGGGGCCGGGATCGGGCCGCTGGTCGGTCTCTCGCGCCTGGGACGTGCCCCGGCCTCGTCGCTCAACCGGACCATCGGTCCGCACCGGCGCTGGGAGATGGTGTCGCTCGACCTGGACGCGGTGAAGGCGGTCCGCGTCGCGCTGGGCGGGACCGTGAACGACGTGCTCCTCGCCGTGGTGGCGGGAGCGCTGCGCCGGCTCCTCCTGGAACGGCGGGAGAAGCCGCCCGCCGAGATCCGCGCCATGATCCCGGTCTCCGTCCGCGGCGCGGGGAACGCCGGAGAGCTGGGCAACCGGGTGACCGCGGTCTTCTGCGAGCTGCCGGTGGGGGAGACCGACGCCGCGGAGCGGCTCCGCAAGGTCTCCCGCGGGATGACCGAGCTGAAGGAGAGCGGCCAGGCCGTGGGCGCTCTCGCCTGGACCCACCTCGGCAGCTTCGCCCCGCCGGCCGTGCTGGCGCAGGTGGCGCGCTTCCAGTCCACCTTCCGTTACATGAACCTGGTGGTCACCAACATCCCCGGGCCCAAGGATCCCATCTACCTCCTGGGGCGGGAGATGCTCGAGTGGTACCCGCTCGTGCCGCTGGCCCAGGGGCAGACGCTGGGGATCGCCATCCAGAGCTACCACGGCCGGATCGGCATCGGGCTCCTCGGGGACGGGGAGGCGCTGCGCGACCTGCCGGTGCTGGCCCGCGCCATCCCGGCCGCGCTCGACGAGCTGCTGGAGCTGGCGCAGCGCGCCGCCACCGCGAAGGGAGCCTAGGGGATGCCCTTCGTCGAGCGGTCGGGCTACCGGATCCACTACCAGTCCTTCGGCACGCCGGGCGCCCCCCCGCTGCTCCTCGTCATGGGGCTGGGCATGGGCGCAGACGCCTGGGATTCGCTCCCCGTGAAGCTGGCCGATCGGTTCCACGTCCTCACCCTCGACAACCGCGGGGTGGGGGAGTCGACCCCCTCGCCGGGCGGCTTCCGCATCCGCGACATGGCCGACGACGCGGCCAGCGTGCTCGACGCGGCCCGGGTGGGATCGGCCAGCGTCTTCGGGATCTCGATGGGCGGGATGATCGCCCAGGAGCTCGTCCTCCGGTACCCGGAGCGGGTCCGCTCGCTCGTGCTCGGGGCCACCTTCGGCAGCCACCTGCGGAGCCGCAAGCCGAGCCCCGGCGTGGCGCGCGACCTGCTCCTCGTCGGCCTCCTCTCCCGTCGCGGACCGCTCCAGCGCCTCCTGGTCTCGGACGACTTCGTCGCGTGGAACCAGGAACGCTTCGCCCGCTATCTCGGCGGGATCCGCCACGCCCCGAGGGCGGCCGTCCGCCGCCAGCTCGTGGCCATCGCCCTCCACGAGGCCGAGTCCGGGCTCCAGCATCTGAAGACGCCGACGCTCGTCATCAGCGGGGACCGGGACCGGCTCGTGCCGGTGGAGAACTCCCGGCGGCTGGCGCGCATCATCCCCCGGGCCCGGCTCGTGGAGCTGCCCGGCGCCGGGCACGCCTTCCCGTTCGAGCGGCCGCTCGAGACCATCGGCGCCCTCACCGAGCACTGCCTGGCGACCGACGTCCTCGCGGCGGGGTGACCGGGGACGTCCCGGTCGCCCGGAAGTGGAGCCGAGACGCCCCATCCGGGTTCGGGTGTTTTCCCGACCTCAGACCCGGACTCAAACTCCC
>JBAXVO010000268.1:0-4546 GCA_037129355.1 Deltaproteobacteria bacterium | reverse complement strand
CATCCGGCGGTAGTCCATCGCGAAGTAGCCGAACTGGAAGAAGCCCCACTTCACGGCAGTCGCCGACACCGATGCGCCCGGGCGCCCCGCCAGCAGTTCCTGGCGCACGGACGCGAGCCGGAGCGCCTTCTGGTAGGTCTTCGGCGGGATCCCGTAGACCTGCTTGAAGGCATTGTGAAGTGCACGGGTGGAAGCCTGGACCGCGGAGCAGATGTCGTCGACCCGGGTGGGCTCCCGGAGGGAGTCGCGGATGAAGGCCTCGGCCCGGCGCGCCAGTTCCCTTCGCGGCGTCGGTGGACGATTCGCCGGCTCGGGATGGACCGCGTCCAGGTAGGCCCCGAGCACCTCCTCCTCCATCCGCTCGGCCGCCGCGGGGTCGAGGAGCATCCCCGGGTCGTGCATCGCGGCGACGAGCCAGCGCCCCCAGGTCCGGGCGGCCCGCAGGACGGCCGCGGGATCCTTCGACCGGAAGCAGGGGCCGGAACAGGTCCTGGGCATGGGGAAGCCCCATCGCGCGCGGGCCACGGCGTCGAGGCGGTCGGGGTCGACCGCGACGGCGAGCACCCGGTGGGGCAGGGCGCTCAGGAGCTCGTACTCACGGGCCGGTGGAACGTACGCGAGCGTTCCGGGAGCGCACTGCGCGCCGAGGATGTGGAGCGCGGGGCTGTCGATGGGGATGGCGAGGAGGCTCGTCGCCCCCGACGACGCCCCCCGGATCCGAACCCCGGGGGACCGGGAGACGGAGACGATCTGCATCCGAGGGGTGGTGGCGATCGCCGCCCGGACCGCCGGCCGGCCCCTGCCGATCTGGGTGTAACTTTCGGTGAAAACCGTGTTGACCGAGGCGACCGCGTCGAAGTCGTCGAGCGCGACCCGACCCCAGGCGCCGGCGGGCATGGTCGTGGTAGCGGGGCGGGGCGCGAGGGAGGCCACCGCGACCCACTAACGGGGTCTGGAATGAGGTTCACGCCCCGGCCGGGGCCCCTCCAGGGGCGTAAGAGGTTGTTCCCGTAGCCCCCGGAAATGCACAAAACGCATTGATCCCCCGGGCACCGGCTCAATAAACCCAATGCGTCTTCGGAGTCTGCGCTTCAGTCCAGGAGGGGGAATCCATGATCGTTCGTCGCACACCGCCATCCGCCAACATCGGCCGCATGGGCGGCATCCTGTCCGCGCTCGCGTTCCTCCTCGCTCCTGGCCCCGCTCCCCGGGCCCAGGGGACCACCGGGGTCCCGGGCTCCCCGTCGGCGACGATCACCATCGACGGCAAGCAGCTCCCGCCGCCGCCGCAGAAGTTCGGCGGCAAGATCGAGCGCACGACCAAGGGCTCGAAGCCCTTCTGGCCCGCGCGCGTCGTCCCGCCGAAGGGCGCGCCCAACGTGCTCCTCATCATCACCGACGACGTCGGTTACGGGGCGCCCTCCACCTTCGGTGGCGTCATCCCCACGCCGGCGCTGGACCGCATCGCCCAGAACGGGCTGCGCTACACCAACTTCCACTCCACGGCGCTCTGCTCGCCCACCCGGGCCGCGCTCATCACCGGGCGCAACCACCACTCGGCCGGGTTCGGCGTGGTTTCCGAGCAGGCCACGGGGTTCCCCGGCTACGACAGCTTCATCACCGACGACAAGGCCACCGTCGGGCGCATCCTCCGGGACAACGGCTACCGGACCTCCTGGTTCGGGAAGAACCACAACACCCCGTCGTTCCAGGCCTCGCCCATCGGCCCCTTCACCCAGTGGCCCGTCGGGATGGGCTTCGAGTACTTCTACGGCTTCATGGGCGGCGACACGAACCAGTGGCAGCCCGGCAACCTGGCCCGCAACACCACGTACATCTACCCGTTCCAGGGCAACCCCTCCTACAACCTGATCACGGCGATGGCCGACGAGGCCATCGGCTACATGAACCAGGTGAACACGCTCACGCCCGACCAGCCCTTCTTCGTCTACTACGCGCCGGGTGGGACCCACGCGCCGCATCACCCGACGCCGGAATGGATCAAGAAGGCCACCGAGCTGAAGCTCTTCGACAAGGGGTGGAACGAGCTTCGCAACCAGATCTTCGCGAACCAGAAGCGGCTCGGCGTCATCCCGCAGGATGCGAAGCTCACCCCCTGGCCCAAGGACCTGCTCAAGGAGTGGGAGCAGTTGAACGCCGACGAGAGGAAGATGTTCCTGCGCCAGGTCGACGTCTACGCCGCCTACCTCATGTACACCGACTACGAGATCGGCCGGGTCATCCAGGCCGTCGAGGACATGGGGAAGCTCGACAACACGCTCATCGTCTACATCAGCGGCGACAACGGCTCGTCGGCCGAGGGCACGCTCGTGGGCACCCCCAACGAGGTCGCCATGTTCAACGGGGTCGAGGTCCCGGTGGAGGCCCAGCTCAAGTACTTCTACGACGTCTGGGGTTCGGACCGGACCTACAACCACATGGCGGTGCCCTGGACATGGGCGTTCAGCACGCCCTTCTCCTGGACCAAGCAGGTCGCTTCCCATTTCGGCGGAACCAAGCAGGGCGTCGCCATCTCGTGGCCGGCGGTCATCAAGGACCGGGGCGGCATCCGTGAGCAGTTCCACCACGTCATCGACATCGTGCCGACGATCCTCGAGGCGACCAAGATCCGCCCGCCCACGGTGGTGGACGGCGTGAAGCAGAGCCCGATCGAGGGCGTCAGCATGGCCTACACGTTCGATGCCAGGAACGCCAAGGCCCCCTCGACCCACAGGACCCAGTACTTCGAGATGTTCGGTGATCACGCCATCTACCAGGACGGCTGGATCGCCAGCACGAAGGTGATGCGTCCGCCGTGGAACGTGCTCGGCGGCGTGGGCGTCGACCCGGCCAACTATCCGTGGGAACTCTACGACCTGCGCAACGACTGGACCCAGTCGAATGACCTCGCCGCGAAGAATCCGAAGAAGGTGAAGGAGCTCTCCGACCTCTTCTGGAAGGAGGCGAAGAAGTACCAGGTGCTCCCGCTCGACGCGACGGTGGCGACCCGGATCATCACGCCGCGCCCGAGCATCACCGCCGGCCGGAACACGTTCACCTGGACGGCGCCGCTCACCGGGACACCCTACGGCGACGCGCCTTCCATCCTGAACGCCTCCTACAACTTCAAGGCCGAGATCGAGGTTCCCCAGGGCGGGGCCGAGGGCATGCTCATCACGACCGGCGGGCGCTTCGCCGGCTACGGCTTCTACCTGCTCAAGGGCAAGCCCATCTTCAACTGGAACCTGGTCGGCCTGAAGCACGTGAAGTGGCAGGGGCCCGAGGCGCTCGCGCCCGGCAAGCACGTGCTCGAGTTCGACTTCAAGTACGACGGGCTCGGGCCTGCGACGCTGGCCTTCAACGACATGTCCGGCATCGGGCGGAGCGGGACCGGCGTCCTCAAGGTGGACGGCAAGGTGGTCGACACCCAGAAGATGGAGCACACCCTCCCGTTCATCCTGGCCTGGGACGAGAACCTGGACGTCGGCTCCGATACCGGCACCCCCGTCGACGACGCCGACTACCAGACCCCCTTCACCTTCACCGGGAAGATCGGGAAGATCACGCTCTTCATCGACCGGCCGCAACTCTCGCCGGCCGACGTGAAGCGGCTCGAGGCGGCGCAGCGGAACAACCGCGCGAGCGAATAGTGAGGTCCCGCCGGACCACGTTCCTGGCCATCGCCTGGCTTGCCGTGCTCGCCGGGCGGCCAGGAGTGGCCGGGGCCCAGGAGACGGAGTCGTCGCCCGCGACCTCGGTGGTCGGGGTATCGCGCAAGGACCAGGGGGCTGCCCCGAGGTCCGAGCCCTACGTCGATCGCCGGGACATCACCGACCTCTTCCGGCGTGAGCCGCCGGAGAAGGTGCAGCCGAAGCCGTTCGAGTTCTACCCGTCCATCATCCCGGCCATCGGGTACAACCCGGCGCTCGGCTTCCTGATCGGGCTCGTCTCCAAGGCCGGCATGCTCCTCGGCGATCCGGGCGACACCACCATGTCGAGCGCCTCGCTGCTCGTCCTCCTCACGACCAACAAGCAGCTCGTGCTCCAGCTCGGGAGCACCGTCCTCACCTCGCACAACGACTGGATGCTCATCGGCGACTGGCGCTTCCTGCTCTACAACCAGGATACCTACGGCCTCTCCACCGGGACGCCGCTCAGCTCGACCTCCTTCTCGATCTCTGGATGGGGAAGCACCACCCCCATCGACGGCGGCCAGCCGATGAAGTTCAACCTCCTGCGCCTCCACCAGGTGGCGCTCCGGAGGGTCTGGGGCGACCTCTACTTCGGAGGCGGCATCCGGCTCGACCGGTACTTCGGCATCGTCGACGAGTCGCTCGACCTGGCGGCTCCGTCCCCGGTCGTCACCAGCCACTACGCCTACAGCACCTTCTACGGGTTCAATCCGAGCGAGTACACGCTCTCGGGCGTCACCTTGAACGCGGTCTACGACAGCCGGGACTCGACCATCAACGCGTACCGGGGGATCTACGCGCAGCTCGCCCTGGGCGGCTTCCCCACCTGGCTCGGCAGCAGCCAGGGGAGCACC
>JBAXVO010000267.1:0-4559 GCA_037129355.1 Deltaproteobacteria bacterium | reverse complement strand
CGCTGGGGACGTCGATGGCGACGGTGGGGTCGGCGATGTCGGCCGACCTCCCTCCATGGCGCGCCATGATCACCCCGGTGGCCTTCTCGAGCACCGGCATCCAGAGACCATCCTGGAGCGTCGACGCCGAGTCGTTCACGGCCAGTTCGGCGTCGGTGGGGAACGTCACCACGGCTGCGTCGCCGTTCGGGAAGGTCACCTGGTAGCGACCGTCGGGGAGCGTCGCGATGGCCTTCCGGATGACCTCGGGGCGGTACCGGGCGATCCATCCGGCGCCGGAGAAGAAGTAGCAGTCCCCCGCCGGCCCCTGCTGGAGCCGGGCGAAGTCGGGGGCGCCCGGGGCGAAGAGCACGCGGCGCGCGCCCCGCAGCGTGGCCACGCCGGTCCGGTAGCGCTTCAGGGTCCTCGGATCGTCGAGCGCCACGGCGGCCCCGCGCGTGACGGGTCCACCCTTCACCGTGTAGCGCTCCAGGGCGGCGAGCGCGGCGGCATCCTCGCCACGGAATTCGGGACGGGCGATGAGCGCGACGAGGTCGGCCCTGGCGAGCTCGTCCTTGCCGCCCGACCAGGCGGCCCAGTTGCGCGCCACCACCGCGCCGAAGGGGGTGGCGTCGATGGCCTCGGCCTCGGTCACGTCCACCCGCTCCTCCGGGTCGTCGGCTCGGGCGTCGGACGGGACGTGCGCGGCGGCGTGCGCGGCGGCGAGGAGCAGGACGAGGGTGGAGCGCATGGCGCAGCATGCCCACGCGGAAAGCCGGGCCGCACCCGCCCTTCGGGGGCCGGAGCCGGCGGGGCTGCGCCCGTCACCCTGGGTCACGGGTGACCGGTGCCCGGGACCCCCCAACCGGGCGAAACCCTTGAGGGCCCTTGGCGGCCCGCCGGATGCAAACCAGTGTGGGTGCATGACCACATGGCGCGCCGCCATCGCGATGCTCCTCCTCGCCGGGTCGACGGTCGCCCGGGCCGAGTCGCGGAGCACCACCTTCGGCGTGTCGGTGCGGGTGGTGGCGCCTCTCCGGTCCCGTTCCCCGTCGGCCGCGCCACCCGCCGCGTTCGTGATCGAGCCCGGCCGGGCCAGCCTGCCCTGTGGCGCCGCCTCGTCCCACGCTTGCCGGGCGGCGGTGGCCGCGGCGGGCCGAGCGTCGGTCTTCCCGGTGGTCCTGACCGCCTTCACCGACGGCACGCCCGGCGCGGTCGTCGAGCGCTGAACGGGCGGCGCCTCGAGTCGCCGTCAGTTCGCCGACGCCACCCGGGGGCGCGGATCGCACGCGCGCTCCCCCACGTCCTGGATGCCGGCCTTCTCCGCGACGACGATGGTGGCCCGGCAGGTGCCCCCGCGCCAGATCACCTCGGCGTCGTGGGCGCCAGGGCGCGCCCCCTCCAGGAAGAAACGCCCGTCTGCCGTGGTGGCCGCCCGGAGCTCGGCGCCGTCCTGGAGCACCACCAGCTCGCCCCCGCCCGGCGCCAGGCCACCCTCCCCCTCGATCCGCAGCCGTCCGGTCACGGCGCGGATGGGGCTCACGTCGAAGCGGACGACCATCCCCGACTTGCGTCCCGGCGCGACCCGCTGCTCCACCCTGCCGACCTCGTAGTCCATCGGGATGTCGGCGGCTCGGATGGAGAGCCGGTTGGAGTAGCGGGCGAGGAGCGCCGGGACGAGGAGGTCCCCCTGCTCGTCGGTGACGCCCGCCTCCTGGTTCTCGAGGTAGGCGGTGACGCCCGGGACGCCCACGCGGACGAGCGCGTAGGCCTCCTCCACCGGCCGCGTCGCGAAGACCCGGTCTCCGGCCACGACGATGCCGCCGGCGGCGCGCACGATGCCGGCGGTGGTCGACCCGAACTGGTCGACCTGGGCCTCGTACCGCCCGAACCCGGTCTGGTACTGGAACAGCCCCGAACCCCGGGCCACGTCCGCGCCGGTCTGCCCCTCGACTCGGTAGCCGTACCCGGATCCGACCGGCAGGGTGTGGGAGACGGCTGCCGCTGCGACCGGGCCGGCGACCCCCGCCCCGGCCGACGCCTGGGCCGTGGACCGGTCGCCGAAGGCCCAGGAGAGGGAGACCATCCCACCCGGGCCGGCGGCCGTTCCACCCACCGTATGGGTGACGGAGGCGAGCAGGGTCAGCCCCGCCCCGAGGGCGAGGTCGGCGCGGAGCGTGGCGGTCAGGCCGTCCCCCCCGTCCCGCCAGCGGGCCGCCACGAGGTCGATGCCCAGCCCGAGCCGGTCGAGCGGGGAGACCGACCCGTAGGCGGTGACGTCGGCGAGCGGCCGGTCCATCCAGGGGTCGAGCACCGCGGTGGCGTAGGCGGGCGAGGTGGCGCGAACCCGGATCCCGCTCGACCAGCGCCGGCCCGCCCAGGACCAGGAGGCGATGGCCGATCCGCCCAGGGCGCCCTGCGCCACGCTCCCGAGGAGCTCGAGGTCGACCTGCCCGGCCACCGTACCCATGGTGATCGAGGGGCCGGCCATGGCGCGGTCGAGGGAGAGCTCGGCGCGCCCGCCGACCGTGACCACCTCGTCGAGCCCCACGCGCTGGCGCGCCAGCAGCATCGGGCGGGTGTAGTCGAAGCTGGCCACGTCGAGCCGGCTCCGGAGGAAGCCCGCGGTGTAGCTGAACTCGGTGAGTCCCGGGGCGAGCAGTCCGGGGGCGAAGTTGGAGCGGAGGTCGAAGGCCTGCTCGCGTCCGTAGGCGTCGCGGAGCACCGTGCGCACCGTCCCGGCACCGGCCACGACCGGGATGCCGGTGAGGTCGAGCGTTCCGGCGGGAACCTGCTGCTGCCGCACCATGGCCCCGTTCACCCAGACCTCGAGAACGGACGGCGTGGGGGCGAAGGCGGTGAAGGCCGGGCGCGGCGCGGTGACCAGGTACGGGTCGAGCGAGAAGTCGCGGGACCAGGTGACCCCTCCCACGACGCCCGACGTCCCCGCCCCCTGTCCGGAGACGACCGCGTCGCCGACCACCAGCTTCTCGAGCCGGGCGAGCAGGTCGTAGGTGAAGGCGGTGATGCCCCGGACCGCCTGCCCTCCTGGGTTCACCGCGAAGCCGGAGGAGAGGAGCGCCGGTCCAGAGCTCACCCCGGCCTCGCCGAAACCGGACACCTGCTTCTGGAGATCCACCTGGGCCGCGTAGTTCACGAACGCGCTCGTGGCGTCCCCCATGACCGTGCCGGGGGGGCGCTGGTAGCCGATGTCGATCCGTTCCGAGCCGAGGAGCGCCGGCCCCACGGTGAGCGACAGCGCGAAGGTGCGGGTGTCGAGATCGAAGCGGAGCTGCGGCGCGAGCGAGCGGAGCGAGACCCATTCCTTGCCGCTCCAGGCGCGCCGCTCCCCCTGGAAGCTCTGGACGCCGTAGCCGTGGAGGTCCTCGATGGCGACCCAGGCGTCGTCCCCGGCGAGGAGCACGAGCGACTCGCCGCGGGGAGCGCCGTTCAGCCGGACGTCGAGCTGCGCCAGGTCACCCGCGGGGCGCTCGGCGCCCGTCGCGGGTCCCGCCATCGCGATCGCGGCGATGAGCAGGAGCGCGCCCACGGCTCACGGAGCACAGGCGCCGGCAGCGGCGGCCTTCGCGCGGAGCACCTCGCGAGGGATGTCGACCGAGACCTCCACCTCCCGGACCGAGGCGCAGGCGCCGGCCGGGAACGACACCTCGTAGATGCGCGTTCCCCCGGCGAGGACGTACCAGGCGGGGAGATCCTGCTCGAAGGCCACCTTGCCGTCCCCGCCGCGCGCGATCACCTTCACCGCCGTCGGACGGACGTGCACCGTGCCCTCGTTCTTGAGCACGAAGGTGGCCTTGCCGTCCCGGACGGCGAGGTCGGTGAGCACCGCCCGGTCCACCGGCCGGGCCGGCGCCAGGAAGACGGGGAGCCCGATGCGGGAGAGGACGCGGATCTGCGCGGCCCCTTCCGGCTTCTCGGGCGGGGCCATCTCCTGGAGGAAGACCCGGTAGGTCTTCTCCACCGGTCCGAAGGGCGTGGCCGCGCCGATCCGGACGTTGCGCTCCTCCCCCGGCCCCAGCACGAGCACCGGCGGGTAGACGGCGAGGTCGGCGGTGGAGTCGAGGAGCATCTCCCCCGAGGGGCTCTGCCCCCACCCTCGCGCCTGCAACTCGAAGCGCACCGTCTCCGACCCCTGGTTGCGGACGACGACGATGGCGCTGCGGACGGCCGACGAGAGGCTCACCACCACGGGGTTCACCTGCACCTCCGCCGCCCGGACCCCGCCGGCGCCCGGGAGGAGCGGCGCCGTGAGCACGAGGAGGGCGGCGAGGGCGAGGCGAGGCGCCATGGCTAGTAGTTCACCGTCACGGTGACGGTGTCGGCGTAGATCCCGGCCGCGACGTCCTGGGCGGCGGCGATCGAGGCGGTCGCGAGGTACGCGACGGCGGCCCTGGACGGCGCGCTCCCGGCGTAGGGGTTCGAGGTGGTGGCGTTCGCCCAGACGGTGCCGCCCGTGCCCGAGCCCTGGAAGATCTGGTAGGCGAGGGTCGCGCCGCCAGGACCGGTCAGCTTGAAGCCGGTCGTGCTGGAATTGGCGATGTTGTTGCCGATGACATCCA
>JBAXVO010000266.1:0-4592 GCA_037129355.1 Deltaproteobacteria bacterium | reverse complement strand
TCTTCGACGGGAAGCGCGACCAGGCCCACCCGGTGGACGGGGGCGTGTTCGACGTGGTGGACGGCGAGGTCGTCGTCCCGATCCGGGCCGCCATCCGCGTCTTCGAACCCAAGCTCTTCGCGGTGACCGTGGAGAAGCCGGGCGGCGTCGTCGTGTCGAAGCGAGAGCGAATCGTCCTGACCGCAGCACTGTAGCGAAGGAGATCCCCATGTCGAACGACGCGAAGTGCCCGTTCCCGAGCGGCGCTCCCCGGAACACGCAGGCGGGAGCCCAGACCAATGCCGACTGGTGGCCGAACCAGCTGAAGCTCGAGGTCCTCGAACGGAACTCCCCCCTGTCCGATCCCATGGGCGAGGCGTTCGACTACGCCGAGGAGTTCAAGAGCCTCGACCTGGACGCCGTCGTGAAGGACCTCCATGCCCTGATGACCGATTCCCAGGACTGGTGGCCCGCGGACTACGGCCACTACGGGCCGTTCTTCATCCGCATGGCGTGGCACAGCGCGGGCACCTACCGGGTCGCCGACGGCCGTGGCGGCGCGGGCTCCGGAACGCAGCGCTTCGCTCCCCTCAACAGCTGGCCGGACAACGGCAACCTCGACAAGGCGCGCCGCCTGCTCTGGCCGATCAAGCAGAAGTACGGCCGGAAGCTCTCCTGGGCCGACCTCATGATCCTGGCGGGCAACGTCGCCCTGGATTCGATGGGGTTCAAGACCTTCGGCTTCGGCGGGGGGCGCCCGGACGTCTGGGAGCCCGAGGAGATCTACTGGGGACCCGAGGCCGAGTGGATGGGCGACAAGCGCTACCGTGGCGACCGCGAGCTCGAGAACCCGCTGGGCGCGGTCCAGATGGGGCTCATCTACGTGAATCCGGAAGGGCCGAACGGAAAGCCGGATCCGCTCGCCTCGGCGCGGGACATCCGCGAGACCTTCGCCCGCATGGCCATGAACGACGAGGAGACCGTGGCGCTCGTCGCCGGCGGTCACACCTTCGGCAAGGCCCACGGCGCGGCCGATCCGGGCAAGTACGTCGGACCCGAACCCGAGGCCGCCGGCATCGAGGAGCAGGGGTTCGGCTGGAAGAACGCCTTCGGCAGCGGCAAGGGCGACGACACCATCACGAGCGGAATCGAAGGCGCCTGGACCAACGATCCGGTCCGCTGGGACGGCGGCTACTTCGGAAACCTGTTCGGGTACGAGTGGGTGCTGACGAAGAGCCCGGCCGGTGCGCACCAGTGGACGCCGCGGGACCCCGCCGCGAAGGGCACCGTGCCCGACGCGCACGATCCTTCCCGCCGCCACGCCCCGATGATGACCACGGCCGACATGGCCATGCGCATGGACCCGGCCTACGAGAAGATCTCGCGCCGATTCATGGAGAACCCGAAGGATCTCGCCGACGCCTTCGCCCGCGCCTGGTTCAAGCTGACCCATCGGGACATGGGACCGCGCTCCCGGTACCGGGGCCCCCTGGTACCGAAGGAGGAGCTGATCTGGCAGGACCCGATCCCTGCCGTCGATCACCCGCTCGTCGACGAGACGGACGTCGCGGCCCTGAAGGCCAGGATCCTCGGTTCCGGCCTCTCCATCTCCCATCTGGTGGCGACCGCCTGGGCGTCGGCGTCCACGTTCCGGGGCACCGACAAGCGGGGCGGCGCCAACGGTGCGCGCATCCGCCTCGCGCCCCAGAAGGACTGGGAGGTGAACCAGCCCGCCGAGCTGGCGAAGGTGCTGCAGAAGCTGGAAGCCATCCAGAAGGAGTTCAACGGCGCCCAGCCCGGCGGCAAGAAGGTCTCCCTGGCCGACCTGATCGTGCTGGGCGGCTGCGCGGCGGTGGAGGCGGCGGCGAAGAAGGCCGGGCAGGACGTGAAGGTCCCCTTCTCTCCGGGGCGCATGGATGCGTCGCAGGCGCAGACCGACGTGGACTCGTTCGCCGTGCTGGAGCCGACCTCGGACGGATTCCGCAACTTCGCCCGCAAGGGACTCGAGAGCGCAGCCGCCGCGCTGCTGGTGGAGCGGGCGAGCCTCCTGACGCTCACCGCTCCCGAGATGACCGTCCTCATCGGTGGCCTTCGCGCACTGAACGCGAACGTGGGCCAGTCGAGCCACGGCGTCTTCACCCAGCGTCCGGGGTTGCTGACCAACGACTTCTTCGTGAACCTGCTCGACATGCGCACCCGGTGGCAGAAGTCCGCCACGTCGGAGGGCGTGCTCGAGGGGCGCGATCGGGCCACCGGCGAGCTCCGCTGGACCGGCACCGTCGCCGATCTGGTCTTCGGGTCGAACTCCCGGCTCCGGGCCCTCGCGGAGGTCCATGCGTGCAGCGACTCGCAGGAGGCGTTCGTGCGGGATTTCGTCGCCGCCTGGAGCAAGGTGATGAACCTGGATCGCTTCGACCTGGCGTGATCCCGGCGGGGACCATCGGCCGTTGCATCCAGTTTTTCAAAGTATTACCTCGATATTTCCTTATTTTCTTAGAGTCCTCCCGGCCCTAGATCCTGGGAACCGTCGGCGGCGCGGTCGGTGCCGCGCCCGGTACGGACGGAGGGGACGACATGAAGGGTCTCGAGAACGTGTGGGTCTTCGTCGAGGCGCACGCACCCGCCAGCGAGGCCCTCGCCGCCGCCGCCGAGGCCACGCAACGCGGCGACGGAACGCTCACCGTGATCGGCGCCGTTGGTCGGTCCGAGGACCAGGTCTTCAAGACCTCCTTCGGGCGGAAGGTCCTGCGCATGGTCCGGGAGGACCGGGAGTCGCTCCTGCGCAGCCTGGAGGACCTGGCCCGGTCCTCGCTGCCCCCTGGGCGCGTCCGCTCGACCATGCTCGACGGGGAGGTCCCCTGGCACAGCGTCGTCCTCCACGCCATCGCCGCGTCCCCCGACCTCCTGGTGGTCCCCGCCCGCGGGGAAGACCCGTTCGGACCCGACTCCGTGACCCAGCACCTCTTCCGCAAGTGCCCCGTCCCGGTCTGGTCGGTCTACCCTGGCAGGGTCCCATTCCCGCGGCGGGCTCTGGCGGCCGTGGATCCTGGTGTTTCCGGGAGCGTCGAGCGGGACCTGGCTCTCCGCGTCCTCGAGCTGGTCCTCCGCATCGCCGGTACGCGGCCGATCGAGCTCCACGTCGCCCACGCCTGGAGCATTCCGGCCGAGGCGCTGATCCGGTCGAAGTTCGGCGCGAAGCGCACGAAGGCCTTCCGGGACCAGCAACGAAAGCTCGCGCGCGAGCAGCTGGACGAGCTGATCACGGAGGCGCACCTCGGGTCCTTCATCGCCGGCGCCCACCTTCCGGCCGGCAACCCCGCGTCGGCGATCCCGGCCCTGGCGGAGGAGCTCGATGTCGATCTCGTCGTGCTGGGCAGCTCGGGGCACAAGGGGCTGGGGGGCATCCTGATCGGCAGCACGGCCGAGGCGATCGTGACGCGAATGGCCCGGTCGGTGGCTGTCGTGAAGCCCACGGGCTACGTGTCGCCGGTGCGGCCCATGGAGGCGGCGTAGCCGTGGAACCCGTCATGAACAACAAGACTCGCTTCAACATGTTCTACATGGCCCTCGCCTTCATGGGCGTGCTCCTGCTGCAAGGCCTCTGGGCGCGCTCCCAGGAAGTCGCCAACATCCCGTACAGCCAGTTCCAGGGGCTGGTGCGAGCCGGCGACGTCGAGAAGGTGACCATCGGGCCGGATCGCATCGAGGGCAGCCTCAAGAAGCCGCTCGAGGGCAAGAGCCGGTTCGTCACCACCCGCGTCGACCCCGACATCTCGAAGGAGCTCGACGCCGCCGGGGTGACCTACGCCGGGCGGCTGGAGAGCAACTTCCTTGGCATGCTTCTCTCCTGGATCCTGCCGGTGCTCTTCTTCTTCGGCGTATGGATGTTCCTGGCCAGGCGCATGCAGGGCGGGCCCGGCGGCCCCGGCGGCGGCCTCATGGCCATCGGGAAGTCGAAGGCCAAGGTCTACGTCGAGACCGACACCAGGACGTCCTTCGCCGACGTGGCCGGCGTGGACGAGGCCAAGGCCGAGCTCGCCGAGGTGGTGGCCTTCCTGAAGGACCCGAAGAGCTACGGCCGGCTCGGCGCCCGGATGCCCAAGGGCGTCCTGCTGGTCGGGCCGCCGGGCACCGGCAAGACGCTGCTCGCCAAGGCGGTGGCCGGCGAGGCCGGCGTTCCCTTCTTCTCCATCTCCGGGTCGGAGTTCGTGGAGATGTTCGTGGGCGTGGGCGCGGCCCGGGTGCGCGACCTCTTCGAGCAGGCACGCAAGAAGGCGCCCGCCATCATCTTCATCGACGAGCTGGACGCGCTGGGGCGCGCCCGCAACGCCATGGGCGCGATGGGCGGCGGCCACGACGAGAAGGAACAGACGCTCAACCAGCTGCTGGTGGAGCTGGACGGCTTCGACGTCTCCACGGGCCTCGTGCTGCTGGCCGCCACCAACCGGCCCGAGGTGCTCGATCCGGCCCTGCTGCGCGCCGGCCGCTTCGACCGGCAGGTGCTGGTCGACCGGCCAGACCGGAGCGGGAGGGTCCAGATCCTGGAGGTGCACGCACGGAAGGTGACCCTGGGCCCGGACGTGAAGCTGGAACAAGAGGCGGCGCTGACGCCG
>JBAXVO010000265.1:0-4657 GCA_037129355.1 Deltaproteobacteria bacterium | reverse complement strand
AGTGAATCGTCCCCTCGAACCGGGTGTCGGGTGCGAGGACGCGCATCACGCTGGTGGAAAAGCCGCCGCGGCTCACGTCGACCGTCATCGACGGTCCTCGCGGCGTGACCACGCGAACCCGGAGGCGTCTTCGTGGGGCTCGGTTCTTCATCGGACGAGCTTCGAGCATGTGAAAAAAATGTAGTCCCCTCCGGCGGACGACGACACCACAATGTCGTTGGTTCTGGGTACATCATATGGGGCGTAAAAAAAATGATGACCCCAGGGTACCCGCAGGGGCGGCCCGCCCCGGCTCAACCGGCGACGAGCTGATCGAAGGCGTCGCTGCCGCGCAGGGCGTCGAAGACCGGGTCGGAGGAGAGCCAGGATCGGACCTTCTCCCGGTCGACCTCGAGCGCCTTGCCGAGCGGCGCGAGCACGTCGGCCGAGCGCCCCCACTGCGCGTAGAGGGAGGCCAGGTCGTAGTTCACGACCGCGTCGTCGGGCCGGAACGAGCGGGCCTTCTCGTAGGCCCGCTCCGCCTCCTCGTAGAACCCCTTCTGCGCGTAGCAGAGCCCCAGGTCGAGGTGGGTCTCGAAGCTCTCCGGGTCGAGCCGAGCCGCCTCCCGCAGGTGACCGATGGCGGTCCGGTAGTCCCCCTCGTCCATGAGGAGGCTCGCGAGCTCCTGGCGCGCCATCGGGTCCTCGGGCGCGAGCCGGACGGCGATGGCGAGCTCGGCGAGCCCCTCCGCGCCCTTTCCCATGTCGGCGAGGGCCAGGCCGAGCTCGAGGTGGGCCTCGGCGTGCTCGGGATCGGCGGCGATGGCCTCCCGGTACTCGGACTCGGCCATCTCGAGGGCGTGGTTGGCGAGGAAGGAGGCCAGCGTGAACCGGGCCCCGGAGCTGAGCGGCTCGACCTCGACCGCCTTCAGGTGGGCGAGCAGCGCCTCGCGCCAGCGCTTCCGCCGGGCGTGGAGCATGGCCAGGTTCTCGTGGGGGTGGGCCGAGGCCGGGTCGAGGGCGATGGCCTTCTCGAACTCCTTCTCGGCCTCCTCCAGCCAGCCACGGTCGGCGAGCTCGATGCCCCGCTCGTTGTGCTGGTCCGCCTGCGTCGGCCTGTCCCGGTCTTGCGCCACGGGCCGGAGTCTACTCCAATGGCGCCCCCGGGCCCCGCCCCGGGAAGGCCCATGAGAATCCCCCGAAACGTCGCGGTCTTCCTGCTCGCCCTCCTCGCGGCGCTGGCCTGCCTGGTCGTCATCCGGGCGCTCCGGACGGAGCCCACCGACGAGGAGGCCATCCAGGCGCTCCTCGAGCGCGCATCGGGCGCCGTGGAGGAGAAGCGCCCCGGCGACGTGATGGCCGCGGTGAGCGAGCGCTTCCAGGGGGAGGGCATGGGGCACCACGAACTGAAGCAGTTCGTCACCTACCAGATGCTGCGGGGATCCTGGAACGCGGTGGTGCCGGTGTCGGTCCGGGTGAAGGTCGACGGCGACCGGGCCGAGGCCAGATTCGACGCGGCGTTGATCCGCGGAGGGAAGGGGACGGGGATCGCCGGGCGCCTGCCGGAGGCGGGCGACACCTGGCGCATCGAGGCGTCGCTCGAGCGGGAGAAGGACGGGTGGAAGGTGGTCACGGCGCGGTGGCGCCGCATCGGCGCCGCCGAGGGGTTCCTGGGCTCGCCCCGGTGACCGTGCCCCGCCGAGGGGCTACAGGCCGGAGACGATCTTCCAGGTCTGTCCGTCGCGCTCGAACAGGATCCGCTGGATGTCGGTGTCGCGCTTGGGGATCTCCACGCGCGGCGTCATCACCCGGTACTTGGCGTCGTAGAAGAGGTCGGCCTGGGCCTTGTTGCCGTTCACGATGATGTCGGTGATGCCGAACTCGATGCGGACCTGGGAGATGCGCGTGAAGGTGTCGCGCAGCACGCCGGGGAGCGCCTTGTAGTCGATGTCGTCGGAGGGATCGACGGTGCCGGCGTCGTCGTAGTAGGCCGGCGAGACGAGCGCCATCACGGCATCGGTGTTGCGGGTGTCGAAGGCCTTCCGGTACGAGTCGATGACCCCGATGATGGCGCGGTTGTCGGGGGTGTCCCGGATCTCGGTGTTGGGGATGTTGCGGGCGCAGGCGGCCAAGGAGAGCGCTGCGAGAACGACGAACGGCGGGAATCGCATGCGGTGGTCAAACCACGGGGCGCCGCGCCAGTCAATCGGCCGCGGGGCCCCTGTAGCGGCCCCATCCCGCAACCCCGGGGCGGCGTGACGGAATAGACTGGGGCATGACCGATCCCGGTACCGACGCCCTGGCGCGCTTCTTCGCGACCTCCCCGGCGGCACGCAAGGCGACCCGTCCCCTGGCCCGCGACGCGCGCGTGGCGCTCGACCTCGCCTCCGGCCCGGCCCGCTTCTCCATGGCGGGGGGCGAGGCCAGCGTGGAGCCCGGGACCGAGCCGGATCCCGACTTCACCCTCGTGCTTCCTGCACCGGCGGTGAAGCAGATCACGGCCATCCAGGGGGACGACGTCGGCGAGTTCGGGATCGCCTTCTTCAAGCTCCTCCTGGCGCGCGAGCCGGAGCAGCGCGTGCGCGTCCACATCCACGCGTCCACGGCGCGGCTCGTGAGCCACGGCTACCTCGGGGTGCTGGCCGCCGGCGGAGCGAAGGTGGCCTGGTGGCTCCTCAAGAACGGGGTGAAGAACCCGAAGGCGGCCATCGACCGGCTGCGCGGAGTGAAGTAGCCGCCCTCCCGTCGACTCAGGTGCCGCAGCGAAGCGCGGCGTGGCGGGCCCTCTCCCGGTCGGCCTCCCGGTCGGTGGTGCGCTCGAGGCGCGCCCAGTCCTCCCGGGCCCCGGCCACGTCGCCGAGCCGGCAGCGGGCCGTGGCCAGCGAGGAGAGCGCCTCGACCCGGAAGGCGACCGAGGGCAGCGGTCCCTCGAGCGCCCGCTCGAGGAGCGGGATGGCCCGGGCCGCGTCCCCCCGGGAGAGGGCGTACCGCCCGGCCAGGTAGGGGCCGAGCGGATCGGCGGAACCGGCGAGCGCCTGCAGGGTCGTCTCGGCGTCGCCCGTGCCCAGGAACCAGGGCGCGGCGCCGGCGAGGTCCGGGGCGGTGGCGGCCTTCACCTTGGCGGTGAGCAACCGCTCCCGGGCGCGGTCGGGATGGAGCGCGAGGGCCTCCCGGTAACGGGCCGCCGCCCCCGCGGCGTCCCCCGCGCGCCAGGCCAGGTCGCCGCGCGACTCGAGCAGGCTGGATCGCAGCGCCGGCGCTCCCGCGCCGATGGCCTCGAGGGCCTCCGTGTAGGCCCGGTCGGCGCCGGCCGGGTCGCTTCCCCGGAGCGCGTCCCCGAGTCCCCGGAGGTCGGACGGATCGCTGGAGAGGCGGAAGGCCCGACGCCACAGCGCGGCGGCGCGGGCCGGTTCCCCGCTTCCCCCGGCCTCCAGGGCGCGGGCCTCGAGGCCGGCGGTCTCCCGCGCGCAGCGCCGCCCCAGCAGGCCGGCGGGGCGGAACCGTGCCTCGGCGGCCACCGCCAGCTCGGGCGGCACCGGCACGCCGTCCAGGAAGGCGTGCCACTCCGCTTCCAGCCGGCCGATCGGCGCCCCGAAGGCCTCCGCGAAAGGGGTCCCCGAGTAGGCGCGCATCACCGGGGCCGCGCCGCGCCGCTCGAGGAGGAAGGCGAGGAAGCTCCCCGACGCGCCGTAGGCGCGGGCCGCCGGGGCCGAGAAGAATCCGCCCGGCTCGACGAGGCTCGCCGCGCCGGGGAGGAGCCCCAGGTCCTTCATGGCCCGGGCCCACTCGTGCACCGTCCACTCACCGCGCGGGACCTCGAGCGCCACCGCGAGCCCCTCCACCAGGCCGGCGTCGACGAGCACGAGGCCGCGCGCCGGGACGCCGAGCGGTCCGCCCGCCACCCTCCCGCCCACCGCGTGGACGATCTCGTGCCGGAGCGCCGGGGGAGCGCCCGGCGCGTCGAGCACCTGGATCTCGGCGAGCCAGGGCTTCGTGAACTCGGTCCGTCCGGCCCCCACCAGCCGCCGCTTCTCCCCGGGGGAGCGGTGGACCCAGACCTTCACCTGGGGTGCAGGGGAGACGCCGAGCGCGGCGGCCACCTCGGCCACGTCGGCCTCGCACTCCCGGAAGAGCCGCTCCGCCTCCGCCGGCGGCTTCTCCCGCGGGAAGTGGAGGTCGCAGCGGGGCCCCACGAGCCGGCCGCCCAGGGTCCGGTCGATCCCGGCCCGGGTGGCGAGGTCGCCCGACGCAGCGCCGGAGAGCCGGACCGCAGCCACGGCGAGGAGCGCGACCGCGGTCACGGTGAGCCCCGCCCCGCGCCCTCCGGGGGGCGTCCGGCGCCGCGCCGCGACGGTCGACGCGACGCCCAGCATCGCCACCGTCCACGCGAGGGTGCCGAGCCGGAAGAGGAGGAGCCGGCGGTCGAGGGAGAGCGCCTCGTCGTAGATCGGCCCCGGCCAGATGCCGAGGAAAGGATCGAGCAGGTACGAGGCCGGCCCCGTCCAGCCCTCGAGCAGCGTCACGGCGAGGGAGGTGGCGAGCCCGGCGACGAGGAGCCCGGAGGAGCGCAGCGGTCTCCCGCCCCCGAGGAGCCCCGCGAGCACCCCCAGCGCCGCCGCGGCGAGCGCCGAGGGGAGGGCGACCGCCGGGACGAATGCCAACCCGAACCCGACGCTGC
>JBAXVO010000264.1:0-4661 GCA_037129355.1 Deltaproteobacteria bacterium | reverse complement strand
GGCGATGCGCCGCAGCGCGATCTCCCCGTTGGCGGCCTGCTCGACCGGGTAGCCGGCCTCGGAGAGCACCTCGCAGAGCGCCTCGCGGAAATCGTCGTCGTCGTCGACGACCAGGATGGACTGGCCCGGGGTCATGCCGCCGCCTGGAGGGTGGCCACGATCTCGCGGGCGATGCGCCGCGCGTCGTCGAGCCGGTCCGGATCGAGGGAGACCGCGCCCACCACGGGGTGGCCGCCCCCGCCGTACCGCTCGCAGATGCGCGAGATGTCGTGGGCCCGCGGCGGTCGCGCCCAGGGATTCGAGCCCACCGAGATCTTGGCCCGCTTCGGGTCGTGCGAGACCGTCACCGTGTAGCGGGCCGCGGGGAAGAGCCAGTACAGGACGAACTTGTTCCCGGTCTCGAGCCCGGCCGCCGCCAGATCGAGGAAGGCCACGCCCCCCTCGAGGCGCGCCGCCGCCCGGATCCCGTCGATGGAGCGGAAGTGGCGTTCCAGGACCGGGACCAGCGGGTCCGAGACCCAGGGCTCGGCGGCGACCTCGGCCAGGGACCGGGTTCGCAGGGCCTCGATGAGCCGGCCCGGAGCGGCCGGGTCCCGGGTGGACTCGAGGAAGGTCATGATGCGCAGCGCCGGCTCGGCGAGCTGCACCGCCACCTCGGCCGAGGGGAAGGCGGCCGCGTCGATGACGTCGGCCCAGCGCACCAGCTCGGCCAGGTCCGGGGCCTCGAAGCCGAAGCGTTCCCGCGTCACCCGGGCGATGAAGCCGGTGCAGGAGGGGGCGGTGGGGTCCCAGAAGCGCTGCCCCGAACGGTCGGCCTCGAAACGGGCCCGGTCCGAGGCGGGCTGGAAGGCGCTCTGGTGGTGGTCGAACCACCAGTCCAGCCGGGGGGAGGGCGAGTAGCGGAAGTCGACGATGGCGTTCACGTCCGCGGAGAAGGCATCGGGCGGGATCGGGTTTCCGGCCTGGTGCTGGAGCGGGACGTGATCGATGGCTCCGAGGCCGGGCCCCAGGCGTGCCTGGAGGAAGCGGCCCAGGTACGCCGCGGAGGCGCAGCCGTCGAAGCAGTTCGCGTGGTAGAGGATGCGCGCGTCCATGACGCGCGACCGATCTAGGTGCGGCGGGGACCCCAGTCAACGACGAAAGGCCGGGAAGGCGTGGACGCCCCGTCCGGAGCCACGGCCCGGGGGCGAAAAGGGGCCCCCCCTCCGGTCGACGCGGGGAGGGGTGCGCGTTACACTCCGCGCCGATGGAAGCCATCCGGGTCGGAGCCCTTCTCGACGACCAGAAGTTCGACCTCCGCCTCGTGCTCGTGGCGGGGGCGTCGGGGCTCTCCCGGAAGGTCAGCTCGTCCCGCATCCAGAAGCCGGGCCTGGCGCTGGCGGGCTTCACCGAGTACCTGCACCGCGAGCGCATCCAGATCTTCGGCAACACCGAGATGAGTTATCTGAAGACGCTCCCGCGAGAGCGGCGCGTCGAGGTGCTGCGGGCCTTCTTCGGCCAGGAGGTGGCCTGCCTGGTGGTGACGAAGGACATCGAGATCCCGCCCGAGGTGGTCGCCGCCGGCGAGGACGCCGGCGTGCCCGTCTTCCGCTCCTCCCACCTCTCCTCCACCTTCATCGAGAGCGTGCAGTCCTTCCTCGAGGAGCAGCTCACCGCCAGCACCTCGATGCACGGGGTGCTCCTCGACGTGCTCGGCGTGGGCATCCTGCTGCTCGGCAAGAGCGGCATCGGCAAGAGCGAGATCGCCCTCGACCTGGTCATGCGCGGCCACCGGCTCGTGGCCGACGACATCGTCGAGGTGAAGCGCCGCACCCAGGACGCGGTGGTGGGCGCCGGCAGCGAGATCATCAAGCACCACATGGAGATCCGCGGCCTGGGGATCATCAACATCAAGGACCTCTTCGGCGTCGCCGCCATCCGCGAGCGGAAGAAGATCGAGATCGTCCTCGAGCTCTGCGAGTGGGATCCGGACGTCGAGTACGACCGCCTGGGCGTCGACGAGCGCAAGTTCCGCATCCTCGACGTGGAGATCCCCATGCTCGTCGTCCCGGTCCGCCCCGGGCGCAACATGACCACCATCATCGAGGTGGCGGCCCGCAACCACCTGCTCAAGCAGCAGGGGCACCACTCGGCCCGGGAGTTCCAGGAACGGCTCAACCGGGCCATCGCCCTGCCGTCGGAGAGCGGCGGGGGCGGGACGGAAGTCGAGTGAACCCTCCCTTGCCCGACGAGGTCCGCGGCTCCCCGCAGACCCAGGTGGTCATCCTGACCGGCGTCTCCGGCTCCGGGAAGACCACCGCGCTCCGGGCGCTGGAGGACGGCGGGTTCTACTGCGTCGACAACTTCCCCATCGTCTTCCTGGAGAAGCTGCTCGAGCTGTCCGGGCACACCGCCGGCGAGGTCTCCCGCATCGGGCTGGTGGTCGACGCCCGGGAGCAGCGCTTCCTCGCCGACGCCCCCCGCATCGTGGAGGAGCTCCGGCGCAAGGGGGCCGACGTCACCGTCCTCTTCTTCGACTCCTCCGACGAGTCGCTCATCCGCCGCTACTCGGAGACGCGGCGGCGCCACCCGCTGGCCGGCGACTCGGGGAGCGTGCCCGACGGGATCGCCGCCGAGCGCAAGGCGCTCTCCGGGCTGCGCGCGTCGGCCGACGAGGTGATCGACACCACGCGCCTCAACGTCCACGAGCTGAAGCGGCTGGTCCACAACCGCTTCGTGGGGGCCGGGCCCGACGCCATGGGCGTCACGCTGGTCTCCTTCGGCTTCCGCTCCGGGATCCCGGCCCACGCCGACATCGTCCTCGACGTGCGCTTCCTCCCCAATCCCTACTTCGTCCCCGAGCTGAAGCCCTTCCCGGGAACCGAGCCGCGCGTGCGCGACTTCGTCCTCGGGCAGGAGGACGCGAAGCAGTTCCTGGAGAAGGCCGAGGACCTGGCCGGCTTCCTCATCCCCCGCTACCGCGCCGAGGGGAAGACCTACCTCACCGTGGCCATCGGGTGCACCGGGGGGCGGCACCGCTCGGTGGCCATCGCCAACGAGCTGGCGTCCCGGCTCGGGAAGCGCGGCATCCCGGTCCGGGTCTGGCACCGCGACGTCGACAAGGAGTGAACGGCGATGATCGGGGTGGTGATCGCGACGCACGGGCGGCTCGCCGAGGAGACCCTGGCCTGCGCCGAGGGGATCGTCGGGGCGATCCCCCGGGCCCGCGCCGTCTCCGTCGCCTCGGCCATTCCCCTGGACGCCGCCCGGGAGGCCATCGCCTCGGCCATCCGGGAGGTCGAGGAGGGCGACGGCGTGCTCGTCCTCACCGACATGCTGGGCGGCACGCCGGCCAACCTGGCGCTCGGCTTCCTCGGCGACCGGGTCGACGTCGTCACCGGCGTGAACCTGCCCATGCTGCTCAAGCTCTCCACCTGCCGGACGCCCGGAGCCCGCCTCGGCGACGTGGCCCGCCTCATCTGCGCCTACGGCCAGAAGAACATCACGCTGGCGAGCGAGGTCCTGCGCCCACGTCCGGCCGGCGGCGCCGAGCCGGGGGGAGGGGGCTCGCCGTGATCGCGCTCCTGCGCATCGACGAGCGGCTCGTCCACGGCCAGGTGCTGGTGGGCTGGGTTCCGCACCTCGGCGCGCAGCGGGTGGTGGTGGCGGACGACGAGGCCGCCGGGAACACGCTCGCCCGGGCCGCCATGACGCTCGCGCTCCCTCCGGGGGTGACCGCCGCCGTGGAGCCGCTCCGCTCGGTCGACTGGGGGGCCCTGGCGCGCGCGCCCGACCCGGTGCTGCTGGTGATGCGCGACGTCGACTCGGCGGAGCGGGCGGTGGCGGCCGGCCTCACGCCGGCGCAGGCCGCGGTCGTGAACGTCGGCAACGTCCATTACTCCCAGGGCCGGCGCAAGGTGACCCCGTCGGTCTTCCTCACCGACGCCGAGCTCGAGGGCCTCCGGCGGCTCGAGGCGGGGGGGTTCCGCATCGAGGTCCGGGCGGTCCCCCTCGACGCCCCCATCGGCCTGGCCGAGATCGAGCGGCGCTGGAACGCCGCGGGCTGATAGGATCCCGCCCGCGTGGACTATCTCGTCGTCGCCGTGGTCGCCGGGCTCGCGGCGGTGGAGCGCAAGGGCTTCCTCCAGGCCATGCTCTCCCGCCCCGTCGCGCTCGCGCCCATCCTCGGCCTGGCGCTCGGCGACCTCCGGGGCGGCCTCCTCCTCGGGCCGCCGCTCGAGCTGCTCTGGCTGGGCGCGGTGAACATGGGGGCCTCGCTGCCGCCCAACGAGGCGCTCGGCACCGCGGCGATCGCCGCCGGCGCGGTCCTGGCCGGCAAGGCGCTCGGCACCGGCGTCACCCCGGCGGTCGCGGTGCTCGCCGTCGCGCTCGCCGGCACCCTCGCGGTGCTGGGGCGAACCACCGACCGCGCCATCGAGGAGTGGAACGTGCGGCTGGCCGCCCGGGCCGAGGCGCTGCTCGACCGGGGCGCTCCCCTCGCCGCGGTCCGCGAGAACCTCTACGGGATGGCGCTTCCCTTCGCGGTCTCGGCGCTCCTCGCGCCGGTGGCCGCGGCCGCGGTCGCCTGGGTCATCCCCGCCCTCCTGCGCGCCTTCCCCGCCCTGGACGTCCCGCTCGGCTGGGGGCTCACGGCCCTCTGCGGCCTCGCGGCGGCGGCGGGG
>JBAXVO010000263.1:0-4660 GCA_037129355.1 Deltaproteobacteria bacterium | reverse complement strand
CGACCTGACCGAGCGGCTGCGCGCCGCCGCCGAGCTCGTGGGGGTGCTGGCCCGCGACCACGTCATCGTGGCGACGGGTGGCTACTTCAGCTTCGTCGAGGCGGGGAGGTGGAGGCGGTGAGCGGGTTGCGGCCCGGGCCCCTTGGTAATACTCTTACCGGTAAGAGTAAGAGGAGGCCCGAAATGCGCATCACCAGCAAGGGACAGGTCACCATTCCGCAGGCATTCCGCGAGAAGGCGGGGCTCCTGCCGGGGACCGAGGTGGAGTTCGACTTCGACGGAGGTGCGGTCCTGATCCGGCGAGCGCAGGCCCCGGCCACGCCCGGCCGCGGCGCGCGAATCGTGGAGCTGCTCCGTGGCTCGGCGACCATCCGGATGACCACCGACGAGATCATGGCGCTCACGCGCGGTGAAGATTGAGCGTCCTCGTCGACAGCAACGTGCTCATCGACGTCGCCGAGGACGACCCCGTCTGGGGCGACTGGTCCAGGGGCGCACTCGAGCGTCTCGCCGACTCCGCCCCGCTCGTCCTGAACCCCCTCGTCTACGCCGAGGTGTCGGTGAGCTACGCCCGGGTCGAGGAGGTCGAGCGGTTCCTGCCCGCCACCGTGTACCGCAGGGAACCGCTGCCGTACGAGGCCGCCTTCCTCGCCGGGAAGGTCTTCCTCGAGTACCGGAGACGGGGAGGGCGAAGCCGCTCGCCCCTCCCCGACTTCTACATCGGCGCGCACGCCGCGGTCTGCGGCCACCGGCTGCTCACCCGCGACGCGACCCGGTACCGGACCTACTTCCCCCGGCTGGACATCATCGCTCCCTAGAACGGGATGTCGTCGCCGCCGGAGCCGCCACCCGGCGGCTCGTCGAAGGTCGGCGGGCCACCGCCCTCGTCGGGCGCGCTGGGGCCACGCTGTCCTCCACCGGCGCCGCCGCCCGCGCCGCCCGCCCCGCGGGCGCCACCGGCAGCGCCGCCGCCGAGGAAGCGCACCGAGTCGGCCACGATCTTCACGCGCGACCGCTCCTGCCCCGACGTCTTGTCCTGCCACTTGTCGGTCTTGAGCCGCCCCTCGACGTAGACCTGCCGACCCTTGGCCAGGTACTCACCGACCTGCTCGGCCTGCTTGCCCCACACCTCGACGTCGTGCCACTCGGTCTCCTCCTTCTTCTGGCCGGACGCCTTGTCGGTCCAGGAGCGGGAGGTGGCGATGCGGAGGTTGGCGACCGCCTGGCCGCCGGCGGTGTAGCGGACCTCGGGGTCCTTCCCGAGGTTCCCGATGATGATGACCTTGTTGACCATGGCGAAACCCTTCCTGTTCGTCGCCTGGCTGCGAGCGAATCGTTCGAGCGGGACGATGCGGAAAGCAACCTAGCAACGGGATCTGACAGAATCCGGCGCATGCGCGTGGCAGCCCTGCTTCCCCTCCTCGCCTCGATCCTGCTGCCCGGGGTCGGGCGGGCGGCCGAGCCTCGCTCCCTGGCGGTGGCGGTCGCCGCGAACCTGAAGCCCGCCTTCGAGGAGATCGCGGCCCGCTTCCAGGCGACCCATCCGGGCGTCGAGGTCCGGGCGACCTACGGGGCTTCGGGGATCTTCTTCGCCCAGATCGCGAACGGCGCACCCTTCGACCTCTTCCTCTCGGCCGACGCCGAATTCCCGGCCCGGGTCTTCGCGCAGGGGCTCGCCGACGGGAAGGCCTTCACCTACGCGATCGGGAAGCTCGTCGTCTGGGTGCCGAAGGATTCCCGGGTGGATCTCCAGGGCAAGGGGCTCCAGGCCCTCGCCGAGCCGTCCATCGAGCGGATCGCCATCGCCAACCCCGAGGTGGCGCCATACGGGCGGGCGGCGCGGACGGCGCTCGAGCGGGCCGGGCTCCTGCCCGCGCTCCAGCCCCGGATCGTCACCGGACAGAGCGTCGCGCAGGCCGCGCAGTTCGCCGAGAGCGGGAGCGCCCAGGCGGCCTTCCTGCCCCTGTCGCTCACCCTCGTGCCGCCGCTCTCCGCCGCCGGAAGGACCTGGGCGGTGCCGGCCACGGCCCACGAGCCCATCGAGCAGGCGGGCGTGGTGCTGCGGGGGGCACGCCAGCCGGCGCTGGCCCGGGAGCTGGCGGCGTTCCTCGTGGGGGAATCGGCCCGGGAGGTGCTCGCCCGCCACGGCTACGACCTGCCGCTCCGGCCATCGCCGGTTCCTCCGGCCCGCTGACCGGTCCCCGCCTCGCAGGAATCCCTTTGACGACCCCGGGCCCCTCCGGCTACTCTTCGGAGAATGAGAATCATTCTCAATATGGTGACCCTGGCCCTCCTCCCGGTCCCGGTCCTCGCCACGGACGCCAGCCCTCCCGACGCCGCCCTGGAGGCCCGCCTCGAACGGGAGTCGGCGACGCCCGCCCCGGAGCACGGCAAGGCCTTCACCGGCGACGCCACCCCCGTCGAGCCGGGGCGGGTCGAGGTGGAGATCGCCTACGCCCCGACCTGGTGGGCCACCGCCGGCGCCGTGGACCGGCTCGCCGGCGAGCAGCACCCGGTGGCGGCCGCGGTCGGGGTGGGGATCGTCCGCGACCTCGACCTGCGCCTCGTGGTGGGCTGGGCCTTCGTCCAGGCGGCGCCCACCGCCCCCGGCGCGCCCACGTCGGGGAGCGGCGTCGCCGACACGACACTGGCGGCGCGGTGGCGCTTCCTCTCCCTCGCCGAGCCCGCCATCGACCTCGCGGTGAGCGCCGGGGTCACCGTTCCCACCGGGACCCGGGGCTCGGCCGAGCGCATCGGGACGAGCCGCGAGGCCTGGAGCGTCGGGGGCTCGCTGCTCGCCTCGGCCGACTGGGGGCGCTTCACCGCGGGGGCCGAGCTGGGTTACAGCGCGCCGGTGGGCCCGCCGACGTCGAACGACGTGGGGCTCCTCGTCTGCAACGCCGCCCTGGGCTACCAGTTGCTCCCCTGGCTGCAGCCGGAGGTGGAGCTCAACTACCAGCACGAGTTCGAGCTGGGGGAGGAACGGGACGAGCAGGTGCTCTGGGCCACCGCCGCGCTGGTCCTCCCGGTCGACGCGGTCCGGGTGGTGGTCGGGGCGAGGGTGCCGGTCTGGTCGCGGGAGGCGGTGGTCGGACCCACGGTCACCACCGCGGTGAAGTTCGCCTTCTGATCGCGGGGAAGGGCTACGGCGTCCGGGCCGAGGCGATGGCCCCGCGCACCTGCGCGGCCCGCCCGAGCCGCTCCGCGCTTCGCCGCAGGAGCTCCCGCCGCTCCCGCTCCACCGCCGCCGCCGACATCCCGAGCGCAGCGCCCACGGAGAGATCGAGCTCCCGCTGGGCCGGTCGGGAGAGCATGGCGGCGAGATCGGTGGTGACGGGGTCGGTGGCGAGCGTCCGGTGGAGCTCCCACAGCGCCGCCTCGCGGGCGCCGAGCGCCGCCGGATCGGGGAACGGAACGGCCGCGAGCACCCCGCAATCGATGTCGGCGATGGCCTGCGCCCCGGTGAGTTGCCGGGCGCCCCGCTCCACCGCGAGCCGCAGCGGCGTGGAGGAGAGGACCAGCGCGAGCAGCCAGGGCTCGACCTCGCGCGGGAAGATCGCGTGCCACTTCTTGTCCTCGAGCAGCCCTTCCCGGTTGTGGAAGGCGAAGGCGCGCGTCCCCACCTTGGCCGGGTAGAGGACCGGCGCCGGCGCCCGACCCGGCGCCACCCGCCACCAGGTCGCGCGGGAGGCGCAGGTGGCCCGGAGGTGGATGCCCAGCGCCTCGCCGCGGGCCACGTAGGCGAGGGCGGCGGGGGAGGGCGATGCGGGGCGGAAGAGGACCCGGGAAGTGCGCGCCACCTCCGGCGCCACCGCGTCCCGGAGGCCGGCGAGGAGCGGCGCCACGTCCCCTGGCTCGAGCCGGACCTCCCCGCAGAGCGAGCTCCGGTAGCGCCCGCCGCCCACCGGACGGAGGTGGAAGAAGCCGTTCGCGCCGGTCTTCATCCCGAACCGGACGTCGCAGAAGGCCGAGAGCGGCCGGGCCGGGTTCCGCGCGGCACGGCCGGGACGGAGGAGGCGAAGCCGTCGCCCCCCGCGCCCCCTCGCCAGCCCGGTGAGCTCCGCCGAGGTGAGGCTCGCGATGGGAACGGTCGCCTCGGACGGAGGGGCCGCCGCGCCCCCCTCCACCCAGACCGCGAGCGAGGTGTCGACCGATGCGGCGAAGCTCCCCGCCGCCCTGGACCGGAGCGCGAGGAGGTGACCGCCCCGTGCGGCAGCCTCTTCGCGCAGCGGCGCGGCCGAGCGGGAGGTCTGGAGCGCCCGGGGCAGCACGAGCCCGCAGACCGGCGCGTGGCGCAGCGCCAGGAGCACGAGGTGGGCGGAGAGGTCGGCCTGCCGGGAGAGGCCACTCCGGCGCACGGCCCGGTCCTTCCAGGCAGGGGGCAAGGCCTCGTGCCGGAGGAAGGGTGGGTTCATGAGCAGGAGGTCGCAGGCGGGCCAGGCGCGGGCGAGGGCGTCGCCGCGCCGGACGGTGGCCTCGGCGCCGAGGAGGCCGAGCCGCAGCGTCGTCGCTCGCGCCGCGACCGGGGAGAGCTCGACCCCGGAGAGCCGGAGGCGCGCGCCGGCGCGCGAGGCGAGGAGCCAGGCGGCCACGAGGAGCGACCCGCCCCCGCAGGCCGGGTCGAGCACCGTGAGGCCGTCGAGGGCCCGCGCCAGCGCGC
>JBAXVO010000262.1:0-4740 GCA_037129355.1 Deltaproteobacteria bacterium | reverse complement strand
CGCGGCCAGCGCCGGCGCGTCGTTCACGCCGTCCCCGGCCATGGCCACCACGCGACCCTCGGCGAGGTAACGGGCCACCACCTCGCCCTTGCCGGCGGGCAGCACCTCGGCCTCGACCCGCGCGATGCCGACCTCGCGGGCCACCGCCTCGGCGGTGATCCGGGCGTCGCCCGTCACCATCACCACCTCGACCCCGTCCGCGGCGAGCGCGGCCACGGCTCGCGCCGCCCCGGGCTTCACCGGGTCGCGCACCTCGAGGAGCCCCGCGGCCCGGCCGTCCACCGCCACGAGCACCACCGTGCCGCCCTGGCCGCGGAGCGCGTCGGCGCGCCCTGCGAGCGCGCCCGGATCCACGCCCAGCTCGCGGAGCAGCGCGGCGGTCCCGACCGCCACCCGGCGCTCTTCGACCTGCCCCTCCACGCCCAGCCCGGGGCGGTAGGCGAAGCGGACCGCCGGAGGCGCCTCGATCCCGCGCGCCCGTGCCCCGGCCAGGATGGCGGCGGCGAGCGGGTGCTCGCTGCCCCGCTCCAGCCCCGCGGCGAGGCGGAGGATCTCCTCCTCGGTGGCGCCCGGGCCGGCGACGACGCTCGCCAGCACGGGCTTGCCGGCGGTGAGGGTCCCCGTCTTGTCGATGAGCAGGACCTCCACCTTGCCGAAGGTCTCGAGCGCCTCGGCGTTCCGGACCAGGATGCCGGCACCCGCGCCGCGGGCCGTCCCCACCATGATGGCCATGGGTGTGGCGAGCCCGAGGGCGCACGGGCAGGCGATGATGAGCACCGCCACGGCGTTCACGAGCGCGAAGGCGAGCCGCGGCTCGGGGCCCCAGATCGCCCAGGCGGCGAAGGACGCCGCCGAGCACGCCACCACCGCCGGCACGAACCAGCCCGCCACCGCGTCGGCGAGCCGCTGGACCGGCGCCCGGCTCCGCTGGGCCTCGCCCACCATCCGGACGATCTGGGCGAGCAGCGCGTCCTTCCCGACGCGGTCGGCGCGCAGCACGAAGGTGCCGTTGCCGTTCACGGTGCCGCCGGTGACCCGCTCGCCCGGCCCCTTCTCGACCGGGATCGGCTCCCCGGTCACCATCGACTCGTCGACCGAGGATCGCCCCTCGACCACCGGTCCGTCGACGGGAACCTTCTCGCCGGGGCGGACCCGGAGCAGCATCCCCGGCGCCACGTCCTCGAGCGGGATCTCCTCGTCGCGCCCGTCGTCCTGCACCCGCAGCGCCGTCTTCGGCGCCAGCGCGAGGAGCGCCCGGATGGCGCCCGACACCCGGCTCCGGGCGCGCAGCTCCAGGATCTGTCCGAGCAGCACCAGCTGGACGATGACCGCCGCCGACTCGAAGTAGACGGGGACCGCGCCGCCGTGGGTCCGGAAGGCGGCCGGGAACCAGGAGGGGGGGAGCACCGTGGCGGCCGCGCTGAAGAACCAGGCCGCGCCCGTGCCCAGCCCGATCAGCGTGAACATGTTGAGGTGCCGGGTCTTCAGGGAAAGCCAGGCCCGCTCGAAGAAGGGCAAGCCGCCCCAGAGCACCACCGGCGCCGACGCCACGAGCTGCATCCAGGCGAGCGGCCGGGCGCCGAAGAGCCGGGTCACCGGGTGGCCGGGGAGCAGCATGTCGGCCATCGACAGGTTGAAGACGAAGAGCGCCGGCACGAAGGAGAGCCAGAAGCGCCGGACCATGTTCTCGAGCTCCGGGTTCCTCTCGTCGGCGAGCGGCATCCCGCCCACGACCAGCGGCTCGAGGGCCATTCCGCAGATGGGGCAGGGGACCGGCGTCTTCTCCTTCACCTCGGGGTCCATCGGACAGACCCAGAGCACCTCCGCGCCCGCAGGGGGCGGAGGAGGGTTCTCCATTCCCTTGGGCCCCGCATCGAGGAACGTCGCAGGGTCGGCCCGGAACCGCTCCAGGCAACGGCCACTGCAGAAGTGGAAGGCCTTGCCCTCGTGGTCGAAGCTCCCGCCCCGCGGCGCGAAGGGATTCACGTCCATCCCGCAGACCGGGTCCCTGGCCAGGAAGGCGTCGGGATCCGCGGCGAAGCGCTCCCGGCAGGCGTCGCTGCAGAAGGCGTACTGGAAGCGCCCGCGCAGGAAGGTGCCGCCCGGCGGCCGGGTGACGTCGACCCCCGTGCCGCAGACCGGGTCGCGAGGCTGGGGGGGGACGGGGGGCTTCGCGGCGGGGGCGGCGGGCTCGGTCATCGGGCCCTTCCTTTAACAGGCTGCTCACCCGGTGGCGAAGAGGTCGAGCTGGGGCCTGGGCCTCCGGAAGGGGCTCTCGCCACGGGTCTCCCCTTCGGTTTTTCCGCCGGCGAGGCCGAGCCGGGAGGCCGCGGTGTCGAAGAGGGCGGCGATGGTGCGGGCGTACTCGCCTTCTCCGCGCCCCCGCACGCCGAACCGCGCGTCGTAGAGCTTGCCCTCGTGCGTCTCGCGGATCCGGTGGAGGACCCGCTCCGCCCTCTCGGGCAGGGCGGCCCGCAGCCGCTCCTCGAAGACCGTCTTCACGGGGCCGGGCAGGCGGAGGAGGAGCCAGTGGGCCCGGGTCGCTCCGGCCTCGCGCGCGGCCGCGAGCACGCGCGGGATCTCCTCGTCGTTCAATCCCGGGATGACCGGGGCGAGGCTCACGCCGACCGGGATCCCCGCAGCGGCGAGACGCCGGATGGTCTCGAGCCTCCGCTCCGGCGAGGCGGCCCACGGCTCGAGCGCCCGGGCCCGCTCGGCGTCGAGGAAGGGGAGGGTGATCGAGACGGAGGCCGCACCGACGGAGGCGAGCGCGGCGAGGAGGTCCACGTCCCGCTCCACGAGCGGGGCCTTGGTGGTGACCATCACGGGGTTGCGGTACTCGGCGCAGACCTCGAGGCAGCCGCGGGTGAGGCGCAGCGAGGCCTCGAGCGGCTGCCAGGCGTCGGTGTTTCCGGAGAAGGCGATGGGCTCCCCGGTCCACGAGGTCCGCTCGAAGGCGCGCCGGAGAAGCTCGGGGGCCCGGAGCTTGGCCACGATCCGGGTGTCGAAGTCGGTGCCGGCTCCGAAGCCGAGGTACTCGTGGGTGGGGCGCGCGTAGCAGTAGGCGCAGGCGTGCGCGCAGCCCCGGTACGGGTTGACACTGTACGTGAACGGGATGTCCGGGCTGTCGTTCCGGGAGAGGATCTCGCGCGTGGCGTCGGCGTAGACGCGCGGCAGGGCCGGGGGCGGCTCCCCCAGCCAGTCGACCGTGGTCGCGTCCCAGGGGTTCGGCGGATTGGATACCGGTCGGGGGTTCACCCGGCCATGCTGGGCCTGAACGGATGTTCCGTCAAGTCGCGTGCTATAACCCGCCGCGCTTGCAGGAAGAGATCCTCATCGTCGCCGCCGAGGCGAGCGCTGACCTCCACGCCGCGCGGGCCCTCGACGAGCTCCGGAAGATGCGCCCCGACCTGCGCGCCTTCGGGGTGGGTGGGCCGCGCCTGCGCGCCGCCGGCCTCGAGACGCTCTACCCGGCCGAGGACCTGAACGTCATGGGCATCGCCGAGGTGCTCCCCAAGATCCCGCGGATCCTGGCGGTGCTGCGCGGGCTCCGGCGCGCCTCCGAGGTGCGGCGTCCGAAGGTGGCGCTCCTCGTCGACAGCCCCGACTTCAACCTCCGCCTGGCCAAGCATCTGAAGAAGCTGGGCGTGAAGGTCATCTACTACGTGAGCCCCATGATCTGGGCCTGGCGCAGCGGGAGGGCCCGCAAGATCGCCAAGGTGGTCGACCGGATGCTCTGCATCCTCCCCTTCGAGGAGCGCTTCTACGAGGGCACCGGGGTGTCGGCCCGCTTCGTCGGTCATCCCTTCGCCGAGCGGGCGCCGCCCGGCGACGCCGCGAGCTACCGGGTCGCCCTCGGGCTCTCCGCCGGCCGGACCGTGGTGGCGCTCCTGCCCGGGAGCCGCCGCAGCGAGATCGACCGCATGTTCCCGCCCATGCTGGAGGCGGCCGAGCGCATCCGCGCGCTCCACCCGGACGTGCAGTTCGTGGTCCCGGTCGCGCCCACGCTGCGGGAGGAGGCCCTTCGTCCGGCCCTGGCCAGGCACCCCGGCCTCGACGTCCGGCTGGTGGCCGGCCGCGCCGAGGAGTCGGTGGGGGCGAGCGACGCGGCCATCGTGAAGAGCGGCACCTCCACCCTCGAGACCGCGCTCATGAACCGCCCCATGGTGGTGGTCTACAAGCTGGCCTGGCTCTCCTACTGGGTGGGGCGCCTGCTCGTGCACATGTCCCACTTCGCCCTCGTGAACATCCTCGCCGGCCGGACGGTGGTGCCCGAGCTCCTGCAGGCCGAGGCCAGCCCGGAGCGCATGGCCGCCGAGATCGAGCGACTGCTCTCCGACCCCTCGGCGCGCCGCGAGCAGCTCGAAGGGCTCGCCGAGGTCCGCCGCTCGCTCGGCGAGCCGGGCGCCGCCCGCCGCGTCGCCGAGGAGATCGACGGAGCCCTTCCCGGAGCCCTGCCATGACCGAGACCGGAACCACCGCCCCCCGCCGCCGTGCCCTGGTGTGCCTGCCGACCTACGACGAGAAGGACAACGTCGGCCCCATGACCGAGGCCATCCTGGCCGCCACGCCCGACGTGGACATCCTGGTCATCGACGACAACTCGCCGGACGGCACCGGCCAGCTCGCCGACGCCATCGCCGCCCGTCAACCGCGGGTGAAGGTCCTGCACCGGGCCGGCAAGGAGGGGCTCGGCAAGGCCTACCTGGCCGGGTTCGCCTGGGCGCTCTCCCAGGGCTA
>JBAXVO010000261.1:0-4744 GCA_037129355.1 Deltaproteobacteria bacterium | reverse complement strand
AGTTCACCGTGGCCCGCACGCTGCTGCGGGTCCTCGACCGGGCCATCCAGGCGCTGGGCGCGCTGGGCATGACCGACGACACCCCGCTCGCCTTCTGGTACGCGCACGAGCGGGCCGGACGCATCTACGACGGCGCCGACGAGGTGCACATCTCGAGCGTCGCGAAGCGCATCCTCTCCGCCTACGCCAAGGGGAAGGCCCGGGCGTGAGCGATCCCCCCCGCCCGCGGCTCGACGAGGCGGACGAGGTCCGCGAGGAGGAGCGCTTCGACCCGGAGCGGATCCGCCCCGCCCTGCTGCAGGCCTTCCCCGGCGAGAGCGGGCCCATCACCGCGCGCCAGTTCCGCAAGGGGCACTCCAACCTCACCTACCTCGTCGCCATCGGCGACCACGAGGCGGTGCTGCGCCGGGCCCCCTTCGGCGCCAAGGTGAAGAGCGCGCACGACATGGCCCGGGAGTGGAACCTGCTCTCGGCCCTGCGGGGCGTCTACCCGCGCGCGCCGCGCCCGCTGGCCTTCTGCGACGACGAGTCGGTGCTGGGCGCCCGCTTCTACCTCATGGAGCGGGTGCAGGGCGTCATCCTGCGCGGCGACGGGTCGAGCTCGGGCCTCTCGCTCACGCCGGAACTGCTCCGCGCCACCTCCACGGCGCTCGTCGACAACCTGGTCGACCTGCACGCCGTGCCGGTGGCCGGGACGCCGCTCGCCACCATGGGCAAGCCGGCCGGCTACGTCTCCCGGCAGGTGAAGGGCTGGACCGAGCGCTACTTCGCCGCGAAGACCGACGAGGTCCCGGAGATCGAGGCGGCCGCCGCCTGGGCCGCGGCCCACATGCCGCCGGAGAGCGGCGTGGCCCTCGTCCACAACGACTACAAGTACGACAACGTGGTCCTCGACCCGGTCGACCCGTCGCGGGTGGTGGCGGTGCTCGACTGGGAGATGGCCACCATCGGCGACCCGCTCATGGACCTGGGCACGGCCCTCGGCTACTGGACCGACCCCGGCGACCCGGTGGAGCTCAAGGCCTCCGCCTTCGGCCCCACCCACCTGCCCGGCAGCCTGTGCCGCCGCGAGGTGGTGGAGCGCTACGCCGCCCGCTCCGGGCGCGCGGTGGGCGACGTGCTCTTCCACTACGTCTTCGCCCTCTTCAAGCTGGCGGTCATCGTCCAGCAGATCTACCGGCGCTACCGCGACGGCCACACCAGCGACCCCCGCTTCGCCCGCCTCGGCGCGATGGTGCGCGTCCTCGGCACCCAGGCCTCCCGCGCGCTCGACCGTCGGCGCATCCACGACCTGGGATGAAGATCCACGTCCTCGCGAAGAAGGAGGAGCTCGACGGGCAGCGGCTGCCGGGCAAGGTGGTCGTCGTCCTCGACGTCCTCTTCGCCACCACCAGCATCGCCGCCGCGCTCTCCCACGGCGCCACCGGGGTCGTTCCCACGCCGGACGGCGACGCGGCCCGGGCGGTGGCGGCGAAGCTCCCGCCGGGCTCCTTCGTGCTCGCCGGGGAGTACGGCGCCGAGACCCTGCCCGGCTTCGCGAATCCCACGCCGCTGGCGCTGCTCGACCTGCCGCTCGCCGGGAAGACCCTGGTCTACTCGACGACCAACGGCACCGTGGCGGTCCACAAGGCGGCCAGCGCGGCCCGGGTCTACGCCGCGTCCCTCTCGAACGGCGCCGCCGTGGCGGAACGGGTCGCCTCGCTGGGCGAGGGGGAGACGGTCCTCGTGGTCTGCTCCGGGTCGGTCGACGCCTTCAACCTGGAGGACTTCTACGGGGCTGGGCACGTGGTTTCGCTCCTCTCCCGGCTGCGCCCCGGGTGGGAGCTCTCCGACGCGGCCCGGGCGGCCCGGATGCTCCACGACGGCGCCGACGCGATGGCCTGCCTTTCGGAGAGCCGGGTGGGCCGGATGATGCGGGAGCGCGGCCTCGAGCGGGAGGTGGCGTGGGCCGCGCGGAAGGACCACCTGGCCGTGGTGCCCGAGCTCCGGGGCGGGCGGCTGGTCGCCACCTGAGGGGCCAAGGCCGGGCCGCTTCAGCGCTTCAGCTTGAAGGTCCCCATGGCCTTGGCGACGAGCTCGCCCTGCTCGTCGCGGACCTCGCCCTCCGAGAAGGCGAGCGACTTCCCGAGCCGCAGGCACCGCCCCTCGGCCACCAGCGTTCCCTGGCCCGGACCGAGGAAGCTCACCGACAGGTCCACCGTGTAGGCGCCCTTGGCCGTCCCGTCGCGGGCGATGGCGGCGACCGCCAGCGCCACGTCGGCGAGCGCCATGATCACGCCCCCGTGGGCCCCGTGATGGCTGTTCAGCAGCTCCGGGCGGAGCGTCAGCTGCAGGCGCGCCGCGCCGGGCTCGAGGGTCGCGATGCGGATGCCGAGGAACTCGGCGAAGGGGACCGGCCGCCCGATGAGCTCGGAGAGGGTCACGGGGCGCCGGGGAGGACGACGAGCTTGCCGTGGGCCCGGCGCGCGAGCAGGTCGTCGAGCGCCGCGGGCACGGCGGCGAGGTCGAGCCGCGCCGTCACCACCGGGGAGAGCCGCTTCTCGCAGATCCAGGCGGCGATGCGGGAGAGCTCGTCGGCGCTCTTGCGGGGCTCGCGCCGCGACCAGTCTCCCCAGAACACGCCCAGGATGGAGCGGGAGTTCAGGAGCGCGAGGTTGAGCGGGATGCGCGGGATCTCGCCGGAGGCGAAGCCGATGACGAGGAACCTGCCGCCCCAGCCGGTGGCGCGCAGCGCCGCCTCGGAGAGGGCGCCGCCCACCGGGTCGAAGACCACGTCGACCCCTCGCCCCTGGGTGAGCGACTTCACGCGCTCCTTGAGGTCCTCGGCGGCGTAGTCGACGGTGAAGTCGGCGCCGAGCCGCCGGCACAGGTCGAGGCGCTCCGGCGAGGAGGCCGCGGCGATGACCTTCGCGCCGAGGAGCTTGCCGATGCCCACGGCGGCGGTGCCCACGCCCCCCGCGGCGCCGAGGACGAGCAGCGTCTCGCCGGAGCGCAGCCGGGCGCGGTCCTCGAGGGCATGGAGCGTCGTCCCGTAGGTGAGGAGCGACGCCGCCGCCAGGTCGGCCGGGAGCGAGCCCGGCCGGTGGAGCACCTGCGAGGCCGGCACCGCGCAGCGCTCGGCGAAGGCGCCGGTGGTGGTACTCGCCATGATGGTGTCGCCGGGGGCGAAGCCATCGACCCCCGCGCCCACCGCGTCGACCACGCCGGCGAGCTCCATGCCGGGGACGAAGGGGAGCGGCGGCCGCACCTGGTACTTCCCCTGGACCATGAGGCCGTCCGGGTAGTTCAGCCCCGCCGCGAGGACCCGGACGAGCACCTCGCCCTCCCGGGCGACGGGATCGGGAAGCTCCACGACCCGGAGGTTCGAGACCGGACCGAGTTCGCTGCAGAGGAGGGCGCGCACGTGCGGGTTCGTGGGGCGAGGCGAGTGGGCGGACGGTAGCACGCGCGGAGCGCCCGTCACAACGCGGTTTCCCGATCTGCTAGGCTCGCGGCGGACCGCGGCGGGAGGATCCATGGCGACGTCGACCTCGATGACCGACTTCCTCGGGATGCGCGAACTCCTCACCGAGGAGGAGCGGATGGTCCAGGTCCAGGCCCGCCAGTTCGTGAACGAACGGGTCCTGCCGGTGATCGAGCGGCACGCGCAGGAGCAGACCTTCCCGGCAGCGCTCGTCCGCCCCATGGGGGAGCTCGGCTTCCTCGGCCCCACCCTCCCCGCCCGCTACGGCTGCGCCGGGCTCTCGAGCGCCGCCTACGGCCTGCTCATGTACGAGCTGGAGCGCGGCGACTCGGCGCTGCGCAGCTTCGCGTCGGTGCAGGGCTCGCTCGTCATGTACCCGATCTTCGCCTACGGCTCGGAGGCGCAGAAGGACCACTGGCTGCCGCGGCTCGCCCGCGGGGAGGCCATCGGCTGCTTCGGCCTCACCGAGCCCGACTTCGGCTCCAACCCGGCCGGCATGCGCACCCGCGCGGTCCGTGAGGGCAGCCGCTGGCGCATCAACGGCTCGAAGATGTGGATCACCAACGGCTCGGTGGCCGACGTGGCGGTGGTGTGGGCCCGCACCGACGACGGCGTCCGCGGCTTCCTGGTCGAGAAGGGCACTCCCGGGTTCTCCGCGCCGGAGATGAAGGGGAAGTGGTCGCTGCGCGCCTCGGTCACCTCCGAGCTGGTGTTCGACGACGTGGTGGTGGAGGAGGAACGGAGCCTGTTGCCCGGGGTGAAGGGGCTGAAGGGGCCGCTCGGCTGCCTCAACCAGGCCCGCTTCGGCATCGCCTGGGGCGTGCTCGGCGCGGCCGAGGCCTGCTACGCCTGCGCGCTCGACTACGCCGTGGGGCGCACCCAGTTCGACCGCCCGATCGCCGGCTTCCAGCTCACGCAGGAGAAGCTCGCCTGGATGGTGACCGAGCTCTCGAAGGGGCAGCTCCTCGCGCTCCACGTGGCGCGCCGCAAGGACGAGGGAACGGTCACGCCGGCCCAGATCTCCATGGCCAAGATGAACAACGTCTCGGTGGCCCGGGAGATCTGCTCCCGCGCCCGGACCATCCTGGGGGCGAACGGCATCCTCGGCGAGTACCCGATCATGCGCCACATGGCGAACCTCGAGAGCGTCTACACCTACGAGGGCACCCACGAGATGCACACCCTCGTCATCGGCGAGGCGGTGACGGGGATCGGCGCGTTCCGGTAGCGGCGGCTACGCCTTCCGCTCCTTGATCGAGAGCCCCATCGTGAAGCGCGCCA
>JBAXVO010000260.1:0-4745 GCA_037129355.1 Deltaproteobacteria bacterium | reverse complement strand
CCGGCGGCGCTGCTGGAGCGGCGCCCCGACATCCGGAGGACCGAGGACCGGGTGATGGCGGCCACGAGCAACGTGGGCGTGGCCATCGCCAACCGGCTGCCCAAGCTCTCGCTCGACGGGATCATCGGCCTCGCCGGCCCCTCGCTGGCGACCACCTTCAACCCCGCCGGGCTTCTCTGGAGCGTCGGCGCCGGACTCGTCGCCCCCATCTTCGAGGGCGGGCGTCTCGCCTCCCAGGAGGAGGCGTCCTGGGCCGTCCTCGAGCAGAGCGTCGCGCTCTACCGGCAGCAGGTGATCACCGCCTGGCGCGAGGTGAACGACGCCGCCATCAGCGTCCGGAAGCTGGGCGAGGTGGCGACGCAGGAGGAGATCCAGGTGGCCGCGGCGAGGAACGCCGAGCGGCTGGCGCGCCACCGGTACGACGGCGGGGTCTCCAACTACCTCGAGGTCCTCGACGCGCAGCGGTCCCTCTTCAGTTCGGAGCTGACGCTCGCCCAGACCAACCGCGACCAGCTCGTGGCCCTGGTGCAGCTCTACAAGGCGCTGGGCGGCGGCTGGCAGGAGAAGGTCCCGGCCAGCGCCACGGCGCAGCCCGCCCCCTCCGGCTCGCCCGGCCCGACGATTCCCCCCACCGCACCCGCGTCGCCCACCCCGGCCCCGCCGGCTCCGTCGTCCAAGGGATAGGAGGTCACCATGAAGTCCCGACTCCGCTCCGTCGCACTCGCCGTGCTCGTCGCCCTCGGCGCTCCCCTGGCGCTCGCCCAGGCGCCCGATGCGTCTGCTCCGCCGGAGGCGCCCAAGCTCAAGCCGGAGCAGCTCGACGCCCTGGTGGCGCCGATCGCGCTCTACCCCGACCCGCTCCTCAGCCAGGCGCTCATGGCCTCCACCTACCCGCTCGAGATCATCCAGGCCCAGCAGTGGCTGGCCAGGAACGCCAAGCTGAAGGGGGACGAGCTCGAGAAGGCGGTGCAGGCACAGCCCTGGGACCCCAGCGTCCAGGCCACCGCGACGATGCCCGACCTCCTCAAGCGGCTCGGCGAGGACATCACCTGGACCACCAACCTGGGCAATGCCTTCCTGGCCCAGCAGGCGGACGTGATGGACGCGGTCCAGCGGCTGCGCCTGAAGGCGAAGAACGACGGCAAGCTCGAGTCGAACGACAAGATGACCGTGCAGACGCAGGTGGTCGAGAAGGAGACCGTCGTCGTCATCCAGCAGGCCAATCCCCAGGTGGTCTACGTGCCGGCCTACAACCCCACCGTGATCTGGGGGCCGCCGCCGGTCTACTACCCCTACCCGCCGGTCTACTACCCGCCGCCTCCGCCGCCGGGCGCGATGCTCTTCTCGTTCGGCGTGGGCATGGCGATGGGAGCGGCCATGCACGGCGGGTACTGCTGCGGCTGCGGCTGGGGGCACAGCGGCGGCAACACCGTGGTCATCAACAACAACAACAACTTCGTGAACAACTCCAACCGGGTCAACAACGTCAACGTCAACAGCGGGAACTCGAACTGGCAGCACAACTCCAGCCACCGCGGCGGCGCCCCCTACGGGGACAAGGCGACGGCGAGCAAGTACGGCGGGAGCGGGGCCAACCGTGGCGGCGGCACGAGCCCGTCGCGCGCCAGCGCCTCCACCATGGACCGAGGCGGCGCGGGAGCTGGCGGCGGCGGCGTGGGCGGTGGGAACCGGAGCGGCGCGGCCACGCCCTCCACGGCGAACCGGAGCGCTGGTGGAGGGGGCGGCAACATCGGAAACCAGTCGGTCAAGCCCTCGGGCGGAGGCAGCGGCTTCGGCGGCTCGAGCGGCGGGGCCAGCCGTGCGCAGGCGAGCAGCACCCGGGGTGCGTCGAGCATGCAGGCGCGCCCCAGCGGGGGCGGCGGCGGCAGTCGAGGTGGTGGCGGCGGAAGCGGGCGCGGCGGCGGCGGGCGGCGCTGAGCGGACTGGAGAGGACCAACCCATGAACTTCAAGATCCTGATCCCGATGCTGGCGCTCCTGCTCTCCTCGAGCGCGCTCGCAGCCCCACCTGCCGCCCCGCGCACCTTCGCCACGCCGCAGGCAGCCGCCGATGCGCTGGTGGCCGCCGCCGGTGCCGACGACACCCAGGCGCTGCTCGCCCTCTTCGGCCCCGACGGCAAGCCGCTCGTCGCCTCGGGCGACGCCGTGCAGGACCGGAACGACCGGACGCTCTTCGCGACGCTGGCGAAGGAGAAGCTCGAGGTGGTCGTCGACCCGAAGGATCCGAAGCGCGCCACCGTCGTGGTCGGCCCGGACGCCTGGCCCTTCCCGGCTCCCATCGTCGATACCGACGGGAAGTGGGCCTTCGCCCCGAAGACCGGCGTGCGGGAACTGGTCGACCGGCGCATCGGCGCGAACGAGCTCGACGCCATCGAGATCTGCCACGGGTACGTCGAGGCACAGAAGGAGTACGCCGAGGAGGATCGCAACGGCAACGGCGTCCTCGAGTACGCGCAGAAGGTCATCAGCACGAAGGGCAAGCGGGACGGGCTCGTCTGGTGGAACGCCGACGGCTCGATCGGCGGGCCGGTCTCCGAGCTCATCGCCCGGGCCATCTCCGACGGGTACAAGGACAGGACGAAGCCCTTCCACGGATATCGGTTCCGGGTCCTGAAGAAGCAGGGGCCCCACGCCCGGCTGGGCACGCTCGACTACGTCATCGGCGGCAAGATGATCGGCGGCTTCGCGCTCGTCGCCTGGCCGGCGTCGTACCGGGTCTCCGGGGTGAAGACCTTCATCGTGAACCACGACGGCGTGGTCTACGAGAAGGACCTGGGTGAGGAGACGGCGAAGATCGCCTCGGGCATCACCCGGTTCGACCCGGGCGAGGGCTGGCAGCCCCTTCCCTAGGGCGTCCGGGCTAGATCGCCCCGATGACCGCGAAGATCCACTGCGGCATCGGGACGTCGGGCCACTGCTTCGCCGTGCCCTTGAAGTGCATGGTGTTGGTGCGGCTGCCGCTCAGGTAGCAGTAGCCGTCGGGCTCGCGGCCGCATTCCACCTGGTTGTTGCCGACCCGGCCGACGAAGGTGGTGGCGGTCGCCTTCACGCGCACGCGGATGCCCGAGATCATGCCCTCCACCGAGAGCGTGTTCGCGTCCTGCTTGACCACCAGATTCACGCCGGCCCCGGTGATCCGGTCGGGCGCGATCTTCAGCATGACGTCCTTGGCGAGGAGGTTCCCGCCCCAGCGGCCGTCCTTGGTGATGGCCATGTTCACGTTGGGGCCGCGCACCCGGGTGGCGTCGTAGGCCGCGGAGGTGCGGTAGACGATCTCGCCGGTGGAGACGAAGGGCCCTTCCTTCTCGGCGGCCAGGGAGGGCGACGCGATTGCGGCGAGGGCGAGGGCCGCGGACACCAGGGCGAGGCGCATGTCGATTCCTCCGGAAGGGCGTGACGGGACTAGCTGGTCTTCTCTCCCACGAACTTGTCGCGCTCGTCGCGGAAGAGCAGGTTGAAGCTGGTG
This sequence comes from Deltaproteobacteria bacterium, assembly GCA_037129355.1. Classification (GTDB taxonomy): domain Bacteria; phylum Myxococcota; class Myxococcia; order Myxococcales; family Anaeromyxobacteraceae; genus CAIOAK01. The sequence goes on along the minus strand of JBAXVO010000260.1, from coordinate 1,260 downwards.
AGGCTCCCATAGCACTTCGTGACGTAGCCCTGCATCTCCACCTTCTCGGCGTCCGACAGCTTCGGGTGCGCGTTCACCTTCTGCTCGAGCACCCGCAGCCGGTCGCGGACCATCACCACCTTGTGGAAGAGGGCGTCGAGGGGAAGCTCCCGGGCCTGGAGCGACGGGTCGCCGGGCTTCACGACGATGCTCCCTCCCTCCCACTTGGGCGCCAGCGGCACGTCGGGGGATTCCTCGCGCAGCGCGTCGCGGATGGCCTGGGCGAACTCTTCACGGGTCATGGCGAGGACCTCCTCGGGCAGCGGGGGAAGCGGGGCACGGTGGACGGCGGGAGGGCGCGCCGCCGGGGCGCGACGGGTCTCGCGCGGGGGGGCGGGAGCGGGGATGGAGCGATCGCGCCCCAGGTACTTCTCGCAGGCCGGCGCGGTCCCGGGGAAGTCGCCGGTCCGGGCGCCGTAGCGGCAGGGGCCGATGGGGCCGCGCGCGTCCTCGAGGATGGGGCGCCACCAGCGGCAGCTGCCGCATTCCCTGGGCCCGTATTCCCGCTCCTCGGCGTCCATCCGGGACGGGAGTCTAGCCCCGGCCGGGGCGGGGCACCACCGTTCCCGCCAGTTCGTGATGCGCCGGTGACACGGCCCGGTCATGTTCTCTGATCCGCCCCCGCGGACCCACCACATGACCACGCCCAAGCTCGAGATGAAGCGGTTTCCCGATCGCACCCTCCCCGCCCTGCTGCGCGGGACCGCCCGGCGCCGCCCCGACGCCGTCTTCCTGCGCGTCCTCGACGGCCCGACGCGGACGTCGCCCCCCCGCGACGTCACCTTCGCCGCCTTCGAGCGGGGGGTGCGCCGGGCCGCCGGGTCGCTCTCCCGCGCCGGCCTGCGCGCCGGCGACCGGGTGCTGATGCTGGCCGACAACTCGCCCGCGTGGCAGGAGGTCTCGCTGGGCGCCCAGGCGCTGCGCGCCGAGCCGGCGGCCCTCTTCTCCAGCCTGGCCGGCGAGCCGGCCCGCGCCATCGCACTCCGGGTGAAGCCCAGGGTGGCCTTCGTCTCCGGCCCCTCCCAGTGGGAGAAGCTCGCCCCGTCGGCCGGGGAGCTGGCCGCGGCCGGACTCGTGGCCGTGGTGAGCACCGAGCCCCTCGAGGCCGGTGCCGTGCCTCCGGGCGTCCGGGTCCTCACCGCCGCCGAGGTCTCCGGCGACGAGGCCACGCCGCTCGACGAAATTCGCACGACGCAGGTGTCCTTGCTTGAGTTCGGCATT
>JBAXVO010000026.1:0-21698 GCA_037129355.1 Deltaproteobacteria bacterium | reverse complement strand
CAGGTAGAGGAACCCGAAGATCGCTGCGATGAGGGCCACGCCGGCCACCGGCCGAAGTGCGAGGGCGAGCGGGCAGGCGCCCGGGGGCGACTTGCCGTCGACGTCCGCCTCGCGTCCCGGAGCGCCCACCTCGACGTGGGTTTCGAGCCCGTGCCCGGTGGCGTCGACGATGCGCACGCGCCAGTTCCCCGGGACGTCGGGCACGAAGGCCAGCCACCCCTTGCGGTCCGTGCGCCCCTTCCAGTACGGGATCTTCGGGTCCGCCGGGGAGAAGACCTCGGCCTGGACGTAGGCGAGGCTCTCGCCGTCCGGGAACCAGGCGCGCACGGCCACGGCGCGCCCGCGCTGGACCTCGTGGAGGACCTCGTGGGCGGCCGCCGGAGCGGTGGCGCAGAGGAGCGCCAGGGCAAGCAGGGCCTGCTTCACTTCGCGACCTGGAAGGTCAGGCTGGCCTCGGCGGTCAGCCTGTCTGCCGCGGCAGTCCCGAGCGGACGCTGGAGCGTCACGCTCACCGACTCCACGTCGGGCGCCCGCACCTTGACCCGGCACTCGCCGGCGGCATCGGTCTCCCCGAGCGGCTTGTGGTCGATGGCGAGGATGGCCCCGGCCACGGGCTTCCCCTGCCAGAGAACGCGAAACGTGGCCTTGTCGCCCTGGTGAGTCTTCGATAGTTCCCCGACCGGGACGATCTCCAGCTCGTCGCCGAGCGGGGCGCCGGCCGCCGGGGACCGGGCGTCGATCCACTTCGCGAACTGCTTCGACTGCCAGGAGCGGACGGCGTCGGGGACCTTGTCCTTCGGTAGGTTCTTCTCCCCGTCCGGAGTCAGGGACCAGAATCCTCCGTCGAGGAAGGCGCTGGCGACGTCACACCCCGAAGGCGTGCGGAGTTCCTTTGGAGCCGTCACGGAGGTTGCCCGCACTTCCCTCGCGGGCGCCTCGCCACGCTTGCAGCGGATGACCTTGACCTTCGAAGCGTCCAGGTCGAGCACCTCTCCCCCGCGGTGCCCGGAGCGAAGAACCAGGACGTCCCCCTGCGGCTCGAGCCAGAGGTCGTGGGCCCGCGCGGCGACGGGCAGCCCGAGCCAGGCGACGACGAGCGACGGGGCGAAGCTCTTCCAGGACACGCGACTTTCCCCCGGCAGGTGAGGCGAGGACCGGAACCGTAGCACGAACCGATGATGCGTGCTACCGACGCCGCCGGCCCCTCAGGCCCGGTCGAGCACGGCCCGGACCCGGGCCAGGAGCGCCGCCGACGTGAAGGGCTTGGGGAGGAACTCGATCCCCTCGTCGAGCACGCCCTGCCGGCTGATGGCGTCGTGCGTGTAGCCCGACACGTACAGCACCCGCAACCCGGGGCGGAGCTCGACGATGCGACGCGCCATCTCCCGCCCCCCGGTTCCCGGCATCACCACGTCGGTCACCAGGAGGTCGATGGGCGCCTGCTCCCGCCGGACCGTCTCGTAGGCCTGCTCCGCGCCGTCGGCGGAGAGCACCCGGTACCCGCCGCCGCGAAGCGCCCGGACCGCCACCTCCCGGACCTTCGGATCGTCCTCGACGACGAGCACGGTCTCGGTCCCCGGCGCGGGGGCGAGGGCGGCCCCCGCCTGCACGCGGGCCTCCTCCGGCGCCCGGGGAAAGAAGACGTCGAAGGTGGTGCCCTCGCCGGGCCTGGAGCGGACGGTCAGGGTTGCGCCGCTCTGCTTGACGATCCCGTACACGGTGGCGAGCCCGAGCCCCGTCCCGACTCCTGGCGCCTTGGTGGGGAAGAAGGGCTCGAAGACGTGGGCCAGCACGTCGGGCGCCATTCCCACTCCGGTGTCGCGGACCGTCAGGCGGACCCACGCGCCGGCGCCCATCTCCGGGTCGGGCGGGATCTCGCCGGGAAGCAGCTCGACGTTCTGGGTGGAGAAGGTGAGCGTCCCGCCTCTCGGCATCGCGTCCCGGGCGTTCACCGCCAGGTTCATGACCACCTGGCCGAGCAGCCCCGGATCGCAGCAGACCGGCCAGAGATCGGCCTGGTAGCTCTCGACCACCCGGACGTCCTCCCCGATCACCCTTCCGAGGAGCTTCTTGCTCTGCCGGAGGAGCGCGTTCAGGTCGACCACCTCGGGGGCGATCACCTGCTTGCGGGCGAACGCGAGCAGCTGGCGCGTGAGGTCGCTGGCGCGCCGTCCGGCCGAGACGATGTCGTCGACGTACTCCCGGGCGATCGGCGATCCCTGCTCGACCTCGGGCCGCAGCTCCTCCCCGCAGGACAGGATGATGGTGAGGAGGTTGTTGAAGTCGTGGGCCACGCCGCCGGCGAGGCGCCCGACGCTCTCCAGCTTCTGCGCCTGCTGGAACTGCTCGCGCAGCCGGTTGCGCTCGGTGATGTCCCGGTTGTTGATGACGATTCCCGCGACACCCGGGACGTCGAGCAGGTTGCGCAGGCCCGACTCCACGAGGGCTTGGGTGCCGTCGGCTCGGCGGACCCGGAGCTCCACGCGGCTCCCCGCGCCCGGGGCGGCGAGGACCGCCTTCATCGCCTGGCCGGCTCGCTCGTGGTCCTCCGGGTGGACGTGGTCGAGGAGCGGCACCCCCTCGAGCTCCGCCGGCGCGTACCCGATCACCTCACGGGAGGCGGGACTGGCGAACCGGATCACCCCCTCGCGATCGACGACCAGGGTGAGATCGCTCGAGCCCTCGATGAGCGCGCGGAAGCGATCCTGCTCGGAGGAGAGGGCGAGGAGGGCGGCCTCCCGGCCGGCGTCGGCCCGCACCCGGGCGGAGCGCTGCCGGAGCGCGTGGACGCCGAAGGCCAGGTCGTCGGCCAGCTGCCGGAGGAAGCGAAGCTCCACCTCGCCGACGGGCTCGGCGTCCACCGAGTACATGCTGAGGGCACCGACGGTCTCCCCCTCGAAGGAGATGGGCAGGGCCAGCGCCGAGGCATACCCGCGCCGGACCGCCTCGCTGCGCCAGGGCGCGGTGGAGCTGTCGGAGGCGAGGTAGTGCCCCACCACCACCCGCCCTTCCCGGATCGCCGTGCCGGTCGGACCGCGCCCTTCCGGCACGTCGGCCCAGGCCAGGTCCAGGGTGGCGAGGTAGCCCTCCTCGGCCCCTGCCGAGGCCACCGGGCGGACGGTCCGCCGCGCGTCGTTCTCGGCGACGCCGACCCAGCACATCCGGTACCCGCCGGTCTCGACGATCACCCGGCAGACGTCGGCGAAGAGCTCCTCCTCCGAGGTGGCCCGCAGGATGGCCTCGCTGCAGCGCGTGAGCATGAGGAGCGTCCGGCGGGTCCGTTCGAGCGCGGTGGCCTCGCGCCGGCGCTCGGTGACGTCGTGGAGGAAGCAGACCATGAGCCCCTCGCCCACCTCGATCCGGGTCACGCTGGCGGCGACGCGGATGACCGTACCGTCCTTGCGCCGGTGGCTGGTCTCGAACCGATCGAATCCCTGTTCCTGCACCCGCCGGATGTGGCGCGCGGTCTCCTCGGCGGACTCGACCACCTCGACGTCCGGGACGCGCCTCTCGAGCAGTTCCTCCCGGGTGAAGCCCAGCATGGCGCAGGCCGCCGGGTTGGCGTCGACGATCCTCCCGTCCGGGGCCACCACCCAGAAGCCGTCCAGCGCCGTGTCGACGACGCTTCGCAGGTAGCGCTCCCGTTCCTCCAGGGACCGCTCGGCGCGGACGCGGGCGGTGGCGTCGCGGGAGACGCCCAGCACCTCCACCGGACGGCCGCCGGCCCTCACCACCGTCGTGGTGATCTCAGCGTGCTTCACGGAGCCGCCGCGGCAGGGCTGGTCGTAGAGGCCGGTGTGCGGGTCCTGTTCCTGCGGGGTTCCGATGCTGGCCATCTCCTCCCGCACCCTGCGGAGCGATTCCGGCGTCAGACTCTCCTCGATGGGCTCGACGAGCGCCTCCTCCGGCGAGAGACCACGGAGGGTCCGGATCGACGGGCTCACGTAGGTGTACCGGCCGGTCTCCAGGCTGAGCGTCCAGATCACGTCCTGCACGTGGTCGGCGAGGAGCCGGTAGCGCGCCTCGCTCGTCGCGAGTTCCCGGGTGCGCCGCGAGACCTCCTGGCGAAGCGCCCAGTTCACCCCGAAGATGGCCATTCCCAGGATGGCCGCGCCCACCACGGCCAGGGCGAGCCAGGCCCACAGGCGGATGTCGTCCTCGCGATGGACCACCTCCACGCGAACCCACTCGTCCCGGATCTTCCGGAGTTCGGCGGGGGGAACCGAGGCCAGCGCGTCGTCGAGGAGGCGCCGGAGCTGGGGTATCCCGGTGCGCGTGGCGAAGGCCAGCTCGTAGGTGAAGCCCACGTCCTCGAGTGCCCGGAGCCCCTGCATCCCCGTGGACGAGAGGATCCAGGAGAAGCTCGCCAGATCGACGACGGCCCCCTCGACCGCACCGGACAGGACGAGGCGCAGCCCCGCGGCGTCGTTCGGTACCGGGACGAGCTGGATCGAGGGGTCGTGGCGGCGCAGGAACTCCGCCACCGCGTACCCGCTCCCGACCGCGACCCGGGAGCCGGCCATCGCCCCGATGTGCTCGGGACCGGGCCGGTCGTTCCGGACCACCAGCACGGCCGGGGACGCGAAGTAGGGGCGGGTGAAGTCGAGGAAGGCCTCGCGCTCGGGGGTCCGGGCGAGCGAGGTGAGCAGGTCGATCTCCCCCTGCCGGACCTTCTCGAGGAGCGCCGAGAGGTCGCCGGCGGCCACGACCTCGAAGCGGACCCCCAGGCGACGCTCCAGGAGGCGCAGCGTGTCGATCGAGATGCCGGCGGGCTGACCGTTCGGGTCGGCGAAGGAGAACGGGGCGTACCCCGTCTCGACCCCGAGTCGAAGGACCCCGTGGGATTCGAGCCAGCGCCGGTCGTCGCCGGGCACGGACTCGCCCGGCTCGGCGCCGGCCAGGGAGGGCAGGAACCCGAGGAGGAGGGCGCACGCGACCCGTGCCGTCGTGGACGATTTCACCCCCTGCGATCCTAGCACCCGCGAGGATCACCCAGGTGGGGCGTGCGCGGGCGGGACCGCCGCAGGTGGCTTCGATTTCAGATACTTCGATCCGGTCCAGACCAGCACCGCCGCGAAGGTCAGGCGGAGGACCACCTCCGGCAACCGGACGGCGAAGCTGCTCCCCACGAAGGTTCCCACCAGGATCCCGGGAATGAGGCCGGGGAGCAGCCCCCGGACCACGTTGCCCAGCCGGTAGTGGGTGTAGGCGCCGGCCGCCCCGGCGGGGACCATGGCGAGCAGGGAGCTCCCCTGTGCGAGCACCTGGGGGAATCCCGCGAGCAGGACCATGGCCGGAACCATGATGCTGCCCCCCCCGACCCCCATCATCCCGGAGAGGAAGCCGGTGAAGACGCCGGTCGTGAGCAGCACGGCCGCCTTCACCCAGGGGGCCGCCGCGCCGCCCGTCCCGCTCACGCCGGCGAGCCACGGGCGGGCCAGCAGGATCACCGCGATGACGAGCAGGAAGGCACCGAAGGAGCGCTTCAGCTTCCATTCGGGGAGGACGTCGGCGTAGCGCGCGCCGAAGCGCGCGGTGGCCGTGGCGGTGACCGCGAGCAGGGCGGCCGCGACCACGTCGACCTTGCCCTTCGTGGCGTAGGTGGCGGCGCCCACGATGCCCGTGAAGACCAGGGCGACGAGGCTCGTCCCGTGGGCCTGCTTCTGCTTCAGGCCGGCGAGGCCCACCATCAGCGGGACCATCACCACCCCGCCGCCCAGCCCCACCAGGCCCCCGAAGCAGCCCGCCGCGACCCCGATGAGGAGACTCTTCCCGAACCCGATGGAGTGACCCGGATGGCTCGTCATGGCAGCTTCGTATCAGGATGCCATTGCCAGGTCGTCTCGAAACGGAATATGGACTTTCATCCGGCCCCTCGCGGCCGGGAAGCCTCGACCGCCAGGAGCCCCCGATGCGCCGAACCCTCGCCGCCCTCCTCCTCCTCGCCAGCGCCTGCTCGAGCAGCACGAGCCCGACCCAGCTCACCGTGGTCAGCCAGAACCTCTACCTGGGCGGGGACATCTTCTCGATCGCCTTTGCTCACACCCCCGACGAGGCGGCCGTGGCCACGTACTTCGTGTGGCGCGACGTGCAGGCCACCAACTTCCCGGCCCGGGCCAAGGTGATCGCCGCGGGGATCGCGGCGCAGAACCCCGACGTCATCGGCCTCCAGGAGGTGGCGATCTGGAGGACCGGCGCTCCGGTGGTCTGCCTCGGCGACTTCGACGCCATCAACACCCCGGTGGCGAGCACCGTGGTCTACGACTTCCTGGCATCGCTGCAGGCCGAGCTCGTCGCCCTCGGGCTCCAGTACGACGTGGCCGCGCTCACCCAGTCCTTCGACGCCGAGCTCTGCGCGGTGAACCCGTCCGTGGGGCCCGCCTCGGCGATCGACGTGCGGTACACGGACCGTGACGTGATCCTGGTGCGCAAGGGGCTCGCGACGCGGAACGTCGACGGCGGCACCTACGCGACCATGGTCGAGTTCCTCATCGCCGGTACGGGGGTGAAGGTCCCCGACCGGCGGGCCTGGAACGTGGTCGAGGTGGGGAAGAGCGGCAGCTGGTTCCGGGTCTTCGAGACCCACCTGGAGGTCCAGGAGATTCCGACCCCGGTCGGCGTCCCCGGCTTCATCTTCCAGCTGGGGCAGGCGGGCGAGCTCATCGCCGCCCAGGTGAACATGGCCATCGCGCTCGACCCCATCCCCACCATCCTCATCGGTGACATGAACACCCAGGCCGAGCAGCCGGTCACCAGCCCGCTCCGCTTCACCTACGACTTCCTCACCGGCATCGTCCCCTTCCCGGACCTCGGTGTCGCCGAGTTCACCCCCCTCGTCGGCGTGCGGGCGCCGTTCAGCGACGCCTGGCTGGCCGCCAACCCGGGCGTGCCGGGCCTCACCTGGGGGTTCGATCCGAACCTCGTCGCAGGGACGATGTCGCAGCGGATCGACTTCGTCCTCACCTGGGGTGCGGGGCCCTGGACGATGACGACCTTCGGCGCCACCGCGGTCACCGCGACCACGCCGCCGCTCCACGGTTCCGACCACCTCGGGGTGGCGGCGCAACTGCAGCTGCCTTAGGCCTCCTCGCAAGAGGGGCCGATGATCCGCTTCACGCTGAACGGCAAGCCGGTCCAGGTCGACGTCCCGGGGCGGATGCCGCTCCTCTGGGTGCTCCGGGACGTGCTCGGCGCGACCGGCACCAAGTTCGGGTGCGGCGCCGGCCTCTGCGGCGCCTGCACGGTCCACCTCGGCGGGCAGGCCATCCGGTCCTGCCTCACAGACGTCGGCTCGGTGGAGGGGCAGGCGGTCACCACCATCGAGGGGCTCGCGAAGGGCAAGCTGCACGTCCTCCAGGAGGCGTGGCTGGAGCTCGACGTGTCCCAGTGCGGCTATTGCCAGCCCGGTCAGCTCATGAGCGCGGCGGCGCTGCTCGAGGCGAAGCCCCACCCCACCGACGCCGAGATCGACGAGGCCCTCTCCGGGAACCTGTGCCGATGCGGCACCTACCCGCGCATCCGCGCGGCGGTCCGCAGGGCGGCGGGGACGGCGGGATGACCGTCACGCGCAGGCAGTTCCTGAAGGTGGGTGCCGCGGTCGGCGGTGGCCTCCTCGTGGAGATCCACGCCCCGGGGCTGGCCCGCGCCGGCTCCGCCGAGGCCGGGGGAGCCTTCGCCCCGAACGCCTTCCTGCGCATCGCTTCCGACGGGATCACCTTCATCTGCCCGGAGGTCGAGATGGGGCAGGGGATCCACACCGGCCTCGCCATGCTCGTCGCCGAGGAGCTCGAGGTCGGGCTCGAGGCGATGCGGGTGGTCGCCTCGCCCGCCGCCCGGGCCTACGACAACCCGGAGAACCAGCTGCAGCTCACCGGCGGGAGCGCGAGCGTGAAGGCTGGGTTCGAGTCGATGCGGCTCGCGGGGGCCACCGCGCGCGACATGCTCCGGAGCGCGGCGTCGCGGCGGTGGGGCGTTCCTTTCGCGGAGTGCGTGGCCTCGAACGGGGCCATCGTCCACGCGGCGACCGGGAAGCGGGCCACCTACGGCGAGCTCGCCGACGAGGCCGCCCGCTCCGGCGTTCCCCGGCGTCCGCGGATCCGGACCGAGGGATTCCGGATCATCGGCAAGCCGCTCCGGCGCGTCGACGCCCGTCCCAAGATCGACGGGAGCGGCGTCTTCGGGATCGACGTCCAGCTGCCCGGGATGCTCGTGGCCGCAGTCGTCCGCTGCCCCGTCCCCGGCGGGACGGTGAAGGGATTCGACGCGGCTCCGGTGAAGGCGATGCCCGGGATCGTGGACGTGGTCCGGATCCCGTCGGGCGTCGCCGTGCTGGCCCGCGACACCTGGTCGGCACGGAACGGGGCCGATGCGCTGCGCGTGACCTGGGACGAGGGGGCGAACGCCGGCCTCGACTCGGCGTCGCTCCTCGCCTCGTACCGCGCCGCGGCGGCGGGGGAGGGCAAGGGCGTCCGCAGCGACGGTGACGTGGCGAAGGCGCTCGCCGGAGCCGCGCGCAGGCTGGAGGCGAGCTACCACGCGCCGTTCCTCGCCCACGCCACGCTGGAGCCGCAGAACGCGACCGCCCACGTCACCGGGGGGCGCTGCGAGGTCTGGGCTCCGACCCAGGCGCCCGGCGTCGCCAAGGAGATCGCGCGCCAGATCACCGACCTCGGCTCGGACGAGATCGTCATCCACACCACCCTGGTGGGCGGCGGCTTCGGAAGGCGCCTCGCCCAGGACTACGTGGCCGAGGCCATCTGGTGCGCGAAGGCCGCAGGGAAGCCGGTGAAGGTGGCCTGGTCCCGCGAGGACGACTTCCACCACGACGTCTACCGGCCGGCGGCCCTCCACGTGATGCGGGGCGGGCTCGCCGCCGACGGCGCCCCGGTCGCCTGGGAGCACAAGGTCGTCACCCAGTCGATCATGAAGCAGTTCGCCCCCGACGTCGTCGCCGCCACGCTTCCGTTCTGGGTGCCCACCGGCGTCAAGCGCACCGCGGGCAGCGTGGCGAGCTTCTTCATGGGGAGGGCCGACGACGCCGCCTTCGAGGGGGCCGACGCGGTGCCCTACGCGGTCCCCAACCTGTCGGTGCGCTTCATCGCGCAGGACCCGGGCGTGCCGGTCGGATTCTGGCGCTCGGTGGGGCACTCGCACACCGCCTTCGCGGTGGAGAGCTTCGTCGACGAGCTGGCCCACGCAGCCGGGAAGGACCCGTACCTCTTCCGCCAGGCGCTGCTCACCGGGGCGCCCCGCAACCGGGCGGTGCTCGACCTGGCCGCCTCGAAGGCCGGGTGGAGAACCCCCCTGCCGCCGGGGAGGTTCCGCGGGATCGCCCAGCACGCCTCGTTCGACAGCTTCGCGGCCGCGGTGGTGGAGGTCGAGGTGAAGGGCAAGGCCATCCTGCCGAGGCGGGTGGTCGTCGCCCTCGACTGCGGCCTGGCCGTGAACCCGAACCTCGTCGCCGCGCAGCTCGAGGGCTCGGTGGTCTTCGGCCTCGGCGCCGCGCTGAAGCAGGAGATCACCTGGAAGAAGGGGAGGGTGGAGCAGTCGAACTTCAACGACTTCGACCTGCTCCGGATCGACGAGTGCCCGTCGATCGAGACCCACCTCGTGCCCGGGAACGGGGCCCCCACGGGCGTGGGGGAGCCCGGGGTGCCGCCCGTCGCGCCCGCCCTGGCGAACGCGGTCTTCGCGGCGACCGGCCAGCGGTTGCGGAGCCTGCCGCTCCGGCTATCCGGGGCGTAAAACCCAGTTCACCGCGCGGGGCGATTAGACGACCGGGCGAACCCGAGCCAAGGGTTGGCTGACCACCCCTGGAGGCGACCCCATGAACGCGAGCGCGAGCAACTTGCCGAGCACCATCGACGCTGGAGGCGTGAAGTTCCAGACAGTGGACTGGGGCGGCCTCAACGTGGCGCACGTGCACCTTCCCGGTGGGGCGGACGCCACGCCCCTCCTCCAGGGGCTGCCCGGGAATCTCTGCCAGGCGCCCCACTGGGGATACGTCCTCAAGGGCAGCATCCACGTGACCTACGGGGACGGCCGCACCGAGCGGGTGACCGCCGGGCAGGTGTACCACTGGCCGGCCGGGCACACGGTTCGCGTGGACGAGGACTACGAGTCGATCGAGTTCAGCCCGTCGGCGCCGATGAACGAGGTCCTCGCGCACGTCGCACGGAAGCTCGGGGCGTGATCCTTCGAGCCTCCCCCACTTGGATGTCCCGCGGATCACCGATGGATGTCGGGACCGCATCGGTGGTACGCATCCGCCCATGAGGGAGACACCCGACTTCCGCATCGGGCCGCACGAGGTGCTCGTGCGGAAGATGGCGGGACGGTGGACGGCGGCGGTCGACGGCCGCCTGATGTCGGGCTTCTTCGGGACCGAGGCGCAGGCGTCGGGCGCGGCCCTGCTGGCGATCGCGGTTCGCGAGCGCGACCACGCCGCCATGGGGGCCGGCGACACCATCTCCTTCGGGGCGCTGCCCCAGGAAGCCTAGCCGGCCGACCTGGTCAGTTGTGCTTCACCACGCCGGGGTAAGGCTCCCACTCGTCGATGAGCGCGGTGACGTCCCGGCTCACCTTCGCGCCCGTGCCGACGTCCACGCTCACGAGCCGCCGGGCCGTGTTCTTCCCGGACGCGTCGTGGTCGAAGACCACCGCCACGACCACGCCGTCCGCCGCCTCGGCCAGGTAGCCCTTCACCTTCGACGCGGTGGACCCCGCGGGCTTCAGGTCCGCGATGACGGTGACGGTCTTCTCCGCCACGTTGATCCGCATGAGCCTGCCGTTGGCGGTGCCGTAGAAGAGCGCGCCGGCCCGGGTGGAGAGGGGCTTCGTGGAGGGAACGTCGGTGAGCCCCGTCACGAGCGCCGTCACCACCGGCGCCGCCCGGCACAGGTCGGCGTCCGCCACGCCCTTGTCGATCTCGAAGATCGCGCCCTGGTCGGCGTTCGCCACCTTGGACGTGGCCAGGTACATCGCGTCGTTCGTCGGCGAGTAGGTGGCGCCGTAGACGATGCGGTTGGCGTTGCCCGAGGCCGCCGAGGCCGGACCGAAGACCAGGGACTGGGCGTTGACCGTGCCGGCGTCGGCGCGCACGCAGCCGAGCGTGGCATTCACGAGGTGGTCCGACCACGGGGTGACGCTGCTCTGCCAGAAGGGCAGGTAGATCGCCGCCGACTTGCGGCCGGCCGGGGTGTACGGGTCGGCCGGCGAGTAGTTCCAGGCCTCTTCCCGCTGGTAAAGCGTCTCGAACGCTCCGGTGGCGACGTCTAGGCGCGAGATGTTCCGGTAGTCCAGGTCGGTGCCCCGGTCCCGGTAGGAAGGCACGGTCCAGACGCTGCCATCGTCGAGCCGGGCGGCCTCCAGCGAGAAGGAATTGAACCGGATGGAGGTTGAGTAGCGAATCCAGTTCAGGATCGCCCCCGACCCGAGGTGGAGCACGTAGTACCCCTGGACGGTCCCGTTGGCCCCCGGGCCTCCCACGTACCCGTACTTCCCCTGCTGGGTCGTGGGCCTGGTCCGGTTCGAGAAGCCGAGCGCCGTGCCGTCGCCCAGGTCGAGCAGCTTGCCCATCGGGTAGGCGCCGTCCACGGGGTCGAACGTGAGGGTCGTGGTCATGCCGGTGAGCCGGTCGTACTTGTTGAGGGTCGTGGAATAGCCGAGCCTCTGCGTGCCGAACCAGACCACGTACCGGTCCGCGATGGGCTCGCGGGTGGAGCCGCCCACGCCGGGGTCGCCGAAGAAGTACTGCCCGGTGGTGGCCTCGCTGGCATTCACGAGGACCTGTTGCGGGTAGCCGATGGCGGGGTCCATCTCCTCGATCGTGGAGGGGACGCACGGGATGCCGGTCAGGCAGTCGCTCTCGTCCCCGCCGTTCGCGAAGAAGCGGCGCGACAGGAGCGACATGTTGGCACCCCGGAAGCGCTTGTGGTCGGTCCACCACCCGCTCAGGAGGGCCTGCTGGTCGAGCCTTTCACTCTTCGTGAATGTGAAGATGCGCGGCGGGGAGTCGGGGATGTTGACCGGATCGTCGGAGCCGTGGAGGCCGGAGTAGAGGGCGATGGAGTTGCCGAACGTGTCGAGGGGGAGCAGGCCGCCCGGGTCGTAGGCCCGGTACTGGACCTCCCAGAAGAAGCCGGTCCCGAGTTGCTCGCCGGCCTTGTAGAAGTACATCTGCCCCCCCGATCCGGGTCCGGAGGTGGTCCAGCGCACCGCGGGTGGGTACGATCCGGAACCGTACGAGTCCCAGTAGATCTGCCGCCCCATGGTGAGGAGCGGGTCGACGAATCCCTGGCCGGGCTTGAGCGGTTCTTCGTAGCCGAGCGCGTAGGTCCAGGGCTTCGAGAGGTCGGACGCGTCGGTGGGGCGCAGCGCGAACATCCGCCCGTAGATCTTGTCCATGGGCCTGCCCAGGTAGGTCCACGGATTGCAGTTGCCGGGCTCGTTGGGCGGGTTCTCGGGCCGGACCTCGTAGGTCTCCCCGATCCGCGCCATGAAGACGACATCCCTGCCCGACCCGTCCTTGCCCCAGACCATCTCGCTCTGGCCTTCCTGATAGGCCACCCGGAGGGACTTGCAGTAACTGCCCTGCCCCACCTCGTAGTCGAAGAAGTCGTAGACCATGGTGTCGGCGAGGTAGTTCGCGCTGGTGGGGTCGATGTTCACGTGGACGAGGGCGCCCTCATAGATCACGCCGCCGTAGGACGACAGGAGGAGCATCCCCTTGCCATCCGGGGTGAGGAGCGGCCGGCGGAAGAAGCCGGTGAGCTTGTCGAACGGGAACATGTCGCCGCCCAGGCCCTGCTTGGCCGGGTACTCGCGCCCGGAGAGGGTCTTCAGGAGGACGAGGGCGTCGGTGGCCGGATCGAAGCTGACGAGCACGCCGGTCTCCCACGCCCCGCCCCCTTGCAGCACGCCGTAGAACTTGTCGTCGGCGCCGTTCCAGACGAGCCCCTGGCCGTTCATCGCCGGGTTGCCTCCGATGTAGGGCCTGCCCGTGAAGGGGTGGAAGCTCGATGCGGTCCCGCTCAAGGTGAGTGGCAGGTCGGTCAACTCCCCGAGGCGTCCGGGGCCGCCCGAGGCGCTGGCGAGGAGCATGGACGTGGCGGGAATGGTGACCATCGCCGTGGAGGTCGCCGGGCCGCCGGCGTTGGTCGCGGTGAGGGTGTAGGTCGTCGTCGCGGTGGGCGTCACGACGACGCTCGTGCCGGTGACGGTCCCGATCCCGTTGTCGATCGAGAGGGTCGTCGCGCCCGTCACCGACCAGGCCAGGGTGGACGAAGCGCCCCGGGCGATGGTGGTCGGCGTCGCCGTGAACGAGGCGATCACCGGCACCGGGAAGGGAGTCACGGTGACGGTCGCTGCGGCGGTCGTGTTCCCGCCGGCACCGGAAGCAGTGAGCGTGTAGACCGTCGTCGTCGTGGGACTCACCACGACGCTCGATCCGGTGACCGTCCCGACACCGGGAGCGATCGATAGGGTCGTCGCCCCCGACACGGTCCAGGCCAGGGTGGACGAGCCTCCCGAGGTGATGCTGGCCGGCGTCGCCGTGAAGGTGGAGATCACCGGCACCGCGGTGGGCGCATCGCTGGTCTTGCAGGCGGCGAAGGAGAGGGCGGCGAGACCGGCGATCCAGAGCCGGCGATCGAGGAACCTGCGGGAAGCTCCCATGTGACGCTCCTTAGGTCGTGACCTGCGTCGGAACCGCCTGCCCCCCCGGCAGAGGGGAAATCATCCCGCCTTCATGGGAAGGTTCTCAAGGTCTGCACCGGGAGTGAGGGCTGCTATTTCGGGGGTAGAAGCACGCCCCCGAGGGGTTGCTCCCAACGCTCGATCGCGGGACATCCGCGTCCTGCCTTCCAGGTGGTCTGCGCCGCTTCGCTCCGGGAGAAGTTGACTCATCCGGGCGACATGGACCGTCACTCGCTCGACAGGCGCTTCATCCGCAAGGAGGGCTCGGACACCCACGCCCGCAGCCGGGGGCCGTCCCGGTTAGACCTCCCCCATGCTCCCGCTCCACCTGGCCGTCCTCCCCGGCTGCGACCCCGCGCGCTTCGCCCGGCTCGGAGCCGGTCTCCTCACCCACGGCCACGAGGTCCCCGTGGTCGCCGTGGCCAGCTTCGCCACGGAGGCCTTGCTCCTGGGACGGCACCAGCGTGCGACGTCCTCCGTGGACCTTGCGGCGGCGGAGGCGGGGGTGGTCCCCGTCCTCCGGCGGACCGGAGGCGGGCGGACGCTGCTCGTCGGCCCCGGAGCGGTGGGGCTCCTCGTCTACACGCCTCCCGGGCAGCAGCTGGCCCCCACCCCCTTTCCTCCCGACCGCATCACCAATCGCTACGTCCGCGGCCTGCTCGCCGCGCTGCGCCGGCTCGGGGCCAGCCACTCGGCCTGGTTCGGACGCGACTTCGTTTCGAGCGACGGGAAGCGGGTGGCCACCGTCGCGCAGGAAGGAACCGGAGGGGGAGCCCGGCTGCTCGAGGCCCTGGTCGCGGTGGACAGGGACCTCGCGCTTCCCGGCGCCCTCGCCGTCGCCCGGACGCACTCCGACCCCCGCGCCGAGGGGCCGCTCCCGGTCTCCCTGGCGGACCTGATCGGGCGCGTGGCCGGCCTCGACGAGGTCGCGGCCACCCTGGCCGAATGCTTCGGACAGCTGGGCAACCGGGAACCGCTCCTGCTGGAGGCGGACCTGCCCGGGGCGGAGCACCCCCCGGCGCGGGAGGACGAGGTCGGCCTCGCGGAGAGCGGTTCCCACGAGATCCCCATCGGCTTCCTCGAGGCGCTCGCCGGAGTGGCGGCGGGACGTCTGATCGGGCCGCGCATCCGCGGGGACTTCGTCGCGCCGGCGGAGACCCTCCGTGCGCTGGAGGCGTCGCTCGAGGGCGCCCCCCTCGACCAGGCCGGGATCGGCCAGCGGGTGGACCAGGCCTTCCACGGCCCCGGCGCCTTCCTGCAGGGCGTGACGAATCTCGCGGACATTGCACGGGTGGTGAACCTGGCGGGCCGCGCCGCCGCCGCGCGCACCGGGGTCGCCTGAGCGCTCCCGTCCGAGCAAGCCGAGGACGTTCCCGAACGTTCAGGGTCGCTGGTCGAACGCGGCCGAGCGTTCGCTCGGCTTGTCATTCCGGCAACTTGCGGTCGATGGGAGGCGGCACGCCGATTGCTTAGGCCCACGGGGTCGAGCCGAGACCCCTGGAGGAGTCCATCATGAGCAGCTGGGT
This sequence comes from Deltaproteobacteria bacterium, assembly GCA_037129355.1. Classification (GTDB taxonomy): domain Bacteria; phylum Myxococcota; class Myxococcia; order Myxococcales; family Anaeromyxobacteraceae; genus CAIOAK01. Next base: position 6,477 of record JBAXVO010000026.1, on the reverse strand, counting down.
CGTCCCCGAATCCGAGCCTCTCCTCCCCATGTCGACGGAGGGGACCCTGGCCCGTCGCCTCCGCGCCGCCCGCCTGGCGGCCGGGTTCACGGGTTCGAGCGTCCTCTCGAAGACCGGCATCGACCCAGGCAACCTCTCCCGGATGGAGCACGGCAAGCGGATGCCGTCGGTGCCCGTCCTCCTCGCCCTCGCCAGGCTCTACCGGATCCCGTTTTCCACCCTGTTCGACGCCGCCGGGGACCGGGAAGGGGACGCTCCGGAATCCTTGAGCCCCGGACTTCCGGTGGCGGACTTCGTCGCCACGTCCGACCCGGGATTTCTCGGGCTGCACGAGCGCCACTGGCAGGATCGTCCCGACCTTCGCGAGAATGCCCGACGCTTCGCCGTCGACGTCTTCGAACCGGTCCGGGCGGTCCTGGGAGTTCCGCTGAAGGTGGAGAGCGGCTACCGCTCGCCCGGTCTCGACCGCAAGGCCCTCCGGGGGCAGGCTCCCTTCTCCGCCCATACCCACGGGCTGGCGGCCGACGTGGTCCCGGAGGGGATGCCGGTCCGGGCAGCGCTCGCCCTCCTTCGCGCCGCCGTCCGGCGCGGCCGTCTCGACCGGCTGGACTTCGCCGCGATCGAGTCGTCGCGCTTGCTCCACCTCCAGGCGGCGCCGGAAACCCAGCCCGCGAGACGCCTGGTGGCGGAGGCGCTCACCGGCTGATCCGACGCGTCCGGGACGTCAGGGCCGGGCAAGGACCAGGAGTCCGCCTGCCAGGAGCACGACGGCCAGGATGGGGAGCCCGAGGATCGCCCACGTCGAGTGGAGAGCTTCACCGCACCGCGTGCACCGGCGACTCCAGAACTTCTACAGGAGATTGGACAGCAGCCTCGCCCCGGAGTTCCGGAAGCGCCGCGCGCGGGACCAGCCCCGGACCTCCTCCAGGGTGAGCTCCCGGCAGTCCCGGAGGTCGTCCAGGAAGAGCCGTTCCGATGTCTGGGCCACCTTCTCGTCGTAGACCCAGATCATCAGCTCCTTGTTGATGCGCAGGGACCGCATGTCCAGGTTGAGCGTCCCGATGGAGCAGACCTCGCCGTCGACGGTGAGCGTCTTCGCGTGGAAGAACCCCTTCTCCCAGAGCCAGATGCGCACCCCGGCCAGGAGGAGCCGCTCGAAGTAGGACTCGGCGGCCCACCAGGGGACGTTCTTGTCCGGCGTTCCGGTGGTCATGAAGTCCACCTGCACGCCGCCCGCCGCCGCGTTGATGAGCACGTCGAGGGTGGTCTGGTCCGGCACCAGGTACGGCGACTGGAGCTGGACCCTGCGGCGCGCTCCCGAGATGGCGATCTGGTGGGCCCGGGTCGCCGAGTTCCACGGCTCGTCGAACCCCTGGTGGATGGTCTGCACCATCGTCTCGCCTGAGGGGAGGGACGCGTCCGGGTAGTAGCCGGGCAGGAACAGGTCCTCGCCGAAGACCTCGTACCAGCGCATGTCGAACAGCTTCTCCAGATCCGCGACCCCGGGCCCGGTTATCCGGATGCCGGTGTCGCGCCACGCCGGGAAGCTCTTCCCCCCGTCGATGTACTCCTGGCCGACGTTGAACCCGCCGCTGTGCCCGATCTCCGCGTCGATGACGGTGATCTTGCGGTGGTTCCGGTAGTTCACGCGGGCGAGCTGGGAGATGTCGGAGCCGACCTGCGCCCCCGCCTTGCGCAGCTCATCGAGCTCGACCTTCGAGTACATGATGCAGCCGACGAGGTCGTTCAGGATCCGCACCTCGACCCCCGCGGCGAGGCGATCCAGGAGGACCCGGGTGATGCGCGCGGTGAGCTCGTCCTTCCCCCAGATGAAGTAGTTCATGTGGATGAAACGCTTCGCCGAGGCCAGGTCGGCGAGCAGCACGTCGAAGTACTCCTGCCCGGAGCCGTAGAGGTCGCAGGTCCGGACCGGCAGGACGGGCACGCCGAGCTTCCGCTCGGCCACGAGCGCGATGCGCGCGTGCTCGCTCGCGAGCCCGGCCACGAACTGCCGGGACCGCGCCGCATGGGGCGCGTACACCGACGGCATGAAGCGTCCGAGGATGCCCTGAAGGCGCCGGGTGGCCGGGGCCCTCTGGATGTTGCTCGGCCAGTCGCGCCCGAAGAGGAAGTAGACGAGGAGCCCCAGGAACGGGAGCGCGAAGAGGACGAGCAGCCAGGCCAGGGAGGCGGTGGGCTCGCGGTCCTGGGAGATGACCAGGATGGACACGCCGACCCAGTAGACGACGACGGCGAGGTCGATGAGCGCCCAGACGTTGGTCGACAGGTCCGTCATTGCGGATTCTCCTCCCACGCCCGGTTGCGCTCCACGAGCGGGTGAATATCTAACACTCCCCACCACCCCACCGAAGGTGACCATGCGCACGAATCCCCTCGAAGACGCCACCTTGCAGGGCGACGAGCTCATCCGCACCCCGATCGGGGACATCGAGCTGAGCCATGGCTTCTTCGACGACGACGCCTCCCGGAGGCTGTTCGACGAGATGGACTTCCAGCGGGCGTGCCAGGCCTACCTCTGGAGCCATCCGATCGTCAGCATGACCGGGTGGCGCCTCCGCCAGGGAGAGGCCTTCGGCGTGAAGGGTCCCCACGACTTCGTCGTCCTCGATTCCCTCAAGGAGAAGCGGGGCATCGTGACGGGGAACCTCTCCACCCCCTACATCCTGCAGTTCACGAGCCTGAAGGAAGGGCCGCTCGTGGTCGAGTATCCGGGCGGGATGACGGCGGGCGGATTCATCGACCTCTGGCAGCGCCCGGTGGCGGACACGGGGCTCACCGGTCCCGACGGGGGCAAGGGCGGCACCTACGTCGTCGTCGGCCCGGACGGCGACCCGAAGGCCTACGAGAAGCCGGGAGTCTTCGTCGTCCAGAGCGCCACGAACGTCATCCTCTTCGGCGCGCGCGTCCTCGACCCCGACCCGGCCTACTACGCGCGCTTCAAGTCGACCCTCAAGATGGGCCGGCACGGCGCCCCGCTCGGGAACTGCCCGTTCATCGAGAACCGTGACGTAGAGTGGAGCGCGACCGCGCCGCGGGGGCTCGAGTACTGGCGCGTCCTCTGGGAAGCGATCCAGGACGAGCCGGTGCGCGCGGTCGACAAGGCCTGGATGGCGATGCTGCTCCCGCTCGGTATCGAGAAGGGGAAGCCCTTCCGGCCCGACGCGAGGCAGGAGTCGATCCTGCTGAAGGGCGCGGCGATGGGCGAGCTCATGGCCCGCAACCTCCAGGTGAACCCGCGCTTCGCCGAGCCGTACTGGAAGAACACCCACTGGTACAAGTGCTTCGACTTCACCCTCCCGCAGGAGACGGAGACCCGGGTCGAGCTGGACGAGCGCGTCACCTGGTTCTACGAGGCGGTCACGAGCACCGAGGGCATGGTGAACCCCGTGGTCGGCAAGGGTCAGGTGTACATGACCACCAAGCGCGACGCGAAGGGGAACCTGTTCCGCGCCGACCGGACCTACAGGCTGCACGTCCCGAAGGACGTCCCCGTCGCGCAGTTCTGGGCGGTGACCCTCTACAGCGAGGACACCCGCCGGCCGTACGACAACGGGGGCGCCGACGCGCGCAGCGTGAACCTCGGCAACAAGGTGAAGGATCTGAAGGCCAACGCCGACGGCAGCGTCGACCTCTTCGTCGGGCCGAAGGCGCCCGCGGGGTTCGAGAGCAACTTCATGAAGACCGTGGGCGAGGACGGCTGGTTCGTCTACTTCCGCCTGTACGCCCCGCTGCAGCCGTTCTTCGACAAGAGCTTCAGCCTGGGCGATTTCGAGCTGGTGGAGGGATAGACCCCATGGGCGTGACCCGCGCTATCCCCGTGCTCCTCCTGGCAGCCGCCTTCCAAGCCGTTCCGGTGGCAGCGGCCGAGCCGCGGCTCATCTGCTTCGGCGCCGAGCCGTCGTGGAGCCTGCGGTTCGACGGGGGAGGGCGGGCGACCCTGGGCTTCCCCGACGGCAAGCCGGTCGAGTACCGGGGGCGGGAGACGCGCCTCGACTTCCTGAAGGAGCGGGCCTGGCGCGGCACGCCCGCCGGGGACGCGAAGGGCGTGGTCGTGGCCTTCCTCCGGGAGACCGCCTGCAGCGACACCATGTCCGACACCGTGCATCCCCTGTCGGCGAGGGTGTCCTTGCCGGACGGCCGCTTCCTGGCCGGCTGCTGCCGCATCCCGGCAGCGCCCCTCGAGGGGACCACCTGGCAGCTCACCTCGCCCGGGGGCGCCGGGGATCCCCTCACCGTTCGCTTCGTGGACGGCCGCGCCTCGGGCTTCTCCGGCTGCAACCGGTTCGTGGGCGGCTTCAAGCGCGACGGCGACACCCTGACCGTCGGGCCCCTGGGCGGGACGATGATGGCCTGCCCCGAACCGCGGATGGCCGTCGAGAAGCGCTTCCTCGACGCCCTCGCCGGTGCGCAGCGGGTCGCGATCGCCGGCGACCGCCTGACCCTGACCCCCGCCTCCGGGGCCGCGCTCCTCTTCCAGGCCCAGCCCGAGCCCACGCTCGAAGGGGTGGCCTGGAAGGTCACCGGGTTCAACAACGGGCGGCAGGCGGTGGTGAGCGCGGTGACCGGCACGACGATCACGCTGGCGTTCGAGGACGGGATGGTCCGGGGGAGCAGCGGCTGCAACACCTTCCGTGCGCCCTACACGAGCGAGGGGAGTCGCCTCTCCATCGGCGCCGCGGTCACGACCCGCAAGGCCTGCACCGCGGAGGGCGTGATGGAGCAGGAACGGCAGTTCCTGGCCGCGCTCAAGACGGCCAAGGTCTGGACCGTGGAGGGCGGGACGCTCGACGTCCACCGCGCCGACGGGGAGCGGGTGCTGATGGCTACCCGCTAGGGAGCCCGGGCCTTCTGGACCAGGGAGCGCATCGCCGCGATCAGGGCGCCGCCGGACACCATGCCCAGGAAGTAGACGACCACGATGGCCACCGACACCGGCATGGTCAGGCTCATGGTCAGGAACGAGACCGTGACCGACTGGAGGTTCTGGACCTTGAAGAGCAGAACGGCCGCGGTCACCAGGACGACGAGGCCGATGTAGACGTTGCGCATCATGGCAAGGGGCTCCCACCAACGTTCACGGGTAGACGAGAGTATCAGGAACGCGTCTTTCGACGGTCTAGCCCCGAAAGGGTCTTGAGGGCTGGCCGCCCGCTGCAAAGAGTTTCCGGCTGACGGACCACGAAGTGAGGGGGACACCACCGATGAGCACGCTCTCGCCGAAGGATGCACGCCAGATCGCCAAGGAGGCCTACGTCTACGGCTTACCCATCGTCGATAACTACCGCGTCAGCTACTCGTTCTACGTGGACCGCAAGAGCCCCGAGTTCAAGGCTCCCTGGAACAGCCTCAACAACACCGCCCGCGTCTTCACGCCGGACGACACGTCCATCCAGACCCCGAACTCCGACACGCCCTACTCCCAGCTCGGCACCGACCTGCGCGCCGAGCCGCTCGTCCTCACCATCCCGCCCATCGAGGGACACCGCTACTTCTCGGTGCAGCTCATCGACCTCTTCACGCACAACTACGATTACATCGGCACGCGCACGACCGGGAACGGCGGGGGCAACTACCTCATCGCCGGTCCGGCCTGGAAGGGCGAGGTTCCGGCGGGAATCGCGAAGGTCTTCCACTGCGAGACCGAGCTGGGCTGGGCGTTCTACCGCACCCAGCTCATCGACCCCTCCGATCTCGAGAACGTGAAGAAGGTGCAGGCTGGCTACCGGGTGCAGCCGCTCTCCCGGTTCCTGGGCAAGCCGCCCCCGCCCGCCGCGCCCCCGATCGACTTCGTCGCGCCCCTCTCGCCGGAGGAGCAGCGCACCTCGCCCGACTTCTTCAAGGTGCTCGCCTTCGCGCTGGGCTTCTGCCCCGTGCACCCGTCCGAGGTGGCGATCCGCGATCGCTTCGCGCGGCTCGGCATCGAGGGTGGCAAGCCCTTCGAGCCCTCGAAGCTCCCGCCCGAGATCCTGCAGGCGGTCAAGGACGGCATGGCCGACGCCTGGAAGGAGTTCGCGGACTTCAAGGCCCGCGACATCGACACCGGCAAGAAGGGATCCGCCGACGTGTTCGGGACGCGGGAGTATCTGGAGAACAACTACCTCTACCGCATGGCGGGGGCCGTCCTCGGCATCTACGGCAACTCGAAGGCGGAGGCGCTCTACCCCATCTACTTCGTCGACGCGGCAGGCGAGCCGCTCGACGCGTCGAAGAAGGGCTACGCGCTGCGCTTCCCGCCCGGCGCGCTGCCGCCGGTCGACGCCTTCTGGTCGCTCACGCTCTACGCGCTGCCGTCGAAGCTCCTGTACGAGAACCCGCTGAAGCGCTACCTCGTCAACTCGCCGATGCTGCCGGGATTCGCGCGCGACGCCGACGGCGGCCTCACGCTCCACGTGCAGCATGCCTCGCCGGGCGCCGGGAAGGAGTCGAACTGGCTGCCCGCACCGTCCGGCCCCTTCT
>JBAXVO010000259.1:0-4760 GCA_037129355.1 Deltaproteobacteria bacterium | reverse complement strand
CAGCCGGGGGTTCTTTTACCTGGCGCTCAGCCTGCTGGCCATTCCTTTCGTCGTCCCTTTTTGGTGGATGCTGACTGCCTCATTTAAGAAGGCCATCGATATCTTCGAATTTCCCCCGCCGCTGCTTCCGCATGACTGGGAGTTTTCGAATTTCCTGCAGGCTTTTACCTTCCAGCCCTTTGGCCGCCATTATATTAACAGCATCTATCTCGCCATCACCGTGACCCTGGGCGTTTTGTTTATCACCTCGCTGGCTGGCTATGCCTTTGCGCGGATTAAATTCAAGGGCAGCAGCATCATTTTTATCCTGCTGCTGAGCGCCCTGATGATGCCTTCTGAAGTGACCATCGTCCCCAACTTCGTGTTCATGAAGACCCTGAGTTTAACGGATACACACTGGCCGCTGATCCTGCTGCCGATCTTCGGATCGAATGGGGTGGTGTCGATGTTCATGATGCGCCAGTTCTTTTTAGCATTTCCGGTGGAGATGGAAGATGCTGCGCGCATGGATGGGTTGGACCGCTTCGGTATTTTCTGGCAGGTGGCGCTGCCCATGGCCAAACCGGCCCTGGCGGCGGTCGCCATCCTCACCGTCGCGGGAACGGCCTTCCAGCTCTCCCGTGCCTGGGGGCGGGGAGGGGACAAGGGGCCGAAGCGGCCGGCCCCGGCCCCGGCGCCGGTCAAGGGCGCCGCGGAGTAGGCGGGAGGGGAGGGGCGGCGATCCGCCCCACGCCGCGCTGGGACAGGCTCCCCAGCCAGAGCCAGCCATCCCGTTCCCGGACGCTCGTGACCGGGAAGTAGGCCGACGGCGCGAGCCACTCCAGGCTGTCGACGATCCGCCCCCCCTCGTCGATCGCCACGGCCCAGGCGTGGGTCGCCGGATCGGGCTGGAGGAAGCGGGGCAGGCGCCGGACCACCTTTCGCAGGAACGGATGGGGGGCGAGCGCGTCCACCGCCCCCACCCGCGGCCAGAGGGCCACCCAGAAGGCCTTCCGTTCGGGCGACCAGGTCACGTTGTCGGGGAAGCCGGGGAGGTTGTCGGCGAAGGGTTCGGCGCTGCCGCGGCGCGGGCCGGAGAGCCAGTACCGGACCAGCCGGTAGCTCCCGGTCTCGGCGACGACCAGGTAGGTTCCGTCGCCGGAGACCGCGACGCCGTTCGCGAACTGGAGCCCGGAGAGGAGCAGGGAGACCTGGCCGGTCCGCGGGTCGAAGGAGAAGAGCCTCCCCTTGCCGGCGTGCTCGAGGATGTCGTCGCGGTACGTGCCCACCCCGAAGCCCGAGGTCGCGTCGGTGAAGTAGACCATCCCGTCCGGCGCGATCGACACGTCGTCGGTGAATCCGAAGGGAACGCCTCCGTGACCGGTGGCGAGCGTCGTCACCTCCCCGGCGGGCGAGATGCGGAGCAGCCCCTTCGTGGCGTCGCAGACGTACAGGCGCCCCTCGGCGTCGAAGGCGAGGCCGAGGGGACGACCGCCCGTGCTGGCGACCTGCGTGACCTCACCGGTCCGGGGGTCGATGCGGACCACCCGGCCGTCGGCGAGTCCGGCGAACACCCGACCCTTCTCGTCGATGGTGGTGGCCTCGGGCTCCACCACGCCGGGCCCTCCGATCCGTTCCACGGCGCGGAGCCGGTCGTTCGGGGCGAGCACGCCGGTGCGGGCGGGCGCCGGCGACGGGTGCCAGGAGGTGGGCTCGATGGGGACCGGGGAGAAGAGCAGCCACGCCGCCACGGCCAGGGCGAGTCCGACCACGAACCAGGTGATCCGCCTCACGACTCCGGCCCCAGGAGGTCGAAGTCGGGGATCTCCGAGCGGACGAACTCGCGCAGGCGCGCCGTCAGCTTGGCCTCGATCTGCCTGGCCCGCTCCCGGGTGAGGCCGAAGCGCGCGCCCAGGTCGGAGAGGGTGACGGGGTCGGCGCCGTCCTGGGGCAGGAGCCGGTCCCGGAAGATGGCCTTCTCCCGCTCGTCGGTGAGGGTCTTCCCGAAGGCGTCGAGCTTCTCCCGGAAGAGGGCGCGCATCTGGTCGGCGGCCACCGTCTCGTCGGCGGGCGTGGCCGACCTGTCCTCGAGCCGGTCCATGCGCGTCACCGAGGAATCGCCGTCGTCGGTCCGCATCGGCTGGTCGAGCGAGAGGTCGTCCCCCGCCATCCGGGCCGCCATCTCGTTCACGTCCTCCTCGTCGACCCGGAGGTTGCGGGCGAGCAGCTGGGGCGTGGGCTCGATCCCCCGGGCGAGCAGCTTCTCCCGCTCCTTGTTCAGGTTGAAGAAGAGCTTGCGCTGCGCCTGGGTGGTCCCGAGCTTCACCTGGCGCCAGTTGTCCATGATGAAGCGGATGATGTAGGCGCGGATCCACCAGGCGGCGTAGGTGGAGAGCTTCACGCCCTTCAGCGGGTCGAACTTCTTCACCGCCTGCATGAGCCCGACGTTGCCTTCCTGGATGAGGTCGAGCAGCTGGAAGACGCCCCGGTGGTACTCGCGGGCGATCTTCACCACGAGTCTTAGATTGGAGGTGACGAGCTTCCAGGCGGCGTTGCGATCGCCGGTCCGGGCGTAGAGGGTGGCGAGTTCCTGCTCCTCCTCCCGGGTGAGGAGGGGGTGGCGCGACACCTCGGCCATGTAGGCCCGGAGCGGGTCGGACCGGGCGAGGCTGGTGCCGGAGGGCTCGGGAGCGACCTCGACGACCGGTTCCTCCCGGTCCTGGGGGTCTTCGCCGTCGGCGTCGAGCTCGTCGGGCTCGACCACCTCGGGCTCGACGACCTCGGGTTCCTTCGGGTCCGGCTTGGTGTCGGTGGGCACGAGGCTCCGGGCTCAGAAAGTCAGGGGAATTCCTGGGAACCCCCGGTTGTGATATGAGAAGTCCGCCTTGCACGCAAGGCACGTCCGGCGCATGGCCGGTTCGCGCGAAGGCGCGGCCCCCGCTCCATCCGAGCGAGGCCCGCGCAGTCAGGCGAGCCGCCATGCGCCCTTCACAGAAAGGGCAGCACTTGAGCGACACGGCTCCGTCCGGAGGACCGTCCGAGGTCCGATCGGATTACGTTTCAGAGGCAACCTTCGACGAGATGGGGCTCTCCGAGCCCGTCCGCCGCGCCATCGCCGAGCGGGGGTACGAACGCCCCACGCCGGTGCAATCGGCGACGGTCATCCCCATCCTGGCCGGCAAGGACGTCATCGTCCGCTCCAAGACCGGCACCGGCAAGACCGCCGCGTTCGGCATCCCCATCGTCGAGCGCATCCCGGCCGGCCGCGGCCGCCCGTCGGCGCTCATCATGGCGCCCACGCGGGAGCTCGCCATCCAGGTGGCCGAGGAGCTCGCGGCGCTCGGGAAGCCGAAGGGGCTCCGCGTCGTCACCATCTACGGCGGCGCCTCCATGGGCGACCAGCTCGACGGGCTCCACGCCGGGGCCGAGATCGTGGTGGGTACCCCGGGCCGGATCTACGACCACATCCGCCGGCACACCCTCGACCTCTCCGGCTGCATGGTGAGCTGCCTCGACGAGGCCGACGAGATGCTCAACATGGGGTTCTTCGAGGAGGTGACGCGGATCCTCGGGCACCTCCCCGACGACTGCCAGCAGCTGCTCTTCTCGGCCACCGTCCCGGCCGACATCGAGCAGATCATCAAGGACTACCTCACCGATCCGGAGACCATCCTCCTCTCGGGCGACGAGTACCGCGTCGACAACATCCGCAACGTCCTCTACCACACCAACGAGGCCTACCCGAAGCCGCGCAACCTCCTCTACATGGTGGAGATCGAGGAGCCGGAGTCGGCGATCGTCTTCTGCAACACCCGCAGCGACACCTCGCTCATCACCGCGGTCCTGAACCGCAACGGCTACGAGGCCGAGCTCCTGAACGGGGAGCTCCCGCAGAAGGAGCGCGAACGGGTGATGGCCAAGGTGAAGCGCGGCGAGGTGCGCTTCATGGTGGCCACCGACATCGCCGCGCGCGGGATCGACATCTCCGACCTCTCGCACGTGATCAACTACTCGCTCCCCGAGGATCCGGCGGTGTACCTGCACCGGGCCGGCCGCACCGGGCGCATCGGCAAGAAGGGCACGGCCCTCAGCCTGGTCACCGGCGCCGAGGGCATCACCCTGGGCGTCCTCCAGAAGAAGTTCGGCGTCGTCTTCGAGGAGAAGCAGATGCCCACGCAGGAGGAGGCGCGCCGCATCTGGACCGACCGGCACGTCCTCGAGCTGCGGGAGGGGATGAGCGCCTCGATCTTCGAGGGCTTCATCCCGCTGGCCCAGGAGATCAAGAACCGCCCCGACGGCGACCACCTGATGGCCTTCGCCCTCAAGTACTTCTTCACGCATCACCGCATGGAGAAGGTGCAGGACCTCCACAAGGCGGTGCACAAGAAGGAGGAGCACGAGCGCAAGGAGTCGAAGGTCGCGCCGAAGCGGGAGTCCCGCGGGGAACCGCGGGCCGAGCCCAGGGCGGAGTCGCGCGGCGAGCCGCGCGGCGAGTCGCGTGACCGCGGCGGCCGGGAGCGTTCCGGCCGGAGCGAGCGTGGCGGCTCCGAGTCCCGCGGCGAGCGTGGGGCCCCCCGTGAGCGCCGCCCGCGGAGCGACCGGGAGATCTTCGAGGCCCGGGAGCCCGCCGCCGCGTCGTCGAGCACCCCGTCGGTGGAGATCCCCGCCACCCGCGAGATTCCCATCACCCGGGAGCCCCGGGAGCCGAGGGAGCCCCGGGAGGTCGAGCCCTCCGAGGCGTCCGGTGAGCCCGGCCGTCCGTCCGCCTCCCGCATCTTCCT
>JBAXVO010000258.1:0-4787 GCA_037129355.1 Deltaproteobacteria bacterium | reverse complement strand
CTCTGGCGGCCGCTCCCCACCTTCCTGAGCTCCATCAGCTACAACGGGCAGTTCGTCGATGCGCGCCCGAAGCTGGACGTGAACACGGGCAAGTGGGTGAACGAGCCGGTGGGCTTCACCCACTCGATCTCGGCGCTGGCCCGCGCCGACCTCTACGAGGGGATCTCGGCGCTGGTCAACGCCACCGGGGCGCTGGAGAACCTGTACGATGGAACGAACACGTGGAGCGGCTCGGTGAACGCCACCACCACCCTGACCCCGAACCCGTGGATGTCGTTCACGCTGGGCTGGATCTCCAACATCAGCATCAGCCAGCCGGTGGACGCGCCGACGGTCAACAACTCCACGGCGCGAGTCGACGGCAGCATGACCTTGCGGCCGACCAACTCCATCTCGGCGGTGGGGACCATCTCCCGGATCCTCTTCGGGGCGGTGCCCAGCACCTACGGAACGGTCCAGCTCAACTACTCGCCCCTGCGCGGGGATCTGCAGCTCTACGTCACCTACTCGAAGACCTTCGACACCGCCTCGCTCTCCACCACCGAGCTCCTCACCCCGGGCCTGCGCTGGAACGTCCGCCCGGGCGTCCAGATCACCGGCAGCTACACGCTCCTCAACTCGACGGCCGCCGTGAGCCAGGCGCACTCCCGCACCCTCAACCTGGGCCTGTCCATCCTCCTCTAGCCGTGAACCGAGCCAACCGAACCGAGGCACCATGAGATCCCCACGAACCCACGTCCTCCTGACCGCGCTCGTCGTCGCGCTCGTGTCCGGCTGTGCCAAGACCAAGGCCTACCAGGACCGGAACATGGACTTCGGCGCCATCAAGACGGTGGTGGTGATGCCCTTCTGGAACCTCTCCTCCAGCCAGCAGGCCGCCGACCGGGTGCGGGAGGTCTTCCAGACCGCACTCCTCGCCACGAACGCGGTCTACGTCGTCCCCACCGGAGAGGTGTCGCGTGCCACGACCCGGCTCGGCCTGGCCGTGCCGGCCACGCCCAGCGCCGAGGAGATCGTGAAGATCGGTGGCATGCTCAGTGCGGACGCCGGCATCACGGAGGTCGTCCAGGAGTACGGGGAGGTCCGCACCACGTCGGCGACGTCCAACGTGGTGTCGGTCAGCCTGCAGATGCACGAGACAGGGAGCGGCAAGGTCATCTGGTCCGGCGCGTCGACCAAGGGCGGCGTCACCTGGGGTGCCCGTCTGCTCGGCACGGGCGGCGGGGAAGCGATGAACGTCGTCACCGAGCAGGCAGTCGATGATCTTCTCGCCCAGCTCTTCCAGTAGCGCCCGGGTCATCGGGCTGCTCCTCGCGGTCGCGCTCGGCGGCTGCGGCCGGGCGCGTCCGCAGCCGGAGCGTCCGGCCCCGCCGCGCCTGGCGCTCTTCCCCGTGCAGAACCTCACCGGGGGACCCGCGCCCGTGAAGGAGATCGCGGCGGCCCTGCGGGCGCAGCTGCTCACCTACGGCGTCGTCCTGGTCCCCGACGAGGTGGTGCTCCGGACCTTCGCGACCCACCGCATCCGCTACACCGGCGGGTTGGACCGCGAGATGGCCGAGGCCCTTCGCGAGGAGGCGGGGGCGGACGGGGTGCTCATCCCGGCGCTCGAGGTCTACCAGCCGGTCCCGCCGTACCGGATGGCCATGACCACCCGGCTCGTGACCACCGGAGCCGAGCCCACCATCCGGTTCGTCGACTCCTTCGCCCGAACCGGCGTCGATTCCCCGGGACTGCTGGCGATGAACGTCGTCCAGAGCATGGAGATGCTGCGCGACGAGTCCCTGCTGCGGATGGCGGTGGAGATCGCCCGGTCGCTGGAGGGGCCCCGGCGGGTCCGGTCCTGCCCGGAGTGGGGCGAGGTCCCTCCTAGCCGGATGTTCCGCTCTCCGCTCCTCTCCGATCCGGCCCGGCGGACGGTCGCGGTGCTGCCCTTCCAGAACACCTCGGGGCGGAGGGACGCGGGCGAACTGCTGGCGCTCCGCTTCCTCGCCCCGCTCCTCGCGAACGGCACGGTGCAGGTGGTGGAGCCCGGGGTGGTCCGGGGCGAGCTCCTCTCCCACCGGATCGGCGCCGCCGGGGGGATCTCGATCGACGACGCGCGGGTGGTGCTCGAGCTCGTCCGTGCCGACCTGGTCTTCTCGGGTGCGGTGCGGAGGTTCGAGGACACGGCAGGGGTCTCCGGCGCCCCGAGTCTCGAGTTCGGCACCTGGATGCTCGACAGGAAGGCGGCCCAGCTCGTCTGGTCGTCCACCACGTCCGCCTCCGGCGACGACGGGGTCTACTTCTTCGGGATCGGCCGCGTGACCACCACCGCCGCCCTCGCCTGCAGCATGGCGAATGGCGTGGTGAACTTCATGCTGGAGGACCGGACGCAACTCGCCGGAAAATAAGGATTCCGCAAGAAATGCGCCCCCATTTGGGGCGAACGCACGATCCGCGCTCGGGCCATCCACGGGGGCGAAAATTGCCCAGCGATATGTGTGGGATGGGACGGCATGGCGCGTGAATCAGGGCGGCAGGCAAACCTGAGAGGGGACACGATGCGACTCCGCTTCATCCTGCTCGGCCTCGTGCCGGGAGTGGTTCCTGCGCTCGCTGGCGCCGCCAACGCGGAGGGCGGGAAGCCCTTCAGCGCCTACGCGGTGCTGAAGTCCGAGCCGTCGCCGGCCCGCGCTGGCTGCCGCGTGACGCGCACCGAGGGCGGCGAGCTCCGGGCGGCGCTCTACTCCGACGCCACCGCGGCCTGCCCGGTCGCCCGCATCGGGGAGGACGAGGTCTCGCTCGGCGAGCTCGCGACCGCGCTCGCCGCCTCGCACATGGACAAGGATTCGAAGGCCAGCCGCGGAGCGAAGCCGAAGGGGATGGACTTCCAGCCGCCGCTCGACCGGATCGTCGACGTCCGGCTCATCGTGCTCGAGGCCCGGGAGATGGGGCTCCCCGCGCAGCCCGACTTCAAGGAGGCCATGGACTCGTTCCGCGCCTCCACGCTCCGCACCACCCTGCAGATGCAGGCCGCGGCGGGCGCGAAGCCCGATCCCGCCCAGGTGGAGAAGCTCTACAAGGCCGCGGTGAAGCAGTGGAAGCTCCGGTCGGTGATGTTCGACAAGGAGGAGGACGCGAAGGCCTTCAGGGCGGCGGTCGCCAAGGGCGGGGCGTTCGACAAGCTGGCCAGGGCCGCCGTCGCGGAGAAGAAGGCCAAGGGGGGCGAGCCCGGCTACGTCTCGATCCAGCAGATGGTCCCGGAGCTGGCCCACGCCGCCGATGCGCTCCAGGTCGGACAGGTGAGCCAGCCCGTGAAGGTGTCGGGCGGCTTCGTGGTCCTGAAGCTCGAGGGCTTCCGCTACCCCGACGACCCGAAGGCCCGCGCCAAGGCGCGCGCCACCTCCCTCTCCGAGCAGCAGTACAAGGCCGTCCGCAAGTTCCACGAGACGCTGGTGAAGAAGTACGCCACGGTGAACCAGAAGCTCCTGCAGGAGCTCGACCTCGAGGTGGGGGGCGAGCCCGGGTTCCGCGCGCTGGCCAAGGACACGCGCGTGCTGGCCCAGATCCAGGGGGAGAAGCCCATCACCGTGGGTGATCTCACCAGCGAGGTCGAGAAGAAGTTCTTCCACGGCCTCGCCGATCCCATCCGGGAGAAGCGGGTCAACAAGGTCAAGATCGACACCTTCGAGATGATGCTCGGCTCGCGCCTCTTCGCCCGCGAGGCGAAGGCGCGCAAGCTCGACCAGGAGCCGGCGGTCCGCCGCAAGTTCGACGAGTACGAGCGCGTGCTCGCGTTCAACGCCTTCGTCGAGAAGGCCATCATCCCGGGGGTGAAGGTCACCGAGGCCGAGGCCATCGGGCTCTACGAGAAGCGCAAGGCCGAGTTCACCACCCCGCAGATGTACCGCATCGACGGCCTGGGCTTCGCGAGCGCGAAGGCGGCCCAGTCGGTCATGGAGAAGCTGAAGAGCGGCACCGACCTGGAATGGCTCCGGGCCAATGCCGAGGGGCAGCTCAAGCCGGAGGAGCAGGCCTTCGCGCTCCAGGGAGCCCCCGTCAGCGTGAACGCCATGCCCCCCTCGATGGTGAAGGCGCTGACCGGCGCCCAGCGGGGCGATTACCGGCTCTACGCGAGCGACGACGGGAAGCAGCACTTCGTCCTGCGCGTCATCGAGCAGCTGCCCCCGAGCGTGAAGCCCTACGCCGACGTGCGGGAGGAGCTGGCCCGCGAGGTCGAGGGGGAGAAGATCGCCGCCGCGGTGAAGGACTACGCGGCGAAGCTCCGCAAGGTCCAGAAGATCGACGTCCTCATCACCCGGATCGGCGGCTGATCCCGGGAAGCACGGGAGCGAGACGATGCGCCTCTACCACCGGATCCCATCCCTCCCCATGGCCGTGGCGCTGGTCGCCTGCGCGGCGGCCCTGGCGGCGCCCCGGGCCGCCGTGGCCCAGCAGAAGTTCAAGCAGAAGGAGTGCCTGGACTGCCACACCCAGCTGGCCGACAAGTACGCCGGCTACAAGTACACGCACCCGGCGGTGAAGCAGAAGAAGTGCGAGGAGTGCCACCTGCGTCACGGCCTCGTGCCCAAGCTCCTCCTCAAGGAGAGCGGCAACGCCTTCTGCTACAGGTGCCACAAGCGCGAGACGATCGGCATGGACAAGCCGAACGTCCACCAGGTCCTGAAGACCGGCAAGTGCAGCACCTGCCACGACGCGCACGGCTCGAACTCCCCCCACATGATGAAGGCCGGCGGCGCCGACGCCTGCTTCGAGTGCCACAAGCGCGCGCCGTTCCAGCGCAAGAC
>JBAXVO010000257.1:0-4787 GCA_037129355.1 Deltaproteobacteria bacterium | reverse complement strand
CCGGGCCGCCCTCGCCTACGGGCATGCGTCGCTCCTCCTCGAGCTCCCCTTCGCGGGCGACCTCTCCTGCTTCACTCGTCGTGAACGGATCGGGATGGTCGCCCGGCGCCCGCGCGTCCCGCGCCCGGAGGCGCGGCGGCGGCTCGGCCTGGACGCCCGGCCGGCCGTGCTGGTCTCCTTCGGCGGGGTGGGGCTGCCCTCGCTGGCGGCGCCCGGCGCGGCGGAGTTCCGCTGGCTCCTTCCCTCCGACGTCGACGGCCGGCTCGTGGAGCTCGGGCTCACCTACCCGGACGTCGTCCACGCCGTCGACGTGGTGGTCTCGAAGCCCGGCTACGGCATCGTCACCGACGCCATCGCGGCCGGGACGCGCCTCGTCTACACCGAGCGCGGCGATTTCCCGGAGTACCCGATCCTGGTCCGGGAGATGGCGCCGTTGCTCGCCTGCGAGCACGTGGGCAACGCCGACCTCCTGGCCGGGCGGCTCGCGGAGCCGGTCCGCCGGGTGCTGGCGCGCCCGGTCCCCGCGCCGCCGGACCTGGACGGCGCCCGGCGCGGCGCGGCCCGCATCCTGGGTCTGCTCGACGGGAGCGTGGCGCGCCCCTCCCCGGCCGGCTAGACCCGGGCATGGCCGTCATCCTCGCCGTCCGCGACCTCGTCTTCCGCTCCAAGATCCTCGCCGCAGCCGAGCGTCTCGGCACGCCGATCCACATCGCCCCGCGGGGCACGCCGCTCGACCAGGCCGCCCGCGATCACGGACCGGGGACGCTGGTCGTCGACCTCGGCGAGCCCGGCGTCATCGAGCAGGTCCCGGCCGCCAAGGGGGCCGGCGCCACGCGTGTGGTGGGCTTCCTCGGCCACCTCCAGGCCGACCTCATGGAGGCCTCCCGGCGCGCCGGGGTCGACGAGATCCTGACGCGCGGCCAGTTCGTCCAGCGGCTCGACGACATCCTGCGCGGGTCCTAGGCGGCGTCCGGGGATCCCCGGAGGTCACGGCCGCTCGACGTCGACGACCTCCACCCAGAGCTGCTCGCAGGCCCCCGACCCGGTGTCGTCGCGGGAGAGGCTGGTGCGGGAGCGGTGGACGACCTTCCCGGACCGGTCGCGGATCTCCACGTCGACGAGCTTTCCGCGCAGCGTCACCAGGTCCCCCACGCGGATCCGGGAGAGCTCCTTCGCCACGTCGTCGCTGGCGGGCACGAGGTGGTTGTTGGCCACGTGGCGCTCCAGGACCCCCTGCGGGTACATCGGTCCGCCCCCGTCGTGCCACCAGCTCACGTAGCGGCCGGAGAGGTGGAACTTCATCCGGCGGAGGACGTCCGGGTCGGCCACCGGCCCCCAGACGAGGGCCAGGTCCATGGGGAGGACGTAGTCCCACTCGTCGAGGAGGTGGCGGCTGGTCTCGACGGCGTAGCCGGTGATCCGGTAGGTCGCCCGCGGCGTGAGCAGGACCTCGTGCCCCTTCTTCTCGAAGGTGATGGGGGGCTCGCCGACCACGGCCACCTGCTCCGGCTCGGCGACGGCGCGCGCCGGATCGACGCGGGAGCGCCAGTCCCTGCAGGCGCTCAGAAGGGCGAGCGAGGCGAGCCCGAGGAGCGCCAGGCTTCTATTCCTCACCGCAGCCTCCTCCTCATGCAGGCCGCCGTGGCCGAGCAGAGCCCCTGGAACTGGGGCCCGGCGCGGATCGCCTCGGGCACCTCCTCGCGGGGCACGTCCACGAACCCGTCCCGCAGGGCCCGCTCCCGCACCGTGGTGGTCAGGACGTAGAGGTCCCGGACGGAGAACGACCTCGCCAGCGCGATCGCCGCCTGGTTCAGCACCGCCCCGATCCCCCGCCGGCGCGCCGCCGGCGCCACCGCGAAGGAGCGGAGCAGGCCGGCCTCTCCGTGGATCTCGAGCCCGATGCAGCCGAGGAGATCTCGCCCCTCCCGGGCCAGGAGGAAGTGCTGCCCTTCCCCCCCGACGTCCTCGATGCGCAGGTCGCAGGCCAGGAGGAGTTCGCGGACGGCGGGAAGGTCGGCCGGGGTGGCGGAGGCGACATCCACCGGGGCACCATACCCCACGCCGATGCGGCGCCGGGAGCCGAAGCAGGTTACGCTCCGTGCCCGTGCACCTCGACACCTTCGGCTGGCTGGTCCTCCTGGAGATCGCCCTCGCCGTCCCCACCCTCCTGTCGCTCGTCTTCATCCCCGCGCCCTACGGCCGGCACGAGCGGAAGGGATGGGGACCGACCCTGCCGGCACGCCTCGGCTGGATCCTCATGGAGAGCCCGGCGGTGTGGTGGTTCGTCCTGGTCTACTTCCAGGGCCCCCGCGCCCTCGAGCCGGTGCCGCTCGTCTTCCTGGCGATGTGGCAGCTTCACTACGTGTACAGGTCCTTCGTCTTCCCGTTCCTGCTCCGGGCCGAGGGGCGCCGCATGCCCCTCATGGTCCCGGTCATGGCCATCCTCTTCAACCTGCTCAACAACTACGTGAACGCGCACTGGATCTCGGCCCTCGGCGTCTATCCGGTCGGCTGGCTCTCCTCCTGGCAGTTCCTGCTCGGCACCGCCCTCTTCCTCGGCGGGTTCGCCCTCAACGTCACCTCCGACCGGACGCTGCGCCACCTGCGCGCCCCCGGGGAGACCGGCTACAAGATCCCGCGCGGCGGGGCCTTCGAGCTCGTCACCGCGCCCAACTACCTGGGGGAGATCCTCGAGTGGACCGGCTGGGCCATCGCCACCTGGTCGCCGGCCGGCCTCGCCTTCGCGATCTACACCTTCGCGAACCTCGCCCCCCGCGCGCTCTCCCATCACCGCTGGTACCGGGAGCGCTTCCCCGACTACCCTGCCGACCGCAAGGCGCTCGTCCCCTTCCTGCTCTAGGGAACCCACCGTGAAAATCCTGCTCACCGGTCCGTTCGGAAACGTCGGCTCCCACGTCATCCCGGAGCTCCTCCGCGAGGGGCACCAGGTCCGGGCCTTCGACCTCGACACCCCGGAGACCCGGAAGGTGGCGAAGGAGGTCGGCAAGAAGGTCGAGACGGTCTGGGGCGACGTCCGGGACGCCCGCGCGGTGGCGCTGGCCGTCGAGGGGACGGACGCGGTGCTCCACCTGGCCGCCGTCATCCCGCCCGGCTCCGACGAGGACCCTCCCCGCACCCGCGCGGTCAACGTGGACGGGACGGCCAACGTGGTGAAGGCCGCGCAGGGACGGTCGCGCAAGCCGAAGCTCCTGCTCATCTCCACCTTCGACGTTCACGGGCACACCCAGAAGAACCCGCCGCCCCGCAAGGTGACCGACCCGGTGGTGGCCAGCGACGTCTACACCGAGAGCAAGATCGCCGCGGAGGCGCTGGTCCGCGAGTCGGGGCTGGAGTGGTGCATCTTCCGGCTCGTCGACGTGCCCATCATCGGCCTGCGCGACCCGCACCCGATCATGTTCGAGATCGGGCTCGACAACCGGATCGAGTCGATCCACGCCGACGACGCGGCCACGGCCATCGCGCGGAGCCTGCGCACCCCGGCCGTCTGGGGGCGGACCCTCTTCATCGGGGGCGGCAAGTCCTGCCAGCTCACCTACCGGGAGTTCCTCAAGCGGATGCTGGGGGCGATGGGCATGGAGATGCTGCCCGAGGAGGCCTTCACCGACGCCGAGTACGCCACCGACTGGGTGGACAGCACCGAGTCGCAGGAACTGCTGCACTACCAGCGGCGGACCTTCGACGACATCACCGGCGACATCGCGAAGTGCCTGGGCTGGAAGAAGGCCTTCGTCCCCATGGCGAGCTCCATGGTGAAGAAGAAGATGCTGGAGATGTCGCCCTACTGGAAGCAGCGCCAGAAGTGACCGGCGGCGCCCCCGCGAAGGGGGCGCCCTCCGGGACGGCCGGCTACTCGCCGGCGGCGCCGCGCCGCGGCTCCACGATGTGCGGCTTGCCGTGGCGGCCGGGCAGGATCTTGGGCGGGCGCGCGGCCGGGCCGGGCGGGATCGCGTCGTCCGGCGGGTTGGTCGCGAAGACCCGGTTGACCAGCGGCGCCATGAGCCCGAGGCTCGTGGCCGCGAGCTTGCGCAGCGGGTTGCGGGAGACGTCCCCGTTGGGGAGCGGCTGGCTCCAGGCCTTCCCGAGCAGGTCCATGTACATCCCGACCGTCTGGCCGGCCGTGGCGAAGTCGAGCGTGGAAAGCACCTCGTCGGCGAGGCCGAACGGCATGGACAGCATGATGGGCCCGCGCATGTACTCGGTGGCCCACACGCCGTTGGTGAAGTTCATGGCGCGGGCCTGCCCGGGGCCCACCCAGACGCGGCTGCCCGGCGTGTAGACCCGCTTCTCGAACTGCCCCTCGCCGAAGTAGTGCATCTCGCCGTCGATGACGGTGTCCCAGAAGCCGACCGCGTGACGCCCGGAGTGCCCCTCCGACCCGATGGGGGTGCCCCAGATCATGAGGTACTCCATGGCCGAGGCGAAGTAGAGCTTCATCTGGATCATCGCCCCGCCGGCGATGCTGTACATCCAGGGCTGGGAGCGGTCGATCCGGCCCGGGTAGGCGTCCTCCCAGGCGTCCGCGATGGCGTCGAACATCTCGGGCTTGGGCTTGCCAATGCCCTGCATCGAACACTCGTGGATGACGTCGGCGTCGAAGATGTAGTCCATGTCCAAGGCTCCGGTGGGGTGGGAGGGTTGGGAGAAGGGGGAGAGATTACAACGGTTCGACGCGCCGTGTCACATCCGTCCGGGGCGCGGCGCCCGGACGGGACGGTTGAGCGGGCTGTCCGGGTCCTCCTTCATCCAGGCCCAGGCGTCCCGCAGCG
>JBAXVO010000256.1:0-4840 GCA_037129355.1 Deltaproteobacteria bacterium | reverse complement strand
CAGAGCCGGACGCTCTCGGCCACGCCGGCCGGGTCGACCGCGAACCCCGACTCGAAGTCGGCGTTCACCGGGACCTCGACCGCGCCGGCGATGGCCCGGACGTGATCGAGCACGTCGGCGCGGGGCAGGCCCCCGTCGGGCAATCCACGGGAGAAGGCCATCCCCGCGCTGGTGGTCGCGAGCGCCGGAAATCCCAGGTGCTGCAGGGCGCGCGCCGAACCCACGTCCCAGGGGTTGGGCATCACGAAGCAGCCGCCCTCGTGGAGACGTCGAAAGGTGGCGCGGCGAAGGGCCGGGTCGGTCGGCATCGGGGAGTCCTCCCTCCCCCTCCCCTAATCCGGCTCCCGGCCCTGGTTCCCGTCATTTCATGCAGGCCAGCGTGCGCCCGACGACCGCGCAGGCGGTGAGCACCCCGCCGTTCTGGTCGTACAGGGTGGCCGTCCAGCCCGAGGCGGTACGCTCCATCGTCGCGAAGCCCCAGTCGCTCCACTGCGTAGTGGACAGCGGCTGAGCCAGCGTTCCCCCGGAGTAGGGGGTCGTGGGGGTGTCGCCAGTGCAGGCCGCGGTGAGCTTCGTGCCCCCGTTCCCGAGGACGAACGTGGGCGGGAGGCTCTCGTGGAAGCTCGTGAACTGCGTCATGTGGAGGTGGCCGGACAGCACGGCGTCGACCGCGCTGGGGAAGAGCAGGTTGCCGTAGAGCCCATCGAGCACGCCCTGGAGCTCCCCGTTGCCGGCATCGCACGTTCCCTTGGTGCTGCTCGACCCCCCGGAGTTGTAGGCCAGGATGGGCTGGTGGACGAGGACCAGCGAGTGGTTCCAGCGCGCCGCCCGGTAGAAGGCCTCCTGCACCTGCCAGCCGTAGATGATCGACTCCGCGCTCGTCGGGTCGAAGGGGCCGTCGCTCACGGCGCCCGTGTCGAGCACGACGGCGACGGTGTCCTCGTCGAGCGGCACGAGGTAGGGCTCGCTGTAGTTGCCGATCATGTCGTCGGCCGCGACGTTGCAGTCCTGCCCGGGAGCGGGGGACCTCGGGTCCAGGAAGCGCCACCAGCCCTGGCCTCCGCGGTCGCAGATCTCGTGGTCGCCGCGGATCATGATCCAGGGCGCGGCCGCGAGAAGGGCCTCGGCTGGCGCGAAGAAGTCGGGCTCCCAGCTCGCCCACCCGAAGCCGTAGTTCATGACGCCGGCGCAGGGCGAGCCGGCCGGGCACGGGGTCTCCCGGTAGTGGAAGTCGCCCACGTGGACGACGAGGTCCGGGGCGAAGGAGGCCGCCACGTCGGAGATGGCCTGGAAGGGCCAGGCGGTCGGGTCGTCACAGGCCTGGTAGTCGCCGTGCGCCGGCGCCAGCTTCGCCTTCATCCGGCAGCCGGTGTCCCCCAGCACGAGCAGCCGCTGCACGACCGGCTTCGGCATGGGGAGCGACCGGGCGCCGATCGTCGCGCTCCGGGCCCGGGCCGGGACCGTCGCGTCGCAGGTGGTGACCGGGAACACGGCAGGGCCAGGATTGTAGATGTCGTCGTAGGCGGTGGGGCGCGTCGGGATGGTGGCCGCGGCGGCGTGGACCCTCATCTGCACCCGGGCGCCCCCGTCGAAGGAGATGGCCGGGCAGGTGGCGGCGGACGTGATGGCCCGGGCGACCGCGACGCCGTCCGGCCCCATGAGGACGTAGGCGTAGCGGACCTCGTCCGGAGGGGACGTGGCGTCGCCACTCGAGCTGCAGCCGGCACCGGCGGCGAGGAGGGCGAGGACGGCGAGACGCGGGATCATGGCCATGGCCGCATGCTGACTCGCCTGGGCGGAGGCCGACCGGGCCACGCGGGGCGCGACCCAAGTGGCGGCGCGGGCGTCCCTGCAGGGTACCCTCCCCCCCACCTGAGCCGGGTTCGCGCGATCGACGCACCGTATCCTCGGGCCATGAGGCCCTCTCATCTCGCGTTCTTCACGCTGCTCGCCGCGTCCGTCGCCACGCTCTCGTCGGGCTGCTCGAGCTCGTCCTCCACCGGGTGCACGAAGGACTACTGGGTCGCCACCACCGGGAGCGACGCCACCGGCGACGGCAGCGAGGCCAGGCCGTTCCTGACCGTGGATCGCGCCCGGACCGCCGTCCGCGCCGACCCGGTGCGCGGCCAGTGCACGGTGAACGTCAACGTCGCGAGCGGCACCTACCGCCTCGCGGCGCCGATCCGGTTCGAACCGGAGGACTCGGGGTCGCCGCAGGCCGAGGTCGTCTACCGGGCCGCTCCCGGCAACCGGGAGCCGGTGGTCCTCTCGGGAGGCATCGTCGTCGACGGGTTCGACTGCAGCGCACTGATCTGCAGGGCCGACGTCCCCTCCTGGCCCCGTGGACGGATCGCGCGACAGCTCTGGGACGACGACGTCCGGGTGGT
Organism: Deltaproteobacteria bacterium; assembly: GCA_037129355.1. Lineage (GTDB taxonomy): Bacteria > Myxococcota > Myxococcia > Myxococcales > Anaeromyxobacteraceae > CAIOAK01. Next base: position 2,453 of record JBAXVO010000256.1, on the reverse strand, counting down.
GCGCGTCCGCTCCGACTACGATCCGTTCGCGGCCATCCAGGCGGCGAACCCGGTCTACGCGAGGAACGACCTGGGCTACGCGTTGCTCTTCGGCGCGTACGCCCCTGTCCTCCTCCATCCCGAGTGGGCCGAGGTGGTCACGGTCACGCAGTGGAAGATGATGCGCTGCCCGCTCCTCCCCATCCCCGGCACCTCCCTCTTCCCGGACCCGCAGTGCTGGTGGAACGCCAACACCTATCCCGCTCCCTGGAACTTCCAGCTGCTCAGCTGGATCGAGAACGCTTCTGAGTACCTGGACCAGCCGGGGATGTGGTTCCTCGATCCCGAGAGCCGGACACTCCACTACTGGCCGTCCCGCCCGGGCGTGCCTGGCCGGGTGGTGGTGCCGCTCCTCGAGACCCTCGTCGACGTGATCGGCGAGCCCGGCCGGCCCGTGACCAACCTCCGCTTCAGCGGCCTCCAGTTCTCCCACGCCACCTGGAACGGCCCGAACACCGACGGCTACGTCGCCGACCAGAGCGGCAACTTCGTGAGGGGACCCGGGTACCAGGCGAACCTCACCGGGCACCAGAAGATCGTCGAGTCCACCCCCGGAAACGTGAACGTCCGGTGGGCGCGCGGCATCACCTTCGAGAACGACGTCTTCGCGCACCTGGGGGCGATGGCGCTCTGGTTCGGCACCGGCGCGCAGGACAGCGCGGTGGTCGACTCCACCTTCACCGACGTCTCGTCGTCGGCGGTCCAGGTGGGCGGCGTGGACCTCGACGTCAACGTCCGCGCCAGTGCCAACGACCTCACGTCGAGCATCCGGATCGTGAACAACGACATCTCGTTCACCGGGCGGGACTACTTCGACACCGCCGGGATCTTCGTCATGTTCTCGGCGGGGACGACGATCCAGAACAACACCATCGACCACACGCCGTGGTCGGGCATCGCCATCGGCTGGGGCTGGGGCCTGCTCGACGAGGGCGGCTTCCCGGGCATGCCCTACGCGCACTGGTTCGAGTGGGGCACGTTCGGCACCCCCACCGTCGCCCGCGACCACCGCATCGTGAGCAACCGGATCAGCCACTTCCTCGAGCAAATGTGGGACGGCGGCTCGGTCTACGTGAACGGGTCCCAGGGCACGAGCCCGGAGAACGGCCTGGTGCTCCAGCTCAACGTGGCCGACCACAAGCGCCCCCGGGCCGGCGGGAACGTCTTCTACACCGACGCCGGCAGCCGCTACGTCACCTTCGACCAGAACGTCTCGCTGGTGAACCCCGTCGGCTTCATCGACCTCGGGTCGTGCCTCACGCCGTCCACCTGGTCCGTCCCGCTCTGCCTGGTCACCGCCCTGAACGTGAGCTACGGCGCCGAGATGGGCGGATGCGTCCCGAGAGGGCACCTCACCTACACCGACAACTGGTTCACCCAGCCCATCACCTTCTTCGACATCTGCCTGGAGAACCTGGACGTCCCGGTGGGGGTCCCGGACGTCTCCATCCGCAACCACGCCATCCTGGACGAGGCGGACGTCCCGGCCTGGATCCTGTCGCAGGCGGGGAGGCGGTAGCCGGCTAGTTGAATCCCGCGATGGGGTGCGGCACGTAGGCCTCCTCCAGGAGGGTGACCTCCTCCGGCGTGAGCCGGATCGACAGCGCGGCCGCCGCGTCCTCGAGGTGATTCGGGCTGGTGGCCCCGACGATGGGGGAGGTGATCCCGGGCTTCCCGAGCATCCAGGCCAGCGCCACCTGGGCGCGGGGCACGCCGCGCGCCTCGGCCACGCGGGCCAGCCGCGCCGCGACCTCTGCGTCGGCCGCCTCGGTGCGGACGTAGAGGGTCTTGCCGAACGCGTCGGTCTCGGTGCGCCGGGTGGGCGGCGCCTGCCACGGACGCGCCAGCCTGCCGCGCGCCAGCGGGCTCCACGGGATCACGCCGACCCCCTCGTCGAGGCAGAGGGGGATCATCTCCCGCTCCTCCTCCCGGTAGATGAGGTTGTAGTGGGGCTGCATCGAGACGAAGCGGGCCCAGCCGCGTCGGTCGGAGAGGTGGAGCGCCTTGGCGAACTGCCAGGCGTGCATGGAGGAGGCGCCCAGGTAGCGGACCTTGCCGGACTTCACGAGGTCGTGAAGCGCCTCCAGCGTCTCGTCGATGGGCGTCTCCGGGTCCCACCGGTGGATCTGGTAGAGGTCGATGTGGTCGGTCTTGAGCCGGCGCAGGCTCTCCTCGGCCTCGAAGAGGATGGCCTTGCGGGAGAGCCCCTGGCCGTTCGGCTCGGCGCGCATGATTCCCCAGGCCTTGGTGGCGATGACCACCGACTCCCGACGGACCGAGCCGGCGATGAACCGACCCAGGACCTCCTCGCTCGCGCCGCTCGAGTAGACGTTGGCGGTGTCGAAGAAGTTGATGCCCAGGTCGAGCGACTGCCGGAGGAAGGGCTGGCTGGCCGCCTCGTCGAGCGCCCACGC
>JBAXVO010000255.1:0-4871 GCA_037129355.1 Deltaproteobacteria bacterium | reverse complement strand
CGACCTCGCACTCCCCGTCATCCTTCGACGAGCCGTCGTCCGATCCGGACGAGCCGTGATCGGCGGCCGTTCCCGCCGGGCCCGTCGGACCCGTGGGGCCGGTCGGGCCGGTGGGGCCGGTCGGTCCCGTGGCGCCGGTGCTCCCGCAGGCGGGCTGACCCTCCACCTCGAAGCTCGCCACGACGACCCGGACCCGGTCGACGACGACGCCGTTGCCGGCCTCGAGCGCGCTGCGCGCCGCCGTGCGGACGGCCGGCGCCGCGGTGGCGCTGACGGTGATTCCCTTCCCGTTGCCGCCGCTCGAGCAGGCCGCGACGACGAGACCAGCTGCGACGGCGATGAGGCTCCTCGGATGCATGTCGTTCCTCCTGGTGGCGCTTCCGTCCCGCCTGCCGGAAGCTTCGTCCTCTTGACCCGGCAGGGTCGGCCCACGCCACACTTTTCTTCGGGTAAACGCACCAGGAGTCAGTAAGCGCTTGCTGTCCGGCGGCGGTCGGTCAGGCTCCGGCCTGGCGCCGCAGGTCGAGCAACTCCTCGACCTCGGCAGCGAACCCGTCCAGCACCCCGGCCGGATCGGGGATGAGCTCCGCGTCGCACTGGAGCCCCATCCAGACCTTGCCGGCGTAGCTGAGGAGCGAGACCCCGAGCGCCAGGCGCCCGGCGCTGGGCACCCAGAACATGGCCTCGCGCAGCGGCGCGCCGGCGATGGCGATGGGCTGCCGCGGGCCGACCACGTTGGTCACGACGGCCGAGCCCTTGGCGGCGAAGATGCGCAGGGCCAGGTCGAACAGCGGGCGGGGAGCGGGCCCCATGGCCCAGAGCACCTCGTACACCGCCAGCGCCTGCGACGAGTCCTTGAGGGCCCGCATCCGGCGGCGGACCTCGAAGAGCCGGTCGAGCGGGTCCTCCATGCCGACCGGGAGCGACAGGAAGACCAGGCCGAACCGGTTCCCCAGCCTGCCGGCCGCCTCCGGGCGCCGCAGGTTGACCGGGACCACGCCCCGCACGTCGATGTCCCGCGGCGCCTCGCCCCGGCCCGCCAGGAACCGGCGCAGCGCCCCGGCCAGCGCGGCCATGAGCACGTCGTTCACCGTGGAGCCGGTGGCCTTCCCGATGGCCTTGAAGTCGTCGAGGTCGAAGGCGCGCGACCAGGCGGCGATCTTGGGACGGCCCAGCGGCCCCTTGAGCGCCGTGGCCGGGTCGTCCGGGAGGGCCAGCAGCCCGAGGAGCGCGCCGGCGCTCCCCGAGGCGAGCCGCGCCAGGTCCCCGATCCGGCCCGGGTGTCCGAGCACGGCGCGGGCGCCCCGGAGCACCTGTTCACCCATGGTGATTCCCCAGGCGACGCGGGACGGGGAGCGGGAGCGGCGCCGCTCCGGCGCGGGGCTCCCGTCGGCCATGGAGAGCAGCACGTGGACGAGCGCAAGCCCGTCGCCGATGCAGTGGTGGATCCGGGCCACGATGGCGGAGCCCCCGCGGAAACGCTCGACCAGGTGGATGGTCCAGAGGGGCCGGTCGGCCGGGAGCGGCTCGGAGAGGAGCCGGCTCACGAACGCCTGGAGGGCCGGCTCCCCGGCGCCCGGGCCGAGCGAGGCGGCGAGGAGGTGCCGGTCCAGGTCGAAGAGGGGGTCGGTCTCCCAGGAGGGACGCCCCACCCCCGCGAAGGGCGGGACGACCCGGCTGGTGAAGCGGCGGAAGCGCAGCAGCCGCTCCTCCACCAGCTCGCGGAGCCGCGCCATGGGGACCGGGGACTCGAGCACGAGCACCCCGGTGACCACCATGAGGTTGGTGGGGTCGTCCATGCGCAGCCAGGACGCGTCGACGTTGCGGAAGGGAACGCGCATCGGCATCAGGCGAGGAGGTGGTCGAGCCCGCTCTTCTTCAGCCAGGCCCGGTAGACCGGGTGGATGGGGTTGGTCACCGGCGCGAGCTGCAGGAGCGTGAGCGGCGGGCCGGAGAGCTTCACCCGCCCCAGCGCCAGCGCCAGCGGCACGCTCTCCTTGCCCTGGAAGAACCGGTTGGCCACGTCGCTCGCCATCCGCATGGTCACCACCGGCTCCCAGTCCGCCTTGCCCCAGGTCCAGCGAAGGAACTTCCCCTTCGCCGCCTCGGCGTCGGAGGTCCCGTCGACGTGGAACTCGAGCCCCAGGTCGGTGATGACGAAGCGGTGCGGGGCGTGCGCGTCGCGCAGCTTCTTCCCCACGGCCGGGGTCTGGTTCATGAGCTCGAAGACGTGCTCGAAGACACGGCGGAACTCGGCCTCGTCGCGGAAACCCTTCATGGCGTGCTCCCTGCCGGAGGTGGCTGCGCTGGACGGGGCAGCCCTGCCGCCGCCCGCTCCACCAGTTCGCAGGCGGCCCGATCGTCGGAGGGCTCCCGCCCCCCCTTCTCGCAGAGCCCGGCGTAGGCGCGGAGGATCGCCGGGCACTCGCTGGCTCCGGAGTAGGCCATCTCCTCCTCGCACTTCTGGACCAGGATGGCGGCCATGAGGAGGTTGGCCTCGGCCTCGGTGGGGGCGTTGAGGCCGAGCAGTTCCGGGTTCTTCAGCATGGTGTCGCGGATGGGCTGCCGGACGCCGCGGAAGTCCTTGAGGGTCCCGCAGACGAGCGCGGCGCGCCCGACCAGGCGCCGGACGTAGACGTCGACCACCTCGCGGGTCTCCCCCTCGTCCTTCATGCGGGCGTGGTAGCGGGCCACCCGGTCCACGCTCCGCGCGGCCCGCTGGAGCGCCCGGCAGTCGTCGGTACCGGCCAGCGACGTCAGGATGGCCCGCACCGAGGCCCGCCTGGGATCGTCGAGCTTGTCCCCCGGAGCGCCCCGGAGCTCCTGGGAGAGCGACTCCTCGAGCATGATCATCGCCTTCTCGTCGTAGATCGGATCGCGGACGAACTCCTGGAGGAGCGCGTAGCCCACCAGCCGCTTGTCGGCGTTGCCGGTGTCGGTGGCGAGCATGCTGGTCTCGAAGAAGGCCCGGTACTTGTCGGCCTGGCTGGCGCGGGCGAACTCCTTGTTCCACTTCTCCATCTCGGTCCGGTCGCGGTGCTCCTGCTGCTGCTTGTTGGACCAGGACTGGTAGCCGTTCACCACGAGCCCCGCGAGCGCCACGTAGCCCACCAGCGCCGGGCCGGCGAGGGAGAGGCGCGACCGGCGCGTGGTGCGTTCGGAGCGCAGCCGGTGGAGCTCCTCGGCAGCCTTCATCCGCTGGAGCTCGTCCAGGGTGGCGCTGCGCGCCAGCTCGGCCGGATCGCCGGCCGGATCGCCGGCCGGTTCGGGAGGCGTGGACGGAGGATGCGGATCGGCCATGATCCGAGCCTACCTCGTCGTTGCCAGAATGGCGCGGACCCGCCGGGGCGTCTGCCAGATTGGCAGCCCACCGGGGGTTCCGCGCTGCAACCTGCCGGACCCACGCCCCTCCGGCGCGGGCATGGCGATTGCTCCACCGGTCCCTGGCCCCGGTTCCCTCCCCCGGGGCGTGGAGGTCCACATGGCCACCCTCTCCCGTCGAACCAGTCCCCTCGTCCTCCTCGTGGAGGACGACACCGGTCTCCGCGAGGCCGTCGTCCGCGGCCTCACCAAGGCCGGCTTCCAGGTGGCCGCCGCCGGCAGCCGCCGCGAGGCGGTCCGATCGGCCCACGACCTCGTTCCCGACGCGGTGGTCATGGACGTCGTGCTCCCCGACGGGGAGGGGCCCGACGCCGCCGACGAGATCCGGAGCCAGGCGGGGCTCGCCGCGGTCCCCGTGCTCTTCGTCACCGCCAAGGCGCCGGCCGCGGTGGGGGACACCCTCTTCCCCGCGCCCGTCCTCTTCAAGCCCTTCACCTACCGGCAACTGGTGGCGTCGGTGCGGGCGCTCGTCCAGGCGCGCTGAAGCCGGTGTCGCCCCGTCAGGACGGGTCCCGCACCCGGCGAGCCAGCCCGGTGACGTGGGGCTGGAACGGCTTGCCGGGCGGGGCGATCGAGAAGGAGATCTCCACCTGGTCCGCGCCGCGTCGCGCGTAGGCCAGCCGGAAGCGCGGACCCGGCACGCCGGCCTCGCTCTCGAAGATCACGATCCCCGCCTCGCTCCGGACCGCGTACCGGATGACGTGCCCCTCGTTGTCCCAGTACCAGGCCTGCAGCCCCTTCCCCTTAGGGGAGATCACGGTCAGGTCCTCGTGGACCGTGCCCTTCGCCTCCCCACCCGCCGGCGCGACCTCCGCCCGGCTGCGGCGGACGGCCACCTTCCCGTCGAGGTCGATGGAGAAGGTGAAGCCTCCCCCCACCGCCTCGCCGGGCTTCCCCCCTCCCCCCTCGGTCTTCCAGGTGCCGACGAGGAAGCGCAGGGGGGCCCAGGGATCGCCCTTCGCCGCCGGGGCGGCTGCGGGGGACGGGGCGGCGGCGAGGCAGAGGGAGACGGCCAGGGCGGGGAACGGCATCTCGTCCTCCTTGGGGCCGCGGGGCCCGCAGGGGTGGGGTCACCCCTCCTCGATGGCGAGGAACGTGAAGAATGTCACGAACTGGTCGAAGGGGATCCGGAAGACCCCGTGCACCCGCTCATAACCGTTCTCCGGCCCCGAGGCTCCCTGAGGGTGGAAATCGGTGCCCCAGGGGTTCCACAGGACCACCACGTCGGCCGACGGGTCGAAGTCGAGCACGGCGTAGACGTGGTCCCAGGGGATCGATCTCGCGGCGGGCCGGTGGAGGATGAGCACCTCGGCCATGAGCCGTCGCTCGTGCATCTTCACGAGGGCCTGGCGCACCTTGCCCCGGTGGGCCCGCGCGCCGAGGTGGTGGGTGGTGGCGGCACGGCCGGTGAACCGCTCCACCACCGGCTTCGGCCCGCTGGGGACGTCGATGGCGACGGTGGGGTCGGCGATGTCGGCCGACCTCCCTCC
>JBAXVO010000254.1:0-5023 GCA_037129355.1 Deltaproteobacteria bacterium | reverse complement strand
GCAACGTGAGACGTCCGGGTGGTTCCCTACTGGCGCGCGACGTCCCCCCAGACCACGTCGCGGAGGACCGCCTCGATCTCGTCCGGCGCGCACTTGATGTTCATGAAGCTGTTCGCGCCCATCATCTTCAGGTCGGGGAAGTTGATCGCGATCCGGAACCGACCGAACAGGGCGTAGGCGTTCATGCCGGAGACGACGATCTCGTAGGGCAGGTGCCCGGTCGAACGCACCGGCTTGGCGTCGATCTCCGTCATGATGAACTCGTCCGCGCTGCAGTCCTTCGAGAGGGCCACGCCGATGACCGTCTCGTTGCTCTCCGGGATGGCCACCTTGTAGACCAGCTTCGCGCCGCCCCGCCCCTTGGCCAGGCCTTGCTCGGTGGCCTTCACGGCTCCCCCGTGACTTCCGAAGCGGCCGAGGAGGTTCGGCTCGTCGAAGTACTCCATGCCCCACATGTAGTGGTAGCCGGCGAGTTCCTTTGCGGTGAGGCCGGCGGCCCCGAAGTCCTCGATCCGACCCAGCGCGGCCACGAGCCTGGCGCGAACGGGAGCGAGGTCCCCCTGCATCCGGTAGGCGTGCTGCATGTAGACGGGGTTGGTGAACGCCACCTGCACGTCGTCACCGACCCGGGTCACGGTGACGCGCTGGACGGCTCCGTACGCCCCGAACTTGCTCTTCGCCGCCACCGCCTTGAGCTCGGGGCTCGTCACCACCAGGACCCGTGCGGTGGCGTAGGGCGTGTAGTCGCCCACGATCTCGAACCCCGCCGCGGTGAGCTTGGGCTGGAGCGCCTCGGCGACCGCCGTGACCTCTCCCTTCGACGTCGAGGCGAGGACGAAGGGCTTGAGCCGCTCCTCCTCTCCCAGGGCCGTTCCCGCGACGAGCAAGAGGGAGAGCGCTCCCCACTTCAGACTGGATGGCGACATGGTCGGCTCCTTGGCGTTGGTGACGGGAACGGCGGGGGACGCGCAAGTTGGTGCGTGGAACGTGCCAGCGCGAGACGCACGGATGGTCGAGGAAAGCCGCCCCGTTGGCTCGTCAGGTGCGACGTGGGTGCAGCAGGACGTCGCAGCGGCTCGCCACGCGACGAGACGTCGCGTCTCAGGAACGTGCGGGTCCTGTGCAACTCACAGTCGTAGACCCGACGAGGCTCTCGCCAGGAATCTCGGGCAGCCGATACTGCCGTCATGGTCCCATGCTCGCGCCCTCTCGCCACGCTCCTCGCACTCGCAGCCGGGGTGTCGCTCCTCTCCTCGTGCAGCGGTGGTGCGTCCGTTGCCGATCCCCTCGCTCCGTTCCGGGAACAGGCCCTCGCCTGGACGCCGTGTGACCCCACCATCGTTCCCGAGGGCTTCCGCGCCGACCTCGCGTCGGTGTCCACCCGCGCCACCTGCGCGTTCATGAGGGTCCCGGTGGACTACGCGAATCCGGGCTCGGGCGAGATCCTCGTGGCACTGCTGCGGGTGGGGGCGGAGGACGCATCGGGCCGACGCGGGGCCATCCTCCTGAACCCCGGCGGCCCCGGTGACGACGGCCTCTTCATGGCGCCCGCGTTCGGCGCGCTCTGGCAAGCGACGAACCCCGCCGACCCCGTGGGCGCGATCTACAAGGAGCTCTCCCGGCGCTATGACCTCGTCGGCTTCTCTCCGCGCGGCACGGGGGCGAGCACGCAGCTCGACTGCACCTCGCCCGAGCAGCTCTCGTTCGTGGCGAATCCGTCCGCGGACCGCAGCCCCGCCAACGTCTCTGCGATGCTCCGGAACGGCCGCATCCAGGCGGCCGGGTGCCGGAAGAGCCCGCTCACCCCCTTCGTGAACACCGACGCGACGGCACGGGACATGGACCTCATCCGCGCCGTGCTCCGGGACCCGAAGATCGGCTATCTCGGGGCCTCCTACGGGACCTGGCTCGGCGCCTGGTGGGCGAGCCTCTTCCCCGACCGCGTGGACCGGTTGCTCCTCTCGGGCGTCGTCGACCTCACCACGGGGCTCTCCAACATCTTTCCCCTGCAGGCCATGGGACAGCAGCGGGTCTGGGACGAGGTGATGGTGCCGTGGGCTGCGCTCCACCCGGACACCTACCTGCTCGGGAGCACGACCGCCGAGGTCCGCGCGGTCTACCCGGCGCTCCGGCAGGAGATCCGGCAAGCGGTCAACGTCATCCTCACGGGCGGCATGGGAAACGAACGTTCCCGAGACCGGCTCCTGCACGCACTGCTCGCGGCGCGGATCACCGACGGGATCATCGACCAGTTGCCCCCGCCCCAGGACCCGTTCGACGCCTACGGGCGGGTGGAGGCGGCCATCGCCTTCGTCCCCGACGACGGGCGGCGCACCGCCGTCCGGGAGCTCGCGCGGCAGCTCGTCGGTTCGTACTTCGAGATCGTGGCCCAGGTCTCGGGCCTGGCCGTCCTCTCCGGCTCCGGCGCGACGCAATGGGCCGTCATCTGCAATGACGTGCCATTCGGCTACGACCTGGCCGCCTGGGTGGGCCTGCAGGACCGGCTCGCGGCACTCTACCCGCTCCAGGGCGGGCTCATCACGGGGAGTCCCTGTCTCTACTGGGGTCCACCCACGGTGACACGGCCGCCGCTCCAGGCGGCGAGCCTTGCGGGTCCGATCCTCTTCACCCAGACCGAGCTCGATCCCCAGACCCCGGTCGAGGGAGCGCGGGCGAGCCTCGCCGCGATGCCCACGGCGAGCATGGTCCAGGTGGACGGCGGGTGGAACCATGGCGTCACGGTCCCGTCGGGAAACCCCTGCGTGGACGTGCCGGTGGGGCGCTACCTCCTCCACGGGACGCCGCCTCCGCTGCGGGAGACCCACTGCCCGCACGCGGTGTCGGTCACGTCACCGGGGCTATTCCTGGACACCGCGAGGGCGGAGGCGATCCGGACGAGGCTGGCGGAGGCGATCGGGCCGGCGCGGTGAGGACGGCGCTGGCGCGATCAGTCGGCCTTCCGGAGGGGGGGGCGGCGGCCGCGTGCCCTCGCCCGGGGGAGCCAGTCGCCGTGGAAGAAGGCCCGGTCGACTGGGTGTCATGGTGGTCCCCCTGGTTTTCCCTTATCTAGGGAGGGATGGTGCTGCTGCACGAGGGGGGCGATCCCGACGCCGTGATGGAGCGGAGCGTCGTCCTCGATGCCGTGGGAATCGCGCACGAGGTCGACGAGGTTCCCGACGGGCGATGGGTGCTCCTCGTGGACGCCGGGGACGTCCCGGCCGCCGAGGCGGCGCTCGCCGCATGGGACGCCGAGAACCGGTCGCCGCCCGTCCCGCTCGCGAGGCCCGAGTACGGACGCTCCCTCGCCGGCGTGGCCGTGGGACTGGCGATCCTCGCCTTCGATCTTCACGCCCGGCTGCGCCCTGCGAAGGCTCTCGTGGAGCGAGGGAGCGCCGACGCCGCGCGGATGCTGCAGGGCGAGTGGTGGCGTGCCGCGACGGCGCTGTCGCTGCACGCAGACCTGGCGCACGCCGCCGGCAACGCCGTGGCGATCTTCGTCTTCGTCGGCGCGGTCGCGCGACGACTGGGTCCGGCGCTCGCCATCTGGATGGCGCTCGCCGCCGGGATCGCGGGGAACGTCCTCACGGCGCTCGTCGTGCCCGGGGGGCACGTGTCCATCGGCGCCTCCACGGCGGTCTTCGGGGCGCTCGGCACGCTGAGCGCACTCCAGGTGCCCCATCGAGGCGCGTGGCTGACCCTGGGTGCCGGGGTGGCGCTCCTGGGGCTCCTCGGCACCGGCGCGCAGGCCGATCTCCTGGCCCACCTCTTCGGTTTCGCCGCCGGTGTGGCCGGGGGGCTGGCCGTACGCCGGATGACGCCGCCGCGGCGTTCCGACGGTCAGGCGGCCATCGCGTTCCTGGCGGCCGTGCCCATCGCGCTGGCCTGGTGGCGGGCGCTCGGGAGGTGACCCTGGCGAACGCGGCCCCACGGCGTCGCCGTTCGTGAGATGGTGTCGCCGCCGTTCCTCGCGAAAGGGTCTGGAATGAAGCTCGAAGTGAGCACGTGTGTCCGCCATCGGAAGCTGCCGGAGTGGGGTCTGGGCATCGTGCTCGGCGTCCGCGCGGGCAACAAGGTCGACGTCTTCTTCGAGAACCACCCGGCGGGGAAGGTCGTCCCGCTGATGGCCAACCCGGCCATGCTCGAGGTCGCGAGCGAGGCGCCGACCGACAAGATCAAGGCCTTCCAGGAGTCGCTCCTCCGTCCGGCCAGGCGCTCCGCCAAGCCGCGGAAGAAGGCGCCGCCGCCCGAGGTGGGCACGCAGGAGGAGGCGGTCGCCCGCTTCGTCGCGCTCTTTCCCGGTGGCTTCAACGATCCCGGCTACCTGGCCGAGGAACGGAACTACAAGGTCGAGGCGCACGAGCTCTTCTCCCGGCTGCTCTCCCAGGAGATCCGGATGGCGTGCATCCGCGATCAGCGGGTGGAGCCCCTCGTCGAGGCCGCCCTCCAGATCGACGCCGCCACCAACCTCATCTCGCCCTTCGAGAAGGCGGCGCTGCGCGACGGCCTGAAGGACCAGCCGGCCGCCCTCCAGTTCTTCGCCGCGCTCTCCGCGCTGATCGACTCCCCCGCCCCCGCGGAGGGTCACTTCCAGGCGCTCGCCCGGGCCGTGGACGCGCTCCCCGCCACCCGCGGGCGCGTCTTCACCTGGCCCATCGTCACGGTCTTCCCGTTCCTCGCCTCCCCCGGGCAGCACCTGTTCGTGAAGCCGACGTCCACCCGGGCCGAGGCGTATCGCCTGAAGCACGAGCTCGTGTACGACTCGGCTCCGAACTGGGCCACCTACGCGAGCGCGCTGTCGATGGCCGAGAAGCTGAAGGTCCAGCTCGGCGAGCTCGGGTGCAGGGACATGATCGACGTCCAGTCGTTCATCTACCGGGTCTGAACGGAGAGGAGGTCGCCGCCGCCAGGCGCGACCTCCTCGAGCCTTCCGTTCCGCCTGTCCGCCTAGCAGGCTGTTGAACAAGTGGCCTTGTCGGCCCTGGTCGACCCGTCCGCGGGGCTTGGCCGGGGCCGATGTGTTTCT
>JBAXVO010000253.1:0-5038 GCA_037129355.1 Deltaproteobacteria bacterium | reverse complement strand
CCCGGACCTCGCGAACCAGGGCTTCCGGGGTCGTCCCCCGGGAGGCGGCCGCCGTGCTCCCGCGCCCCTCCGACGCGAGGAGGCACGCGCTGGGGGCCCTCGCGTCGGCCTCGAGGAGCCGGCGGCGGAGCTCCGGCGGCGTCGCGCCCCGGAGCCCGGGCGAGGCGAAGGGAAGGGATCCCGTCAGGAGCTCGTACAGCATCACCCCCAGTGAATAGACGTCGGCGCGGGTGTCGACGTCGGCGCCGGCCGGATCGGCCTGCTCGGGGCTCATGTACCCGGGCGTGCCCACCAGGACGCCCACCTCCGTCTCGAGCGCGTTCTCCCCGAGCCGCTGGTGGACGGCCTTGGCGATCCCGAAGTCGATGATCCGCGGCTGGGGACGGCCGTCCACGGTGGCCACGAGGACGTTGGAGGGCTTGAGGTCGCGGTGGATGACGGCCTTCTGGTGGGCGTGCCGGACGCCGTCGCAGACGGCCACGAAGAGCTCGAGCCGCTGCCGCGTGGAGAGCCGGTGGGCGTCGCAGTAGGCGAGGAGCGGCTCCCCCTCCACGAGCTCCATGACGAAGTAGGGGCGCCCCTCGGCCGTGGACCCGCCGTCGAGGACCCGCGCGATGGCGGGGTGCTCCATCATGGCGAGCGCCTGCCGCTCGGCCTCGAACCGCGCCACCACCCGGCGGGTGTCCATCCCGGCCTTGATCAGCTTGACCGCGACCGTCCGCCGGATGGGTTCCGTCTGCTCGGCGAGCCAGACCTCGCCCATCCCGCCCTCGCCGAGCCTTCGCAGGAGCCGGTAGGGACCCACCGCCCGGCGTCCGCCCGACCCGCCCGGGTCCAGGGGCACCGGTTCCCCGTGAGCGAGGGTGTCATCCGCCATCGGTCCGTCCGATCCCGAGCCGCCCCATGAGGCGCTGGAGGTTGGTGCGGGGCAGGCCGAGCTCGCGGGCCACCGCCGTCACGTTGCCGGCGTGGAGCCGGAGGAGCGCCGTGACGCGCTCGCGCTGCGTCCGTTCCTCGGGGTCGAGTTCCCGGCCTGGCTCCGCCGGCGGAGCCCCACGCGCCGGGCCTTCCCTCACGCCCGGTGGCAGGTGGTGCGGGAAGAGGACCACGGGCGTCCTGCCGTCCCCGCGCGCCAGGTCGACGGCCACGAGCAGCGCCTGCCGAAGCTCCCGGACGTTGAGCGGCCAGTCGTGGAGGAGGAGCATGCGCAGCGCTTCCAGGTCGAAGCGGATGCCCTCCAGGGGGAGGGATGCGGCGCGGAGGACGCCGCGGACGAGGATCCCGAGATCCTCGCGCCGGTCCCTGACGGCGGGCACCCGCGTGGAGAGGAGCCCCAGCCGGGCCAGGAGGTCCTGCCGGAAGGCGCCATCGGCGACCAGCTTCCGGAGATCCCGGTGGGTGGCGGCGATGACCCGGACGTCGACCGGGATCTCGGCCTCGGTTCCGATGGGGCGGACGCGGTGATCCTCGAGCACCCGCAGGAGCTTCACTTGAAGCGGAGGCGGCATCTCCCCCACCTCGTCGAGGAGGAGCGTTCCCTGGTGGGCGGCGCGGATGAGCCCCTGGCGGTCGGACTGGGCGCCCGAGAAGGCGCCCTTCACGTGACCGAACAGCTCGTCGTCGAGCAGGTTCTCCGGCAGCGCCCCGCAGTTGACGCTGACGAGCGGCCCGGGGCGCCCCGATCGCCCGTGCAGCGCGCGCGCCAGGACCTCCTTGCCGACGCCGGACTCCCCCTCGACGAGGAGCTCGTGGCCCGTCCGGGCCAGGCGCTCGATCCGGGACAGCTCGAGCTCCCATTCCGGGTTCAAGGTGCTGGGCTCGTACCCGTCCCGCCGCGCGGGAGCGGTCAGTCGAGGCGTGTCGGCCGCACCGTCCGCGCCGTCGCGAAAGAGGAAGAAGGTGTGCCCGACCTCGAGCAAGGCCTCCTCTGCGAGGATCGACCTCTCCCCTCGCCCGAGCCGGCGTCCGTCGACGAAGGTCCCGTTGGTGGAACCCTCGTCGAGGGCGACCCAGCGGCCGCCCTCCCGGACGACCCTGAGGTGTCGCCCCGAGACGTACCGATCGTCGATGGCGATGGTGAGGCTCCGGTCCCGGGTCTGCCCACCGTTCGCCTCGGAGCGGGAGAACACCACCTCGTCACAGGCGTCCAGCCGGTGGCGGGACGACGGGGCGGCGAGGTCCTCGGCCGTGACGAGCCGGACCAGCAGGGCGCCGAGGGGAACCGGCGCGCCGCCGGGTGGCGATGACTCCTCGTGAACCAGCGTCCCGCGATTCTCGACGGTGTCCAAGCTCCCCCCCGGAGGGGCGAGACTAGCCGGATCACCGGCGCCGTCCAAGACGCACCAGGCCGAGAGCCGCAGATCGTTCGAGGGCAAGGGGGCCTGCGGGCGCGGCGCCGGGGTGCGCCCCTCACCGGGCCGGGCTGGCCGCGGCTTCCGTGACGTGCTGGTGCGGGGCCCCGGCGGTCATGTCCGGCGCCGTTCCGGTCGCCGGGGCGACGAGGTGCAGCCCGGTGACGAGGGCGATCGTGGCGGTCACGAGGAGGACGAGCCCGAGCCAGCCTCGGATGCCGGGCAGGGTGGCGATCCGGTCGCTGCCCTGATCCTCGGGCCTCCGACAGTCGTCGAGCCGGATGTCGCGCCAGGAGGAGGTGGATGAGGAATCGTTCCGGGTGGGGAGCTTCTTCGTGTCGGACATCGGAGGCCTCCGTGAAGGGTGGGTGAGCGGGTCCCGCCGTGCGGGATGTAGGGGTCGACTTCACGATCCGGGCCACTGGCCGGGGCGCGCGGAATCCGTCGCGTGGCGAGGATTTCCGCGCTCCGCCCGGGGCCCGCCCCCTCCCTGGACGGGCGGGCGCCCGCGGGCGCCCACGGGCGCCCGGGCGGATTCGAAGGTCACCGGGAGTCCGCAGCGGCCCGATAAGGCCGGGACCCGGGAAGATCGCGCCCCGTCACCCCTGGCCCGCTTCCTGCTCTTGGGGGAGGCGGGACTTCACCGGGGGATGACAGATGGAACTGCCTGGACTCGTCGACGCGCTGACCTGGATCTTCGTGACCACCAACGCACTGCGGCTCTTCGCGTACCTGCCTCAGATCCACGCCGCGCTGCGTTGCCAGAACGGCGCATCGGCCATCTCGCGGGTCACCTGGAGCTACTTCGCCGTCGCCCACCTGTCCGGCCACTTCTACAGCCTGTTCGTCCTCCACGACGCGAAGATGGCGTCGGTGCTCCTGGGCAACTTCCTCGCCTGCACCACGCTCGTCGGGATCGTCACCTGGAAGAAGGTGCGGTACCGGGCGCGGGCCCGGGTGGAGGCGGCTGCGTTCGAGTGAGCCCGCACGGTTGCCGGACCCGGCTCGAAGTGCGAACTTCGCACCCATGCCGAAGACTCCACCCACCCCACCGGCTGCCTTCCGCGGCTTCCATGACTCCCGGGGCGACTTCTTCCTCGCGCTCGCCCTGCACAACGACAGGGAGTGGTTCCAGGCCCACCGCGCCGAGTACGACGAGGGCTGGGCCGCTCCCATGGCGGCGCTCCTCGCCGAGGTCCGGGGCGGTCTGCGGGACGCCTACGGGCGGCGCCAGGCGGGCGAGCCCAAGGTCTTCCGGATCCACCGCGACGTCCGGTTCGGAAAGGACAAGACCCCCTACAAGACCCACGTGGCCGGCTGGATCCCGATCGAGACCGGGCGTGCCGCGAACCCCACCGGCACGCCGGCGGCGATCTACCTCCAGGTGGGCGTGGACGAGATCTTCACCGGCAGCGGATGCTGGATGCTCGAGCCCGATTCGCTGAAGCGCTTCCGCGCCGCGCTCCTCGACCCGCGGCGGGGCGCCGCGCTGGCGCGCCGGCTCACCGCGCTCACGGCGGCGGGGTGGTCCTGCTCCTGCGCCGAGTCCCTGGTCCGCGTCCCGGCCGGGATCGATCCGGACCACCCGCGAGCGGCGCTGCTCCGCATGAAGGGGCTGGTGGTGGACCCCGGCGAGGTGCCGAGGCGGCTCCTCACCCGCCCGGAACTGGTCGGCTGGCTCGTCGAGAAGGCCCGCGCCGCGGCCCCGGTGGTGAGCTGGCTCGGCGAGAACGTGGCGTGACCGGACCGGTCGCACTGGTCACGGGCGGCTGCTCCGGCATCGGCCACGCCATCGCGTGCCAGCTGGCGGCGCGGGGGCACTCCCTCTTCCTCGTCAGCGAGCGGGCCGGCCCGCTCGAGGCCGCCGCGGCGCGGATCCGCGAGGCGCACGGCGTCCCCGTCGAGGTCGCCTGCGTGGACCTGTCACGCCCCGGGGCCGCCGAGGAGGTCCACCGGCGGGTGCGCTCCAAGGCGCTGGAGGTGGACGTGCTCGTCAACAACGCCGGCTTCCTCCTCTTCGGCGAGGTGGTCGACGTCCCGGTCGAGCGCGCCAACGCCATCCTCCAGCTTCACGTCGTCACCCCTTCCCTGCTCTGCACCCTCTTCGGACGGGAGATGCGGGAACGGCGCCGTGGCCGGATCCTGATCGTCTCGAGCATCTCGGCCTGGCGTGACTTCCCCGGCATCGCCTACTACGGGAGCAGCAAGAAGTACCTGCGCGGCTTCGCCCGCGCGCTCCGGAGCGAGCTCGGGGTGTACGGCGTCACCGTGACCTGCCTCGCCCCCGGTCCGGTGGCCACCGGGCTCTACGGGGCCGACTCGCCGGAGGTCCGGCGGGGGAAGCGGCTCGGGCTCTTCCTGGAACCGGATCGGGTCGCCGAGGCCGGGGTGCGGGCGCTCCTCCGGGGCGACGCCGAGTGCGTTCCGGGGTTCTCGAGCCGGCTCATGGCGATCGCCTCGGCCGCGACGCCGCAGTGGGTGGTGGACCTCATCCGGCGCCGGGCGCCGTGGCTCAAGCGCGCGGAGCCCTGACCTACCGCGGCGGGTCGTCGCGCTCCAGGTAGAGCGTCTGCGACGGGAAGGCGAATCCCGAGCCGCCCTTCTCCACGACCTCCATCACGCCGAGGAGCAGTTCCTCCTGGACGGCGAGGAACTCGGATCGCCGGGTCGTGTCCACGTAGGCGCGG
>JBAXVO010000252.1:0-5063 GCA_037129355.1 Deltaproteobacteria bacterium | reverse complement strand
CCACCGGAGCCACCGGAGCCGGCGGGGGGAGGGGCGGAGGCTCGAGGGGTTCGATCTCCTCGACCTCCACGTCCACGTCCATCGGCGGGCCGGCCTCGTCCCCGGGGAAGGCGGGCTCGACCTGCAGGGCGCCATCGTCGACGGGAAGGGGCGAGTCGTCGCCGAGCACCATCGGCGGCAGGGGCTCGTCCGCCGGCGGAGGGACCTCCTCCTCGAGCGGGATCCCGGAGTAGGAATCGATGGCGCCGGGCGCCTCGTCGTCCAGCACGGGCGCCGGCCCCTCGGGCCCCGCGACGACCCGCGGCCCCTCCTCGTCGGGGGGCACGACCACGATGGTCTCGTGAGGCTCGGGGGGCTCGACCTCGATCGCTTCCGGCGGGGGCGGCGCGGCCTCGGGTGCCGGCTCGTCGTCCGGCAGCGGCAGCTCGTCGGCCGCGGAGACGGGGGCCGGAGCGGGCTCCTCGGCGGAAAGCTCCTGGGGGGCCGGCTCCACCGAGACCTCGGCGTGGGAGGGATCGAGCTCCCGGAGCCGCTGCGTCGCGTGCGCGATCCGCGCCTCGTCCCCGCGCTGCAGCAGGGCCTTCACCGTCCGTTCGGCCGCCTCGGCCGCGCCCGGGCGATCGCCGAGGACGTCCTTGATGTCCCGGACCCGCTCCAGGGCGTCGGGGTTCTCGGGGTCGGTCTCGAGCACCTTCTGGACGTGCTCGAGCGCCTTCGCGTGCAGGCCGTACTTCAAGTAAACGTCGGTCTCGGTGAAGATCCGCGCGATCGGGCTCGCCGCCGCCTGCGGGGCCCCGGGCGGCGGGCGCGCCACCTGGGGCGGCGCTCCGCGCACCTCGGGAGGGCGGGGAACGGCCGGACGGGGCGCCGGGGTGCCGACCCGCGCCGGCACGACCGGCGGCGCCACCGGCGGGACGACCGGCGGCGACGCACCGGGCTGGGGCGTGAAGGGAGAGGGCATGGCCCCCGACGGCGGGCGGGAGGGGGCCGGAGGGGACACGTCGACACCGCTCGCGGCGAGCTCGTCGCGCGCCTCCGCATCGTCCGGGAGGAGCTCCTGGACCATGCGCCAGGTGCTCGCCGCCTCGTCGCGGCGCCCCCGCTCGGCGTACACGCGGGCCAGGGCCCGGTACACGGCGATGGTCTTCGAGACCTGCCCGAGGTCCCGGAACGCCTGCGCCATGAGGCGCAGGGTGTCGACGTCCTGCTTGTCGGCGCCGTGGCAGATCTGGAGCTTTCCCAGGGCCTTCTTGGTGTCGCCCCGCGCCAGGTACTCCTGGGCGAGTTCCCGGGCCAGCTTCAGGTCGTCGGGGGTGAGCTGGTAGATGCGCTCGGCCAGCTTCACGTACTCGTCGCCCCGCTTGTTCTCCTTGAGATGGGCGGCGGCGCGGCGGTAGAGCTCGAGGGCCTCGGCGGGCCGGTTCGCCTTGGCGTAGAGGTCGCCGAGCCGCTGGCAGGTGACCACGTTCTCCGGGTCGAGATCGAGGAGCCGCCGCAGCACGTCGAGGTGGCGTCCCTGGTCGCCCGCCTTCTCGTGGGCGGCGGCCACGGCCTGGAGCTGGTTCGTGGCGTCGTTGAGGAGGCCGAGCTGCTGGTAGAGCCCGGCCAGCTTCTCGTTCACCCGCACGTCGGCCGGGGTGAGCTTGGCGATCTGCTTGTAGACCGCCACCGCCTTCAGGAAGAAGCCCTGCTCGCCGTAGATCTCGGCGACCTGGTTGAAGGTCGCGGCCGCGGCGGGGCTGTCCCCCTTCTTCTGCTGGAGCTCGCCGACCTTGAGGAGGGTGCGGACCTCCTTCCTGTCCTCGGCGAGGATCTTCTCGTAGGCCTTGAGGGCCTTGTCGAACTGCCCCTTCTGAGTGAACCGCGTCGCCTCGGCGACGATCTTGTTCTTGTCGACCGCCATCGAAGAGACCGGTTCGTGTCGGGGCTAGCCGACCACTCCCCGGTTGGGGGTGACCGCGGCCCGGGACAGGAGGGGGTCGAGCCTAGCGAAAGGGTGGATCGGGGTCAAGGGGACCTGGGTTGCAGGATCGCGTAATCCCAATTGATTTTCGAATTACTTGGCTTCCGAACGCGCGGCCGCCTCGGCTCCGGCGGTGAGGATCTGGTCGACGATCCGGGTGTCGTAGCGCCCGGCCAGGAAGCCCTGGTGGTCGAGGACCCGCTTGTGGAAGGGGATGTTGGTCTTGATCCCCTCGATCACGTACTCCTCCAGGGCCCGGCGCATGCGGCTCATCGCCACCTCGCGCTTGTCGCCCCAGCAGATGAGCTTGGCCACGAGCGAGTCGTAGTACGGCTGAACCCGGTAGTCCTCGTAGGCCATGGTGTCGACCCGCACGCCGTAGCCGCCGGGCTGGTGGTAGCCGGTGATGGTGCCGGGCGACGGGGCGAAGGTCCGGGGATCCTCGGCGTTGACCCGGCACTCGATGGCGTGGAAGCGCGGGACCACCGACTCCTGGGTGCGCTCGAGCACGTCGCCGTTGGCGAGCTTGATCTGGAGACGCACCAGGTCGAGGCCGTAGACCTGCTCGGTCACCGGGTGCTCCACCTGGATGCGGGTGTTCATCTCCATGAAGTAGTAGTTCCCCTTCTCGTCGAGGAGGAACTCGATGGTGCCCACGTTGTTGTATCCGAGGTCGCGCATGGCCTTCAGCGCCACCTCGCCCATCTCGTGGCGGAGCTTCTCGGAGACCGCCGGGCTGGGGGCCTCCTCGATCATCTTCTGGTGGCGCCGCTGCACCGAGCACTCGCGCTCGCCCAGGTGGATCATGTTGCCGTGCTCGTCGGCCACGATCTGCAGCTCGATGTGGCGGGGCTCCTCGACGTAGCGCTCCAGGTACATGGAGCCGTCGCCGAAGGCGGCCAGGGCCTCGGCGCTGGCGCCCTCGAAGGCCTTGCGGACGGCCCCGGCCTCCCGGACGATCTTCATCCCGCGCCCGCCGCCGCCGGCGGCGGCCTTCAGGATCACCGGGAAGCCGACCTTCTTGGCGATCCGCTCCGCCTCCTCGCCGTCCACGAGGACGCCGCGCGCGCCGGGGAGCAGCGGGAGTCCGGCCTTCTCCATGGCCTCGCGGGCCGCCACCTTGTTGCCCATGAGCCGGAGCATCTCGGAGCGGGGACCGATGAACTTGAGCCCCAGCTTCTCGCAGAGCTCGGCGAAGGCCGGGTTCTCGGAGAGGAAGCCGTACCCGGGGTGGATGGCGTCGGCGCCGGTGACCTCGGCGGCGGAGAGCAGCGCGCGGGTGTCGAGGTAGCTGAGCTTCGACTGGGGCGGTCCGATGCAGACCGCCTCGTCGGCGAAGCGGACGTGCAGCGAGTCCGCGTCGGCCGTGGAGTGGACGGCCACGGTCCCGATGCCCAGCTCGCGACATGCGCGGATCACGCGCAGCGCGATCTCGCCGCGGTTGGCGATGAGCACCTTCTTGAACATGGCGCCCCCTAGGCCGTCTCGATGCGGAAGAGCTTCTCGCCGAACTCCACCGGGGTCGCGTTGAGGACGTAGATCTCGGCGATCTTGCCCTCCACCTCGGCCTCGATCTCGTTCATGAGCTTCATCGCCTCGACGATGCAGAGCACCTGCCCCTTCTTGACGGGGGTGCCCACGTCGCAGAAGGGGGGCGAGTCGGGCGAGGGGGCCCGGTAGAACGTGCCCACGAAGGGCGAGGTGACGTTGTGCCCCGGCTTCTCGGGGGCCTTCTCGGGCGGCTTGGCCGCGGCCGGTGCGGCCGCGGGGGCCGCCACCGCGGCCATCGGCGCGAGCGCCACCGGGGCGGGTGCGGCGGCCTGGGCCACCACGTTCACCGGGGCGGGTCCGCGGCGGATGACGACCTTCTCCCCTCCGCGCGTCCAGATCAGGGTGCGGACGTCGCTCCCCTCGAGGGAGTCGACCAGCCGGGTCACGTCACCGAGCGTGAAGCCGCCCGTGGACTGCTCCTTGCCGCCGTCCGCCTTCTTGGTCGCCATTGTGCCTCCTGCTCGGGGGTGGGATGGGTGCGGCCGGACTAGCCGGCCACGCGGGTGAGGTACTCACCGGTGCGGGTGTCGATGCGGAGGATCTCGCCCTCGTTGATGAAGAGCGGAACCTTGACCATGTAGCCGGTCTCCAGGATGGCCGGCTTGGTGGCGCCGGAGACGGTGTCGCCGCGGACGCCCGGGTCGCACTTGGCGACGCGCAGGTCCATGGCGTTGGGGATCTCGATGCCGATCGCCTTGCCGTTGTAGAAGAGCACCTGGGTGGTGGTGTTGTCCTTGATGAAGTTCTTGGCGTCGCCCATCTGCTCTTCGGTCAGGAAGGTCTGCTCGTAGTTCTTGTTGTCCATGAAGTTGTAGTGGTCGCCTTCCTTGTAGAGGTACTGCATCTCCTTCTCCTCCAGGTCGGGCTTGCCCACCACGTCTCCGGACTTGAACGTCCTGTCGATCGTCCGGCCCGTGAGCAGGTTCTTGATGCGGGTCCGCACGAAGGCGCTGCCCTTGCCGGGCTTCACGTGCTGGAACTCCACGATCTCCCACGGCTCCTTGTCGATCTCGATCTTGAGGCCGCGCCGGAACGCGCTGGTGTCCTGTGTGTCTCCCATGTGCCTTCGCTCCTCTTATTGTCCGTTCGGGTCGGCCGCCCGCGATGCGGGCCGGCGGGGTCGCGCCTAAAGCTCGGCGAGCACCCGGGGAGCCGCAATCCGGAGGAGATACCGGGCCTTGCCCTGGTTCGCCTCAGGCTGGAGCGCCACCACCATGAAGTAGTCGGGTGATACGAGACGGCCGATGGTCAGGAGCTTGTCGGTGCCCACGCTGAACTCCGCGAGCCCCCCGGCCTGGTGGGCCTGGGCCGCCTCGCGCGCCGTGCGCAGCACTCCCGTCATCTCGACCATCATCGACTGCACGTCGATCCCGGCCTCCGCCTGGACGTGGGTGTCGACCTCGATACCGTCCATGCCCATGAGCGAGCAGGCAATGGCGCCGTCGACGCCCCTGCAGACCTCCTGCAAGTGCTCCCGGAAGCCCATGCCGGCCCGCCCTTCGTGGAAAAACGCCCGTGGTTACGGGCGGTGGCTCGACGAGCCGCGGCC
>JBAXVO010000251.1:0-5069 GCA_037129355.1 Deltaproteobacteria bacterium | reverse complement strand
GTCGACCCGAGTGCGGCCGGCCACCGGGAGCGCTTCGTGGCGGCCTCGCGCGCCGTGCGCGACGTCCTGGCGCCGCGCTGGGTGGCCACCGAGCGGCACCACGCGGAGCAGAACCCCAAGCGCGTCTACTACCTGTCGATGGAGTACTTGCTGGGTCGCTCGCTCGCCAACAACGTCACCAACATGCTCCTCGGGGAGGCGACCCGGCGGGCGGTCGAGGAGCGGGGGATCGACTGGCGGAACCTCGTCGAGCAGGAGCCCGACGCGGGTCTCGGGAACGGGGGGCTGGGGCGGCTCGCCGCCTGTTTCCTCGATTCCATGGCCACGCTCGGCCTGCCCGCCATGGGCTACGGGCTCCGCTACGAGTACGGCATGTTCCGCCAGACCCTGGAGAAGGGCTGGCAGGTCGAGCACCCGGACAACTGGCTCCGCCACCCCGATCCCTGGGAGGTGGCCCGGCCGAACGAGCGGGTCGAGGTGCGGGTCAACTGCTCCTTCGAGATCAAGGGAGGCTCGCTCACGGCCATCCCGGGGAGGCCCTCGATCGTCTACGGGATCCCGTACGACCGGCCGGTGGTCGGGTACGGGGGGAGGAACGTCAACACGCTGCGGCTCTGGGCGGCCGGGGCCCCCGACGCCTTCGACTTCCAGGCCTTCAGCGAGGGGGACTTCGTGTCGGCGCTGGCGGCCACGCTGGCCGCCGAGTCGCTCACCCGCGTCCTCTACCCCGACGACTCCACCAGCGCCGGCCAGGCGCTGCGCTTCGTGCAGGAGTACTTCCTCGTGGCCTGCTCGCTCGGCGACCTCCTGCGCCGCTTCGTGGCCGGCAACGGCGACTGGCACGCCCTGCCGGAGAAGGTGGCGATCCAGCTCAACGACACCCACCCGTCGATGGCCGTCCCCGAGCTGATGCGGATCCTGCTCGACGACGCCCACCTGCCCTGGGACGACGCCTGGGACCTGACGCGGCGGACGCTCGCGTACACGAACCACACCCTGCTCCCCGAGGCGCTGGAGCGCTGGCCGCTGGAGTGGTTCGCCAGGCTCGTCCCCCGTCACCTGGAGATCATCCTGGAGGTGAACCGGAGGCTGCTCGAGGACGTGGCCGCCCGCTTCCCGGGAGACGGGGCGCGCGCCTCGCGGGTCAGCCTGGTGGAGGAGGGGGCCCAGAAGAAGATCCGGATGGCCCACCTCGCCATCGTGGGCACCCACAGCACGAACGGCGTGGCCGCCATCCACTCCGAGCTCCTCCGGACGCGGACGGTGAAGGACCTGGCCGAGCTCTTCCCCGAGCGCTTCGGCAACAAGACCAACGGGGTCACGCCCCGCCGCTGGCTGCGCCTCTGCAACCCGTCCCTCTCCGCGGTCGTCACCGGCGCCATCGGGGAGGGCTGGGTCACCGACCTGGCGGAGCTTTCCAGGCTCCTGCCGCTCGCCGGGGACGCGGCGTTCCGGGAGGAGGTGGCGCGGGCCAAGCGGCTCGAGAAGGAGCGGTTCGCCGGCTGGCTCCGCGACGCCAGCGGGCAGGTGGTCGACCCGGAGTCGATCTTCGACTGCCAGGTGAAGCGCATCCACGAGTACAAGCGGCAGCTGCTGAACGGCCTGCGCATCGTGATGCTCTACGACCGGCTGCGCCGCGACCCGAAGCTGGACATGGCGCCGCGCACCTTCCTCTTCGCGGGGAAGGCGGCGCCGGCCTACCGGCTCGCCAAGGTGATCATCAAGTTCCTCTCCAACCTGGCCGGGACCATCGACGGCGACCCCGTCGCGCGGGGGAAGCTCAAGGTCCTCTTCCTCCCCGAGTACAACGCCACGCTGGCCGAGCGGCTCATCCCCGCCGCCGACGTCTCCAACCAGATCTCCACCGCCGGCTACGAGGCCAGCGGCACGTCCAACATGAAGTTCATGATGAACGGCGCGCTCACGCTGGGAACGCGCGACGGCGCCACCATCGAGATGGCCGAGGCAGCCGGCGAGGAGAACTTCTTCCTCTTCGGCCTCACCGCCGCCGAGGTGGAGCAGAGCCGGGGCTGGTACGACCCCTCCTGGCACCGCGACCACGACCCGGAGATCCGGTCCGCCCTCGACCTGGTGTTCGGGGACCACTTCAGCCGGAACGAGCCGGGGGTCTTCGAGCCGCTCCGCCAGGCGCTCCTCACCGGCGGGGACCGCTACATGCACCTCGCCGACCTGCGCTCCTACCTCGAGGCCAGCGACCGGATGGGACGCCTCCACGCCGATCCGCACGCCTGGACCAGCATGGTGGTCCGGAACGTGGCATCCTCCGGGAGGTTCTCCAGCGACCGGACCATCGCCGAGTACGCGTCCGGGATCTGGGGCGCCGTTCCCTGTCCGGTGCCCTAGCGCCCGGCACCACAGGAGGAAGACGTGGCCATCTCCCCGCTGGCGGGCAAGCCCGCCCCAGCCGCCCTGCTCGTCGACCTGGCCCGGCTCGAGCAGCAGTACCTCGACCGGAAGCCCGACGTGGCCGACCCCACGCAGCTCGTCTCCTTCGGGACGAGTGGCCACCGCGGTTCGTCGCTGCGCGGGTCGTTCAACGAGCCCCACATCCTCGCCATGACCCAGGCCATCTGCGACTGGCGCAGGAAGGCCGGGACCGACGGCCCGCTCTACATGGGCAAGGACACCCACGCGCTCTCCGGGCCCGCGCAGCGCACCGCGCTCGAGGTGCTGGCCGCGAACGGGGTGGAGACGGTGATCCAGGAGCGGGACGGGTTCACGCCCACCCCGGTGGTGTCGCGCGCCATCCTGGTCCACAACCGCGGACGCGATGGGAGGCTCGCCGACGGCATCGTCGTCACCCCGTCGCACAACCCGCCGGAGGACGGCGGCTTCAAGTACAACCCGCCCAACGGCGGGCCGGCCGACACCGACGTCACCGGCTGGGTGCAGGACCGGGCCAACGAGCTGCTCCGCGCCGGGAACGCCGGCGTGAAGCGGGTCCCCTTCGAGCGCGCCCTCGCGGCCCCCACCACCCGCGAGGAGGACTTCGTCCTCCCGTACGTGCGCGACCTGCCGAACGTCGTCGACGTGGCCGCCATCCGCTCCGCCGGCCTCTCCCTGGGCGTCGACCCGCTGGGCGGCGCGGCCCGGCACTACTGGGAGCCGATCAACGCCATCCACGGCCTGGACGTGAAGGTGGTGAATCCGGTCATCGACCCGCGCTTCGCCTTCATGACGGTGGACCACGACGGCAAGATCCGGATGGACTGCTCGAGCCCCTGGGCCATGGCGGGGCTGGTCGGGCTGAAGGACCGCTTCCGGGTGGCCTTCGCGAACGATCCCGACTCCGACCGGCACGGCATCGTCACCCCGTCTGCCGGCCTGATGAACCCGAACCACTTCCTGGCGGTCGCCATCCGCTACCTGCTCGGCCACCGGCCCCGCTGGCGGCAGGACGCCGCCGTCGGGAAGACGCTCGTCTCCTCCGGGATGATCGACCGGGTGGTCGCCGGGCTGGGGCGACGGCTCTCGGAGGTTCCGGTCGGGTTCAAGTGGTTCGTGTCGGGCCTCTTCGACGGGTCCACCTGCTTCGGCGGCGAGGAGAGCGCCGGGGCGAGCTTCCTGCGCATGGACGGCACGGTCTGGACCACCGACAAGGACGGTCCGATCATGGACCTGCTCGCCGCCGAGATCGCCGCCACCACGGGGAAGGAGCCGGGGGAGCACTACCGGGAGCTCACCGCGGAGTACGGCTCGCCGGTCTACACCCGCATCGACGCCCCGGCCACGCCGGCCGAGAAGGCCAGCCTCTCGAAGCTCTCGCCCGAGGCCGTGAAGGACGCCGACCTGGCCGGCGAGCCCATCCTGGCGAAGCTCACCCGGGCGCCCGGCAACGGCGCCTCCATCGGTGGCCTCAAGGTCGTGGCGAAGAGCGGCTGGTTCGCGGCCCGCCCGTCGGGGACCGAGAACATCTACAAGATCTACGCGGAGAGCTTCCGGGACGAGCGGCACCTTTCCGCCATCGTCGAGGAGGCCCGGGCCATCGTCTCCCGGGCGCTCGGCGGCGGCGTGTGAGCAGGCCGATCCCCGTCGCCGTCGCAGCGGACCCCCGCCGCCGGACGCTCGCCGCGGGCGACCTGAAGGCGGTCTTCCTGCCCTCCCACGGGATGCTCTGCGCGTCGCTGCGCCACCGCGGCGTGGAGCTCCTGCGCCGGGTGGAGGACCTGGACGGCGCGGCGGCGAGGGGGGGCACGGCCGGCATCCCGCTCCTCCACCCCTGGGCGAACCGGCTCTCGGGGCTGCGCTACAGGGCCGCCGGCCGCGAGGTGGTCCTCGACCGGGGTTCTGCGCTCCTGCACCTCGACGAGCGGGGACAGCCCATCCACGGCGTTCCCTGGCCGCGGCTCCGCTGGGACGTGCGGGAGACCGAGGCGGACCGCATGGCCGCCCGGCTCGACTGGAACCGGGACGAGCTGCTCGCGGTCTTCCCGTTCCCGCACCGGCTCGACCTCGCGGTCTCGGTGGAGGACGGCACGCTCGCCTACGAGGTGAACCTGACCGCGGGGGAGGACGGGCCCGTTCCCGTGGCCTTCGGATTCCACCCGTACCTGGGGCTGCCCGGCGCGCCCCGGGAGGCCTGGAGGCTCGCCACGCCCGCACTGCGACGGCTCGCCGTGGATCCACGCGGCATCCCGACCGGTGCCTCCGAGGAGGCGCCGCCGCTGGACGAGCCGCTCGCGGCCCGGGTGCTCGACGACGGGTTCGCGCTGGACGCCCTTCCGGCGACCTTCTCGCTGTCGGATGGCGCCCTCCGGATCGACGTCGAGTTCCTGGAGGGGTTCAGCCACGCCCAGCTCTTCGCTCCGCCCGGGGAGCCCCTGGTGGCGATCGAGCCGATGACGGCGCCGGTCGCGGCCCTGTCGAGCGGGCAGTCGCTCCGGGTCGTGGAGGCGGGCGGGACGTTCCGGGCGACATTCCGGGTGCGGGTGAGGGACCAGGGCGCCGCCTGAGGGTGCGGTTACGCGGATCGCCTTCGTTCCAGCAGGCTGACTGCCGCCGGGTGCCTGGGACGCGCCGCTCCTCGCGGCAGTCCTCGGGGTCAGGGG
>JBAXVO010000250.1:0-5074 GCA_037129355.1 Deltaproteobacteria bacterium | reverse complement strand
CGGGTCTGGTTGCTGTAGAGGATGACCGACCAGAAGTCCTTCACGGGGATGTTCGGAGGGAGGTGCAGCTTGTAGTTCTTCGCGCCGTCGAGCGGCTCACCCCGGGAATCGCGAGGCGTCCAGGCGTACTGCGAACCCTGGCCGACCATCTTCATCTCCATGGCGGGGGTCACTCCCGTGGCCATGAAGTAGTAGAAGATGTAGCCGTCCAGCCGGAGCACGCCGGGCGGCAGCTCGAACCGGTAGCCGCCCATGAACGGGAGCTGCCAGCTTCCGTTCTCGTAGTAGTAGTCCTCCCGGTCCCGCATGTGGAAGGCGACGGCGCGGGCCGTGGCGTCGCCCACCGCCGCGGCCTCGGTGAGGATCTTCTTCATCCGCTCGTCGGGCGCGAACGGCTTGCCCTTCTCGATGCCGATGGACTGGAAGAAGCCGAGCCGCACCGGATCGAACGACTCGGTGGGCTCCTCCTGCACGACCTTGTCGAGCAAGGCCCAGTACCGGAAGTCGGCGGGGTTCACCATGTTGAAGGGCTTCCCCGACATGTTCACGAACGTGGGCGTCGGCGGCTTCCCGGCCTGCGCGAGCGGGTAGACCTTGGTGAACTTCTTCACGACGTCGACGCCGGGCTTCGGGTCGCCGTCCACCAGGAAGCTGCGCCAGATGACGACGTTGCTGAAGGTCCTGGGCCGGACGATCTCGTAGCCCTTCGGCAGCTTCCCCGCGTAGCCCGGGGGCACGAGCAGGTACTTGCCCCCCTTGCCCTTGTCCGGGCCGGTGAGCCCCAGGTCGACGACCCAGCGGTACCACATGTCGTTCACGAGCCCGAGCACCTTGGGCGGCACCTCGATGACGACGGGACCCGCGTGCAGGTCGATCCAGAACCAGGTGTACGGGGTGTTGTCGTTGGCGGTGAGCTCGATGGTCCGCGAGTCCACGAGCTGCTCCCAGATGGGAACGGTCCCGTTGGCCGGACCCTGGGTGAGGATGGCGTCCCGATCCCCGGCCTGGTTCACCGCGGGCAGGGCGAGCAGGTACGCCTGCACGGCGCGCTGGAAGTCCAGGTTGTCGAGCAGCTTCGCCGCCGACGCCTTGTCGGGGAAGCCGTCGAAGAAGTTCAGCGTCCCCAGGCGGGTCTCCACCTTGTCGGGCGATGCCACCCCGGGCGGCATGGCGGTCGAGAACTTGAACTGGGGGTCCGCTGCCGGGCCGGTGAGCGGCTGGGCGAACGCGGGGGTGGCAGCGCCAGCAGCGACGCAGACCAGGAAAGCGCCGAGGATGTTTCGGTTCATGGTTCCCTCCGTGCCTTGGGCCGGAGGTTTCTAGCGCCGGACTCCGGGATTTCAAGGGGGGCCGGCACGAATCACGGCGGGACCGGGCGGGAGAGCGGACGGCCGCCTTCACTGGCTCGCACGTTGCGCCGGCGCGTCCTTCAGCCGCGCCTGGAGCGCCTTCGCGTCGCGAAGCAGCGCCAGTTCCGGATCGGCCCGCTTCCACACGCCGAGCAGCTCGTCGACGCGCTCCCTCGCGCGCGCACGGTCCCCCGTCCTCTCGTAGGCCTGGGCCAGCAGGAGGAGCGTCCGCGGGAACCTCAGGGCGGCCTCGGCGCTGGGGCGCTGAACCATGGGCGCTGAACGGGATCGCTCCAGCATCTCGATGGCCACCCCGTCGCGACCCCGCCCGGCCTCGAGCTCCCCGAGCAGCCCGGACGCGAGCCCCTGGTCGGGAGCGTACTTCCCCGCGACGATCGCCTGGAGCCGTGTCGCGGCCTCGTCGATCCTCCCCGAGCGCCAGGCCTCCACCGCCTCGTAGAGCGCCAGCTGCCTCGACCCCCTCACGAGCAGCTTCGCGGCCTCCGCTGCGTGGGGCGCGTCCCCGGCGAGGGCGAGGTCCATCGGCACGAGGTCCACGCCTCCCCCGGATTCGACGAGCGGCCTCATCGCGGCCCAGGCCTTGTCCGGACGACCCGAGGACGCGTAGATCGCGGCGCGCATCCGCGGCGGTGTCCCGCTCCGGTCCGCCAGCGCCACCTGATCGGGCACGCCATCCAGCGCCGAGAGCGCCTCCCGGTACCGCCCCTGCGACAGGTACACCTCCACCAGGGCCCCGACCGCGCCAAGCCGTGCGCTCGGAAAGAGGTCCGGCGGAAGGTCGCGGAGCAGCTTCTCGGCCTCCGCGAAGCGCCCGGACCTGGCGAGACTCTTCGGGTAGGACTGGACGTAGATCGCGCCCAACCCCATGTCGATCGCACGCCGGTAGGCAGCGTGCGCCTCGTCTGGCTGATCGCTCATGGCCAGGGCGACGCCCATGGATTCGTACGCGGCCGCGCTGGGCGCGGCCTTCACCCAGGCGCGGGCGGCAGCGAGCGCATCCCCGTGCCTTCCCAGGATCCCGAGGCAGCTCACGAGGTGGTTCTGGGCCTCTGCGTCGGCCGGATCGAGCGCCACCGCTGCCTCGAAGAAGGGCAGGACGTCGGAGAGCTCCCGCGTGCTCCCCCGGGGCGACAGGAACTCGTGGAAGCGTAGATCCCCCGCCAGGTACTGGATCTCCTTCTCCCGCGGATAGGCGCGCACGGCGCGCTGGTAGATGGCGTCCGCATCCTCCTCTCGCCCGTCCATGTGAGCCTTCCAGCCCAGGACGAGGGAGCGCTCCTTCTCCGGCAGGCGTCCGACGTTTCGGAGCGCCGCGTCGAGCGCCGCCGCCCGCTCGGCCTGGGGCAGGTCGGTCCACACGCCCAGGTAGGCGATCTGGTAGCTCGCGAGCGCGAAGCCAGGATCGATGACCAGGGCCTTCTGGAACTCCCGGATGGCCTCCGCGTAGTCTCCGCGGGTGGCGGCCACGTTCGTCCCTTTGAAGTAGTGCTGATAGGCGTCCAGGCTGGGCGTGATGGCGTCCGCCACCTTCAGGCTCGACGACGCGACGTCCGCAGGCCGCTCCCGGAGCTTTTCCCTGGTCCGCTCCGACAGCCGGTCGATCATCCCCGGCACGCTGGACTTCCCCTTTCCATCCTCCTTCAGCGTGAAGAGGTAGGTGCTCGTCGCCGGGTCGAGTGCCTTCACCTCGATGGTGTAGAGGGTGTCGAAGCGGTGGATGGCGGCGAGCACCAGCGCCCGCACGTCCGCCTTTCGACCGACCTCGCGCCCGAGCGCCTCGTCGATCCGGGGGATGGATGCGTGCCCCATCTGCCGGAGGATGTCGATCATCCGGGAGCGGGTCAGCACCTCGAGGCGCCGGGACTGCTCGAGGGAGGTGATGAGGAGGCCGGAGAGCGCGTCGAGCTCGGGTTCGCCGGTGTCGTTCTCGAAGTCGGCGACCGCGACGGGGATCCGTTCCCCTGGAGCAGGCTCCGCTTGCTTGGCCGCGGGGCGTCGGACGAAGAAGTAGACGACGCCCGGGGTCGCGGCGACGACGCCGAGCCCGAGGAGCAGGAGCGCCAGCCGCACGCGGGCCAGGCCGGGCGATCGCTCTGGACTCGCGGCGGGATTCGCCGATGGCGTCCGCTCGACGCCGGTGCGCTTGAGGTCGAAGACCCAGGCGAGCGCCGAGGTGACGGGAAACCCCGCGGCGAGCACGGCCACAACCACCTTCAAGGTCCAGTCGGGCAGGTCGAGCGCGTGCATCAGGGGCTCGGCCACCTGGAGCACCGCGAAGGAGACCACGCCCCAGCCCAGCAGCGCGCGGATGACGCGGCGTCGCTTCAACTCGGCGATGAAGTCGCTGAACCCGGCCAGGCTCCCCTCCCCCGAGGCAGGAGGCGGATATACCCGTGGGAACCGGGAGCGCCACGGTTCGACGCCGGCAGCGCCTTGCAACGAAGTGTGGCCTTCTCACGGAGACCTCGGTTACACGCCCCCCATGCCCTCCTTCCCGCCCCATGCCGCCGACCGTCGGTTCTACGCCGCGATGTCCATGGTCGCGTCGGTCGTGATCCTGACGGGATTCGCGAACACCTACGGCCCCAAGATGATCGCGGGCTCGAGGGGCGTGCCGGGCATCGTCCACGTCCATGCGGGGGTATTCGTCTGCTGGCTCGTCCTTTTCGTGGCCCAGACGCTTCTCATCGTGCGAGGCCGTGTCCAGGCCCACATGCGCCTCGGCCGGGCTGGTCTCGCACTGGCCGGGGTGATGCTCGTGACGGGTCTCGCCACCGCGATCGCCGCGGCGCGCGCCGGCCACAGCGGCATCCCGGGCGTGGAATTTCCCGACCCGCAAGGGTTCCTGCTGCTCAACGTGGCCTCGATCCTGGTCTTCTCGCTCCTGGTCGTGGCGGGCTGGTGGTGGCGCCGCCGCCCGGAGGCCCACAAGCGGCTCATGCTCGCCGCAACCGTGGCCGCCCTGCTCCCGCCGGGCATCTCCCGCTTCCCGGGCATCGCCGGACACGACGGCGCCATCGCGGCGGTCGCCGTGGCGTTCCTGCTCGTGGGACCCGCCTACGATCTCGCGACCCGGAAGCGGATCCATCCCGCCTACGCAGGTCTCCTGCTCTCGGTCTTCATCGTCCCCCCGGTCGTGCTGGGACTCTCCGGGACGGAGGCGTGGCGCGCGGCCGCCGCGTGGATGATGCGGTGAGCTGCACCGCCAGGACCGTCACGATTTGCCGGTCCCGCCGACCTTCACCACGATCACCGTGAGGGTGCTGTTGCGGGGAACGCCTCCCGGTAGCCACGTACGGGCGGGCCTCCGAAACCCGCTCCTGGGGGCTCCTGGGAGGCCTGGCAGTGGGAACGGAGTGGGAACGGGGCCGCGCAGCCCAAGATGGGCCCGAAGCAGGAAGCGGCTTTCTTGAGCTGCGCGATCAGCCCGTGGGGCGGTGGGTCGACGAGCGGTATGTCCTTGCAGGAAGACACTGTGAAGCCACGCGGCCGTGCCGTGGCCATGGCCATGGGCTTCAGCGCCTCCATGTCTGCGATGGCGCCGACGCCCCCGGGTGCCTATGGTGTCCGGAAGGCGATGCTCGGGCATCCGGGGCCATCGTGCGGCGCGGCACGCAGCTGCGCGATGCGAAGGAAGGTCTGCATGGAACATGCATTTGCCCCTGTCGACGAGTACGGCGGCGTTCTCGCGACTGATCTGGTCT
>JBAXVO010000025.1:0-22769 GCA_037129355.1 Deltaproteobacteria bacterium | reverse complement strand
CGCCGCGAGCTTCAGCGCCGCGTCGATCCGCCGGAGCGACTCTTCCCGCCCGAGCAGCATCACCACGTCGTAGATCCCCGGGGAGGCGGTGCCGCCGGTGAGGGCGACGCGCACCGGCTGGGCCACCTTGCCGAGACCGAGCGAGCGGGACGCCGCCACGTCGTGGAAGAGCTTCTCGAGCCCCGCCGCGTCGATGGTCGCGCACCCCGCGATCCCGTCGCGGATGCCCTGCAGGACGGGGGTGGCGTCGGGCCCGAGGAACTTCTCCCGGGCCTTCGGGTCCATCTCCACCGGCGCGAAGAAGTACCGGGACTGGGCCACCAGGTCGACCAGGGTCTTGGCCCGCTCCTGGAACGCCTTCGCCACGTCCGGCAGGCGCGGGTCCCCCTCCACGGAGAGACCGGCGGCCTGATAGTACGGCACGGACCGCCGGGCCAGCTCCGCCGGGGTGAGGGACTTGATCCACGTCTGGTTCACCCAGACCATCTTCTCCGGGTTGAAGACGCCGGCGGTGGCGCCGACGTGGTCGAACCCGAAGTGCTTCACCATGTCACCTAGCGTGAATATCTCCTGGTCGCCGTGGGACCAGCCCAGCCGCACCAGGTAGTTCACCACCGCCTCGGGGAGGAAGCCCATGTCCCGGTAGGCGGTCACGCTGGTGGCGCCGTGCCGCTTGGAGAGCCGGGTCTTGTCGGCGCCCAGGATCATCGGGAGGTGGGCGAAGGTGGGGACCGGGTAGCCGAGGGCCTCGTAGAGGAGCACCTGGATGGCCGTGTTGTTCACGTGGTCGTCGCCCCGGGAGACCAGGTTGATCTCCATGGTCACGTCGTCGACCACCGCGCCGAAGTTGTAGAGCGGCACCCCGTCGGCCCGGACGATGACCTCGTCCTGGAGGGTGGAGCCGGGGCGGGTGATGGGCCCCTTCACCAGGTCGACGAAGGTGACCTCGAGGAGCTTGGGGAGGCGGAACCGGATGACGTGGCGGCGCGACGGGTCGTAGGGGAGGTCGCGGCAGGTGCCGGGGTAGATGAACTGGCGCTTCTCGGCGCGGGCCGCCTCGCGCTGGGTGTCGAGGTCCTCCTTCGTGCAGTAGCAGGCGTAGGCCTTCCCGGCCTTCACGAGCTGCTCCGCGTACGAGCGGTAGACGTCGAGCCGCAGCATCTGGAAGTAGGGGCCGTAGCGCCCCCCGATGTCCGGCCCCTCGTCCCAGTCGAGGCCGAGCCAGCGCATCCCGTCGAGGATGGCGCGCACCGCCTCGTCGGTGGAGCGCTCCCGGTCGGTGTCCTCGATCCGCAGCACGAAGGTGCCCCCGGTGTGGCGGGCCCACAGCCAGTTGAGGAGGGCCGTCCTGGCCCCTCCGATGTGGAGGTAGCCGGTGGGGGAGGGGGCGAAGCGGACGCGGACCGGTGCGCTCATGGGCGCGCAAGCTAGCACAGGAGCGGGCTTCAGGAGAGGACGAGCCCGGCGTACCCCACCACGCTGTCCTGGTCGCCCGTGACGTCCCCGGAGCTGGCGTAGCGGACCAGCTCCGCCTCCCGCGCACCCTGTGCCACCGCGGCCACGAGGAGGACGGTGGCCGGCACGAACCCACACATGGAGATCCCCTCCCGCGTGACCACCTCGTGCAGGCCGCGGGCGTCGAGCGCCAGCATCCGCTCGATGGCCATCCGATCCTTCTCGCGCGCCACCGGCGCCGGGAGGTAGTGGCTCATGTCGCTCGACGCGACCACGAGCGCCCCGCGCCGCCGCGCCACCCGGGCGAGCCCCTCGCCGATCTCCCGGCAGCGATCGAACGGGAGCCGCCCGAGGCAGAGGGCGGCGATGGAGACCCCGGGGTTCCTCGCCTGGAGGAAGGGGAGCTCGACCTCGAGCGAGTGCTCGCGGAGGTGGGCCAGGCGATCGGGGGTGGCGAGACCGGCCTCGACGATCTCCCGCGTCATCTCCCCGTCCACGGGGACGGCGCCGAGCGGCGTCCGCCACGAGCCGCCCGGCCAGGCCGCGACCCGCTCCCCGGCACCGGTGTGGTTCGGGCAGAGGACCACCACCCGGTCCGGGACCTCGACGCGGGCGAAGGTCGCCCCGGCGACCGCCCCCGAGTAGAGGTAGCCCGCGTGGGGGGAGAGGACGCCCAGGGCCGGTCGGGCAGGGGCCGGGGCACGCCCGGCTCCGGGGTCCGGCGCCAGGAAGGCGCGCACCTCCCGGGCCAGGTCGGCCGGGTCGGAAGGGTAGAAGCGCCCGGCCACCGCCGGTTCGCGCTCCATCGCCGCGTGGGGCATGATGCGAAGGATAGCACCCGACTCGCCAGCCTGGGCCCCGCCCCCGACGACGAAGGAGCTCCTGCTCTCCTGGTGCCAGGTCGTCGGCGGCATCGGGATCGCGTCGGCCGTCGCGTCGGTGGAGCCCACCGGGCTCCTCCGGGCCAACCTGGCCGGCGTGGCCGCGCTCCTCTTCATCCTCGTCCCCGACCGGAAGCTCCGGATGCGCGGGGAGTCCTGGCAGGAGTACGCCCTTCCCTGGTGGGGCGCCCGGAATCCGCGGACCTGGCGGGCCTGGGGCAGGGGAGCGGCGGTCGGGCTCGCCGTGTCGCTCGTGGTGCTCCCGCTCTTCGTCCTGCTCCTCGTCGCCGGGGCCCGGATCGCCGGCGTCGACGCCCGCTTCGCGCCCCGCATCCCGCCGGGATTCGCGCTGGCCGCACTGGTCCAGCTCGTCGCCGTGGCCCTCCCGGAGGAGCTCTTCTACCGGGGCTGGATGCAGACCGCCTGGGGACGCAGGGGGGCGTCGCGGACGGTCCTGGGGGCGGCCATCGGCCCGGGCTTCCTCGCCACCCAGGCCCTCTTCGCCGCCGGCCACCTGGTGTCGCTCCAGCCCTGGCGGCTCGCCACCTTCTTCCCGGCCCTCCTCTTCGGGTGGCTCCGCGCCCGCACCGGGGGGGTGGTCGCCCCGGCGGTGGCCCACACCCTTTCGAACCTCCTCGTGCTGCTGCTCGAGGCGAGCCTCCTCCCGAACCGCTGATTACATCCCCACCATGACCTCCACGATCCGCGCGATGCTCGAGGAGCAGGAGGCCCAGAGCCTCCACCCCCGGGCCGCGTTCTCCCGGGAGTCCAGGGGCCGCGACCGTCCCGACGACGAGGACGACATGCGCCCCGCCTTCCAGCGGGACCGGGACCGGATCCTCCACTCCAAGTCGTTCCGCCGCCTCATGGGCAAGACCCAGGTCTTCCTGGCGCCCCGCGGCGACCACTACCGCAACCGGCTCACCCACACGCTGGAGGTCGCCCAGGTGGGGAGGTCCATCGCCCGCGCGCTCCGGCTCAACGAGATGCTCGTCGAGGCCATGGTGATGGGGCACGACCTCGGCCACACCCCCTTCGGCCACGCCGGGGAGCGGGTGCTGAACGGGGTGGTCCCGCGGGGCTTCCACCACGTCCAGCAGTCGGTCCGGGTCGTGGAGGTGCTGGAGAAGGACGGGGAGGGGCTGAACCTCACCGTCGAGGTCCGTGACGGCATCCTCCGCCACTCGAAGGGGCGCGGCCAGGTGCTCATGGCCGGGGGGGCCAAGGCGCTCACGCTGGAGGCCGAGATCGTCCGCCTGGCCGACATCGTGGCCTACGTGAACCACGACCTCGACGACGCGGTCCGCGGCGGGCTCCTGCACGAGGACGAGGTGCCCCGGGCCATCGCCTCGGTGCTGGGGGACCGCCACTCGGTGCGACTCCACACCCTCGTGGGGGACGCCATCCGGTCGTCGGACATCGACGGCGGCGGCCACATCGCCATGTCGGCGGACGTCCACGCCGCCCTGCTCGCGCTGCGCGACTTCCTCTACGCCCGCGTCTACGAGAACCCGGTGGTCCAGGACGAATTCAAGAAGGCCCAGCACATCCTCGAGGACCTGCACCGCTGGTGCCTGGAGGACGGGGAGCGGTTGCGGGCCCGCTTCGGGGTGGTGCCCCGTCCGGGCGAGGACCTCCCCCGGGCCGTCGCCGACTTCCTCTCCGGGATGACCGACCGGTTCGCCATGGAGACGTGGGAGAAGGTGTTCGTCCCCCGCCCGTGGGCGATCGTTTGACAGTCCGCGCGGCGCGCGCCTACGATCCCCGGACCCCCTTGACGGAAGGTCCATGAGCGACGACATCGCGGTCGGCATCGACCTCGGCACCAGCTACAGCGCCGTGGCCACGGTCATCGACGGGAAGCCCGAGGTCCTCACCAACGAGTGGGGCGAGCGGACCCACGCGTCGGTGGTCAGCTTCCTCGAGGACGGCACCGTCCTCGTCGGCAACAGCGCCAAGCGGAACATCATCACCAACGCCGAGAACACCATCTACTCGGCCAAGCGGCTCATCGGCCGGTTCTTCTTCTCCGACGAGGTGAAGAAGGCCCAGGCGGTGATGCCCTACAAGATCATCGAGGGTCCCAACAACTCGGTCCGCGTCCAGATCGCCGAGCGGATCCTGGCCATCCCCGAGGTCTCGGCCCTCGTCCTCAAGGAGATGAAGGCCATCGCCGAGACGTCGCTGGGGCGCGAGGTGCGCCGGGCCGTGGTCACCTGCCCCGCCTACTTCAACGACAACCAGCGCCAGGCCACCAAGGACGCCGGGCGCATCGCCGGACTCGACGTCCTGCGCATCATCAACGAGCCCACCGCCGCGGCGCTCGCCTACGGCTTCGGCAAGGACATCTCCCAGCGCATCTGCGTCTACGACCTGGGCGGCGGAACCTTCGACGTCTCCATCCTGGAGATCGGGCGCGACGTCTTCGAGGTCATCGCCACGGCCGGCGACACCTACCTGGGCGGCGACGACTTCGACGACCGGATCATGGCCTGGCTGGCCGAGGACTTCCAGGCCAAGCACGGCGTCGATCTGCGCCAGAACAAGTTCTGCCTGCAGATGCTCAAGGAGGCGGGCGAGAAGGCCAAGATCGACGTGGGGCGCGACGGCCAGGCGGTCATCAAGGTCGAGGGCATCTGCCAGACCCCCGAGGGGCAGGTGCTCGACCTCGAGCAGGCCCTGGGCGCCGACCAGTTCAACCGGATGGTCATGGACCTCGTGCAGCGCACCTTCAAGGTGTGCGACGAGGCGCTCCAGTCGGCCCGCATGACGGCGAGCGACATCGACGCGGTCATCCTGGTGGGCGCGCCCACGCGCCTGCCCATCGTCCGCCAGTCGGTCCGGCACTACTTCCAGAAGGAGCCGATGGCCGGCATCGACCCCGACGAGGTGGTGGCCCAGGGCGCCGCCATCCAGGCCTCGGCGCTGATGAACCGCGGCGCCGCCAGCGCGGGCCAGGCCAGCTACCTCCTCGACGTCACGCCGCTCACCCTGCGCGTCGGCACCGCCGGCGGCTGGGCCGAGCCCATCATCGACAAGAACACCCCCATCCCCATCGAGAAGTCGAAGACCTTCACCACCAGCCGCGACGGCCAGGACCGGGTGCGCATCCGCGTCTACCAGGGGGAGTCGAAGCGGGCCGACGAGTGCGAGTTCCTGGGCGAGTTCGAGTTCTCCGGGTTCCGCATCGGCTACCGCGGCGACGTCCAGATCCAGGTGGCCTTCGAGATCGACTCGAACGGCATCGTCAACGTGTCGGCCACCGACACCGAGACCCGCCAGAAGGCCTCGACGACCATCCACCTCTCCTCGGGCCTCTCCGAGAACGACCTCAAGAACGCCATCGACAAGAACGCCGAGGTGGTGCTGGCCGGCCACCCGGAGGGATGACGGGGCGCATCCTCGAGTGATGGACGACGCCTTCCGAATCGAGGTCGAGACGCTGGCCGGGGCCCTCGACCACCTGGACTACTTCGCCGTGCTGAAGCTCGCCCCCGAGGCGGCGCCGGCCGAGATCCGCGCCGCCTACCACCGGGAGTCGCGCGTCTACCACCCGGACCGCTACGCCGCCGTGGACGAGCCCGAGTTCCGGGACCAGGTGGGCAAGATCTACCGGCGCATCAACGAGGCCTACACCGTGCTCCGGGACGACGCCCGGCGGCGGAAGTACACCGGCGACGTCGCCGGCCCCGACCGGGCCCGCAAGCTGCGCTTCTCCGAGGACGACGAGGCGGAGATCAAGGACGCCCAGAAGAAGCGGGCGGTCGAGCAGCTGGGCCAGACCCCGAACGGCCGGAAGTTCTACGCCGCGGCGCTCGCCGACGCCCAGGCCGGGCGCTGGGAGGGGGCGGAGCGCAACTTGAAGATGGCGCTCGCCTACGAGCCCGGGAACGAGCGCTTCAAGGAATTGCTGGTCCAGGCCGAGAAGAACCGGCCCAAGCACGACTTCCGGATCAAGTAGGCCACGTGCTCCTCGACGCGGCCCTGCTCCTCTTCCTGACCGTCTCCGCCGTCCTCGGCGCGCTCGCGGGGCTGCTTCGCCCGCTCTTCCTCTTCGCCGGCGCGGCGCTGGGATGGCTGGCGGCGCGCCACCTCGGGGGGCCCTTCGGCCGGATCCTGGCCTCGATCGTGCCGGCCTCGGCCGCCCGTCCGGTGGCCGACGTGCTGCTCTTCCTCGTCGTGGCGGGGCTCGTCGCCTTCGTGGGGAGGCGCCTTTCCAGGAACCGCGAGGGGGAGGGGCGGCCGCTCGACCGGGCCGCCGGGGCGTTCCTGGCCGGGATGGCGGCGGCGTCGGCGGCCTGGGTGGGGCTCGCCGTGGCCGAGGCCGCGGCCCCCAGCCTCCCGGACAACTGGCAGGCGGAGATCTCCCGGAGCGACCTGTGCGCGCTGGTGCGCGAGAACGACCTCCTCGGCGACTGGCGCCGGCGGGCCGAGACCGGGCTCGCGAAGCTCCTCCGGGTGGCCGGCGCGCCCGGGGCGGAGACCCGGCTCTCCGCCGACCCCGACCTCCGCCTGCTCCTCCAGGACCCGCGCGTCCGCGCGCTCGTGGAGGAGGCCCGGGCCACCGGGAAGGAAGGGGTGCAGCGGTCGCCCGAGGCGCTCCGGCTGCTCTCCGATCCCGACTTCCGGGCGCGCCTGGAGGCGGCGCAGGAGCGGCTGGACCGCCGCCCCGCACACTGACCGCTACTTGCCCTTGCGGGACGACAGGCCGACGTCGAGCATCGCGTCGGAGCCCGGATGGCGCTTCTCGTGGGCCTTCTTCAAGTTCGCGTAGAGATCGTCGAGCCGGTCGAGGAGGCGCCTGGGCTTGCGGGGCTTCCGCGTCGACAGCGCGTGGGCGAAGACGATGGGGGCCGAGATGGTGGAGTCGGAGTAGACCACCACGTGGTTCTTCAGCATGTCGGCCTGCACCTTGCCCCAGCTGATGGCCTCGCTCGGGGTGGCCCCGGAGAGCCCGCCCCACTGGGGCGAGTCGGTGGAGATCTGCAGCACGTACTCGTGGCCGCCCCGGTTCAGGTCGAGGATCTGCCAGAGGGTGGGCTGGGTCTGGAGGTAGAAGTTCTTCGGCGATCCGCCGCCCAGGATCACCACCCCGTTCACGTCGGCGTCGAAGACGATGGCCGTCGACTCGAGAACGTCGAGGTCGGGGTCGATGGTGGTCTGGCCCCCGCGCAGCTTCATGGCCGCGACGTTCATCCCGATGGAGGAGTCGCCCGGAGAGCTGGTGAAGATCGGCACCCGGTACTTGGCGGCGGTGGCCACCCAGGACTTCTGGGGCTGCGGGGCGTGCTCGAGGACGAGTTGCCCGAGGTAGTCGTGGAGGCGAGGCGTGGAGATCCGACCGCGCAGCTCCGGGGGCGCCTTCTCGAGGGCCTCCCGCACGAAGGCGTCGGTGTCGAGCAGCGAGTCCTCGGTGATGAAGACGTCGTAGATGCGCTCGATGCCCGCCCGGTAGAGCTCCCGGTCGTCGACCTGGAAGCTCCCCTGGACCACGGGCAGCTCCAGCGCGAAGTGGAGGTCGTGGTAGAGGTTCGCGCCGGTCGAGATCACCAGGTCGACGAAGCCGGCCTCGATCATGGCCTGGATGGCGCCCCCCAGCCCGGCGGGGGCCATCGCCCCGGTCACCGTGAGGGCGATGGTGGCGTTGGCGTCGATCATCCGGCCGAAGAGGTCGCAGCCCTCGGCGAGCCGCCCCCCGTTGAACGCCCCGGCGCGCCGGTACACGTCGACGAGGTCGACCACCGACATGCCCTTGCGGAGCCGCATGGGCTCCACGGGGGGTCGGGAGAGGTAGCGCTTGCGGAGCTGCCGCGGGGTGGGCTTCTTGGCCATGGTGGGGCGGCCGGGACGGCCGGAACGGCCCGATCTCAAGGGCTCGTCGAGACGGCGGCGGAGCTGGGGAGGTTCACCGGGGCGGCGCCGGCCTCGTGGCGGGGCCGGTCGGCGAGGGAGGCGAGGGTGGTCCGGCGGAAGACGTCGAGCATCCGCTCCTGCCCCTCCCTCCAGACGTCGGACATGGCGCAGACCGACTGGCGGGAGCACGCGTCGTCGTCGTCGAGGCAGACGTTGACGGCGATGGGCCCCTCGGCGGCCTCGATGATCTCGAGGACGTTGATCGCCTCGGCCGCCCGGGCCAGCTTGTAGCCCCCGTGGGGGCCCCGCGTGGAGCGGACGATTCCCTGATCCACCAGTGTCTTCAGGATCTTGGCGAGGAAGTCCTCGGGGACGCCCATTTGCCGCCCGATCTCCCGGAAGGGGACGACCGTGCCCTCCGGGATGGAGGCCAGGTGGATCATCGCCCGGATGGCGTAGTCGATCTTCCTGGAAATGCGGAGGACGTGCTGCATCGGGACTCCTGGCACCCCGGACAGCGGGGGTTATATGACGCCGGCGTGACGAACGACTCGGACCGCCACGGTATCATCGACATCATCGACCTGCACACTCATTCTACCGCCTCGGACGGCCAGTACACCCCGTTGGAGGTAGCGGCCAGGGTGGCCCGGGCGGGGACGAAGGCCTGGGCCCTCACCGACCACGACACGGTGGCCGGGCTCGAGGCTGCCGGCGAGGCGGCGAGGGGGCTCGGCATCCGCTTCGTGCCCGGCATCGAGCTCTCCGCCCTCCTCGACCAGCGGGAGGTCCACGTCCTCGGACACTTCGTGGACCCCGTCCACCCCGAACTCCGCGCCTTCGAGGACACCATGGCCGACCACCGCCGGGGGCGGGTCAGGAAGATCGTCGGGCTCCTCGCCCGCAGCGGGGTGACGGTGACCGAGGAGGCCATCGTCGCCTGCAGCTGAGGGAAGACCATCGGCCGCCCCCACGTGGCCCGGGCCATGGTGGAGGCGGGAGCCGTGTCCACGGTGAAGGAGGCCTTCGACCGATACCTGGGCGACGGGCAGCCGGCCTACGTCGGGCGGTACCGGCTCACGGCCGAGGACGCGGTGGCGATGATCCGCCGGTCCGGCGGGGTGGCGACGCTCGCGCACCCGGGCGTCTCCAAGGTCCAGCCCCGGGAGCTCTCGCGCCTGCGCGCGATGGGGTTCGACGGTGTCGAGGCCGACCACCCGGACCAGCCGTCCGAGCAGGCGGCGCGCTACCGGGAGGTGGCCGCGGCCGTCGACCTGGTCTGCACCGCGGGAACCGACTTCCACGGCGAGATGATCTCGCCCGACCGGCACCTGGGGACGTCCCGGATGGCGGTGGCGGATCTCGCCCGGCTGGAGGCGCGGCGCCCCTGAAGCGGAGCACTAGCCGCGGTAGAAGCTGCCCAGCGAGAGCCGGGTCCAGTCCATGATCGGCGTGACCCAGATGCCGAAGAGGACTGTGGCCGTGGCGAACCCGGCCAGGAGCCACTTGTACGAGGTCGGGTAGGTGACCGGCGTCTCCGAGAGCGGCGCCTCGAAGAACATCGCCCGCAGGACCCGCGCGTAGTAGTAGAGCGCCACCGCCGTGTTGAGCGCGGCGATGATGGCGAGCACCGCGTACCAGGTGCCGCCCGGCCCCGGGACCCGGTCGAGCACGGCGATGAAGAGCCAGTACTTGCCGGTGAAGCCGATGGAGGGAGGGAGCCCGGTCAGCGCGAAGAGGAAGATCGCCATCGACACCGCGGCGAGCGGGGCGCGGTGCGCCAGCCCCCGGAACTCGAAGATGGTGGGCGACCCGGTGAAGCGCTCGACCACGATGACGGCCAGGAAGGCCCCCAGGTTCATGATCAGGTAGGCGAGCATGTAGACCATGACCGCCTGCGTGCCCACGAAGGAGTTGGCGGCGAGCCCCATGAGCGCGTAGCCGGCGTGGGCGATGGAGGAGTAGGCGAGCAGCCGCTTCAAGTTGGTCTGGGGCAGCGCCGTGAAGTTCCCGAGCGTCATGGTCACGGCGGAGATCACGCCCACCACGGCCGGCCAGGGGAGGTTCGCCACCGCCGCCGAGAGCCCCATCATCGAGCCGCGGACGTCGAGGGAGCCCCAGAGCAGGCGGGCCGCCAGCGCGAAGCCGGCCGCCTTCGGGCCGGTGGAGAGGAAGGCCGTGAAGGGCGTGGGAGCGCCCTCGTACACGTCGGGCGCCCACATGTGCCAGGGCACCGCCGCGATCTTGTAGCCCACGCCCGAGGAGACCAGCACCACCGCCAGGATCAGGCCGAGCCGGTAGGGGAGGGTGGAGGGCAGGGCCTGGATGGCCGCCGCGAAGCGGGTGATGTCGGTCGTGCCGAGCAGGCCGTACAGGTAGCTCATGCCGAAGACCATCGCCCCGGAGGCCACGCCGCCGAAGATGACGTACTTCAGCGCGGCCTCGGCGGCCTTGCGGTCGCCCTTGGAGTAGCCGGCCAGCGCGTAGCTCACCATCGAGACCAGCTCGATGGACATGTAGATCATGAGCAGGTCGGTGGCGCTGGCCATGAGGAAGAGGCCGAGCACGATGCTGACGAGCAGCGCGAAGAAGGGGCCGATGCGGGAGGGCGGGTAGGCGCGGGACGGCCCGGCGATGAGCACGGTCAGCGCGCCCCCCGCCAGGAAGATCCACTTGAAGAAGTTCGCGAACGCGTCGTTCGCGATCATCCCGTTGAAGAGCGACTGGGGCGTCCCGGGCTGCACCGCGAGCAGGAGCGCCGCGAGGCCGAAGACGGCCAGCGTGGCGATCGAGAGGAGGCGGGCCCGCGACTCGCTCCTGCGCCAGACGATGTCGAGCAGGAAGAGGGCGAGCGTGCCGATGGTGAGCACGAGCTCGGGGCGGAACCACCCCGTGCTGCGCACGTTCTCGGCGACGAGGAAGGGCTGGATGTCCATCGTGCGGTCTCCGCCTCCCTACACCGGGCGCAGG
Organism: Deltaproteobacteria bacterium; assembly: GCA_037129355.1. Lineage (GTDB taxonomy): Bacteria > Myxococcota > Myxococcia > Myxococcales > Anaeromyxobacteraceae > CAIOAK01. Next base: position 11,610 of record JBAXVO010000025.1, on the reverse strand, counting down.
TTCTGGATGAGCATCTGCAGCGCGGGGTTGATCGCGTGCAGGATGAACTGCGGATAGAACCCGAGGAAGAGCATGATGGCCGCGAGCGGGTAGAGCATGATCCGCTCGCGCCAGTTCACGTCCGGGAAGCCGACGTAGGCCGTGTTGAGCTTGCCCAGGAAGACCCGCTGCATGGCCCACAGGTAGTAGGCCGCGGTGATGATGACCGCGGTGGCCGAGATGACCGTGAAGGTCAGGTAGACCGGGAAGCTGCCCGCCAGCACCATGAACTCGGGGATGAACCCGGCCAGGCCGGGGAGGCCCAGCGAGGCGAAGAAGGCGAGCCCGGTGAGGCCGGCGTACTCGGGCAGCTCCTTGGCCAGGCCGCCGAAGCGGTCCATGTCGCGGTGGTGGGCGCGGTCGTAGATCACGCCCACGAGGAGGAAGAGTGCCGGGCTGATGATGCCGTGGGTGAACATGTTGTACACGGCGCCGGAGATGGCGAGCGGGGTCATGGCCGCCATGCCGAGCAGGGTGAAGCCCATGTGCGACACGGAGGAGTAGGCCACGAGCTTCTTGATGTCCCGCTGGGCCAGCGCCACGTAGGCGGCGTAGATGATGTTGATGACGCCGAAGACCGCGATGCCGTTGGCGGCCCACTCGGTGGCGTCGGGCAGCATCGGGTAGTTGAAGCGCAGGATGCCGTAGGGGCCCATCTTCAGCAGGATGCCGGCCAGGATGACCGAGATGGGGGTCGGCGCCTCGACGTGGGCGTCGGGCAACCAGGTGTGGAAGGGGAACATCGGGATCTTGATGGCGAACCCGATGAAGAAGGCCACGAAGACGATCTTGGAGAAGGCGACGCCCAGGATGGGGAGCGCGGTGGCGAACTGCCCGGCCCGTCCCTGCGCGGCCAGCTCGAGCAGGTTGAAGGTGTGCTTGGCCGAGAGGGTGCCGTCGGCCAGCACGGCCGGCAGGCTGCGGTAGTAGACGGCGATGATGGCGAGCAGCATCAGCACCGAGCCCGCCAGGGTGTAGAGGAAGAACTTGATGGCCGCGTACTCCCGGCGCGGGCCGCCCCAGACGCCGATGAGGAAGTACATCGGCAGGAGCATGACCTCCCAGAAGACGTAGAAGAGGAACATGTCGAGCGACACGAACGTGCCCATCATCCCGGTCATGAGGAGGAGCAGCAGGATCATGTAGCCGGGGACCATCCGCACCGAGAAGTGCTTGGGGTGGTGGTCGTCGTTCCCGTGGCCGTGGTCGTCCTCGTCCATCCCCGCCAGTTGGATGGACTTCTCGCCCCCCTGCCACCAGGGCATGGACGAGATGGCGGCCACGAAGGAGATGAGCCCGGTGAGGAGCACCATCGAGATGGACAGCCCGTCCACGCCGACGAACCACTCGACGTTGAAGGGGCGGATCCACACGGCCCGGTTGACCATCTGGACGCCGGTGGCCTTCCCCTGCACGAGCATTCCCTGCCCGTTGGGGTCGAACCAGTGCCACGCCAGGAAGGACGTCAGCATCATGAGGAAGCTGGCGATGAGCGTCACCCAGCGGGAGGCCTGGTTGACGAACCTCTTCGGGAGGTCGAGGAAGTGCCTCAGGACCATCAGCGCCAGGATGACGGCGGCGCCGATGACCGGGAGGAATGTGGCCCAAACCAGCACGTTGTCGGGGCGGATCATGAAGCCGATCTCCTAGCGGAAGAGGAAGTTGAGAAGGACGACGAGCAGCGACCCGAAGGCCGCGCCGTAGAGGTAGGTCTGGATGCGGCCGGTCTGGATGCGGCGGAACAGCCGCCCACCCTCGCGGGTGAGACCGCCAAGGCCGTTGACGGCGCCGTCGACGACGTACTTGTCGATGGCGTCGTCGAAGGCGGCGAAGAAGCGGGCCAGCCATCCGGCGAAGTTGACGATCCAGTCGATGACGTGCTGGTCGAACCAGGAGAGGAACGCGGCCAGGAACAGCGCCGGCCGGATCACGATCGCGTGGTAGGCCTCGTCGACGTAGTACTTGTTGTAGACCAGCGTCCAGAAGCCGAAGAAGCGGTGCTTCAGGTCGTGCGGCACGCGGCTCTTGCCGTCCTTGAAGAGCTTCATCGCGAAGAACCAGCCGATGGCGGCGGCGGCGACGCCCATCCCCTGGAACAGCCACTCGGTGGCGTGGCTGGTGTGCAGGAAGGTCACCTCGGCGGGCAGCGCCGGGGCCAGCCAGTGCTCCAGGATGGGCGCGTGCCCGCTCCAGAGCAGCGGGATGCCGAGCAGCGAGGTGAGCACCGCGCCGGCGGCGAGGGTCACCAGCACCCAGGTGATGGAGCGGGGCGACTCGTGCGGCGAGCCGCCGTGGGCCCCGTGGTCGTCGTGCCCGCCGCCGTGCCCGTCGTCGTGGGCCGGGGCGGCGTGGACGGCGTCGAGCGCGTGGGCCATGTGGGCGACCTGCCCGTGGGCGGCGGCGGGGGCCGAGTGGCCGTGGGCGGCGTGGTCGTCCTGGGGGTCGCCGTGGCCGACGTGGTGCGGGGCCGCGTGCGCGGCGTGCGGATCCTCGCCGTGCTCCTCGGCATGGCCCTCGCCGCCCCTGTAGTGGCCGGTGAAGGTCATGTAGTAGCTGCGGAACATGTAGAAGCTGGTGCCGGTGGCGGCGAGGATGCCGAGCACGAAGATGGCCGGTCCGAGCCACGGGGCGGGCGTCCCGAAGAGCTCCATCCCCCGCTGCGTGAAGGCCTTGAAGAGGATCTCGTCCTTCGAGTAGAAGCCGCTCGCCCAGGGGAAGCCGGCGATGGCCCAGGTGGCGACGAGGTAGGTCGCCGCGGTGACCGGCATGAGCTTCTTCAGCCCGCCCATCTTCCGCATGTCCTGCTCGTGGTGGCAGCCCAGGATCACCGAGCCCGACCCGAGGAAGAGGGTGGCCTTGAAGAAGGCGTGGGTGAGCAGGTGGTAGGTGCCGGCCCAGTAGGCCCCCACGCCCACCCCGATGAACATGATGCCGAGCTGGGAGACCGTGGAGTAGGCGAGGACCTTCTTGATGTCGTACTGGAAGAAGCCGATGGTCGCCGCGAAGAAGGCGGTGAGCACGCCGATGGTGGCCACCCAGCCCATGGCCGTGGGCGACATCGCGTAGAGGTAGGAGAGGCGGGCCACCATGTAGACGCCGGCCGTGACCATGGTGGCGGCGTGGATGAGGGCCGAGACCGGGGTGGGGCCGGCCATGGCGTCGGGGAGCCAGACGTAGAGGGGGAGCTGGGCGCTCTTCCCCATCGCGCCCACGAACATGAGCATGCCCACCAGGGTGAGCAGGGCCACGCCCCAGAGGGTCTGGTGCCGGAGGCGCTCGCCCACGCCGGTGCTCTCGATGACCACCTGGTCCCGCAGCTCGCGGAAGTTCATGGTGGGGCCGAGCGGGATGGCGTGGCCGTGGACATCGGCCGAGCGGGGCCCGGTGGACTCGAACGGGTTGGCGGCCGAGGCGTTCGCCTTGTAGCCGATCTCCGGGACGTAGGAGACCGAGCGGGCGTCGTGGCGGGGCTCCCAGATGCCGCCCAGCGACCAGAAGAGCAGGAAGAGGCCGAGGATGAACCCGAAGTCGCCGAAGCGGTTCACCACGAAGGCCTTCATGCCGGCCTTGGCCTTCTCGATGTCGGTGTACCAGAAGCTGATGAGCAGGTACGACGCGAGCCCCACGCCCTCCCAGCCGAAGAACATCACCGCGAAGTTGTCCCCCATGACGAGGAGCAGCATCGCGAAGACGAACAGGTTGAGGTACGCGAAGAAGCGCCAGTAGTCCGGCTCCTCGGCCATGTAGCCGGTCGAGAAGACGTGGATGAGCGTCCCGATGAAGGTGATGATGAGGACCATCATCATCGAGAGGGGATCGAGCGCGAAGGCCAGGTCGAAGCGGAGCTGGCCGGCGGTGAGCATGTTCCAGAGGGTGTTCTGGAGGAACCGCTCGTTTCCCGGGAGCGCGAGCATCTGCGCGAAGGCCCGCAGCGCCGTGAGGAACGACAGCGTCATCATGGCGATGGCGATGCCGTGGTTCCACTTCTTCCCCAGCGTCCGCTGGATGCGGATGCCGAGGAGGGAGTTGATCACCGCGCCGATGGCGGGGAAGAGCGGGATGAGCCAGAGGTAGCCCGCCGAATGGACCAACGTGGGTCCGAGCTGTTGGGTGGCGTGTTCCATCTCACTCTCGCATCAGGTCCGCAGCGCGGACGTCGATGGTCTTGAAGGTGTGGAAGATGCTGAGCACGATGGCCAGGCCGACCGCGGCCTCGGCCGCCGCCAGCACCACGACGAAGAGGGTGAAGGCCTGGCCGGTGAGCCCCCCCACCATGAACTTGTTGAACGCCACCAGGTTGACGTTGGCGCCGTTCAGCATGAGCTCCACGCCCATCAGGACGGCCACCGCGTTGCGCCGGGTGAGGACGGTGAAGAGGCCGAGCGCGAAGAGCAGCGCCGCGATGGCCAGGAAGTGGGAGAGGGTCGGGATCATGGCGTCTCCGGCCTAATCGGCCCGGATCTCCTTGCGGGCGATGATGATGGCGCCGATCAGGGTGACGAGCAGGATGAGCGAGGCGAGCTCGAAGGGCAGCAGCCACTGCTGCAGGAGCGCGTGGCCGAGGGGGGCGGTGGTCGGGGCGGACCCGGTGGGCCGGACCGGCCAGGGGGTCTCGAAGGCCACCACGAGGATCATCGCGAGCATGACCGCCGAGAGGAGGCCGGCGCTGGCCCAGCCCATGCTCGCGTTGGAGATGTTCACCTCGCCGATGCGGTTGGTGAGCATGATCGCGAAGAGGATGAGGACGAGGATCCCGCCGATGTAGATGAAGACCTGGGCCACGGCGACGAAGTCCGCGGAGAGGAAGGCGTAGAGGCCGGCCACCCCGAGCAGCGACGCGAGGAGCCCGAGCGCCGAGTAGAGGATGTTGCGCGACAGGGCCACCGCGGCGGCGCCGCCGACCGTGAGGGCGGCCAGCGCGTAGAAGATGCCGTCGGCGAGGGTGAACGGACCGGCCACCGGGCGGAGGCCACCGGCCGCCAGCGCGGGGGAGAGGCGCGCGGAGAGGAGGCCGACGGCGCCGATCACCGCGGCGCTTCCGACGATCCAGGCGATGAGCTTCTTCGGGATTCGCATGCGGGGCTCTCGGTCAGGGCTTTGAATCGTCCGGCTTCGCTGCCGGGGCGGGGGCGGCTGCAGGTGCCGGGGCGGCTGCGGGAGCCGGAGCAGCGGCGGCCGCGGGAGCCGGTGGGGCGGCGGGAGCGGGGGCCGCAGCCTCGGGGGCGGCCGCTGCGGGGGGCGCAGCCGCTGCGGGCTTCGCCGCGGCGGGGGCGGCAGGCTTCGCGGCCGGGGCCGGCTTGGGCGGAGGAGGCGGCGGCGGCTTGAGCGGCTCGGGCGGCAGGTAGCCGAGCGCAGGCGCGTCCCAGCGGCGGCTGGCGATCACCTCGCGCACCAGCGACCCGAGCGGCGCCCGGGGGATGTAGGGCGCGCCCTTCACGACCTTGTAGACCGGGAAGGGCTTGATGGGATCGGCCCAGCGGAAGACCAGGTTGCGGACCGAGCGCTGCGTGGCCTCGAACTCGCGCGTGTGCTGGATGGAGCCGGTGGGGCAGGGCTCCACGCAGAGGCCACAGAACATGCACTTGGCCTCGTCGATGTCGAACTGGGTGACCACGCGCTGCTTGGGGTTGGTCGGGTCCTTCTCGAGCTCGATGGAGATGCAGCTGATCGGGCAGGCGCGCTCGCAGGCCTGGCACCCGGTGCAGATGGAGGTGTCGACCTCGAGGAAGCCGCGGTACCGGGGAGGGAGGATGTCCTGGATGGGCAGCTCGAGCCGGTCCGGGTACTGCTGGGTGATGGGGCGGCGCAGCACCTGCGACAGGGTCACGGACATCCCGTGCCAGAACGACTTCACGGTGTCGCGGATGTTGCCGACGTATTCGCTGGCGGTGGTGGGCATGGCGCGCGGTTCCTACCAGTTCGAGAGGTCGACGCGCTCGTGCGCGATGAGGGAGACGTTCTTCCGCGTCTGCACGAGGAAGCGCCAGGTCACCCAGATCGTGGCGAGGAGGACCGCCAGCGCGGTGACCCGCTCGACCATCGGGACCCAGAGGGCGACCATCTGCCAGAGGAGCGTGAAGAGCATGGCCGCGAATCCGGCCGGGACGAGGTACTTCCAGCACAGGGTCATCATCTGGTCGATGCGGATGCGGGGCAGCGTCCAGCGGATCCAGATGACCACGTTGACGAGGAAGAGGGTCTTCACGGCGAAGACGCCGAGCGAGACGAACTGCAGCGCCCACCAGCCCCAGGCCGGGAAGGCGCCCGAGCCGCGCACCGCCGCCCAGGTCTGGGTGGTGACGCCGGGGATCTGCCAGCCGCCCAGGAAGAGGGTGCTCGCCACCGCGCCGATGATCCAGAGGTTGGCCCACTCGACGAGGAAGTAGAGGGCGAAGCGGAAGCCCGAGTACTCGGAGAAGTACCCGGCCACGAGCTCCGACTCGGCCTCGGCGAGGTCGAACGGGGTGCGGTTGCCCTCGGCCAGCTGGGAGATGAAGAGGATGAAGAAGGCCACCGCGGCCGCCGGGTTGCGGAAGAAGAACCACTCCCAGGGCCAGCCGCCCTGGGCCTGGATGAGCCCCTGGGTGGAGAGCGTGCCCGCCATGAGCACCGGCACCATGATGGCGAGGCCGGCCGGGATCTCGTAGCTGATGATCTGGGCGGTGGCGCGGACCGCGCCGAAGAGGGACCACTTCGAGTTGGAGGACCAGCCAGAGAGGATGATCCCCACCACGATGAAGGCGGTGACGGCCAGGATGTAGAAGATGCCCACGTCGAGGTCGGCCACCACGATGGCCTGCCCGGCCGGGAGCGCCACCAGCACGAGCGTCATGCCGGCCACCACGAAGTAGGGGGCGGCGCGGAAGATGAGCGCGTCGGCCTCGCCCGGGACCAGGTCCTCCTTGAAGAGCAGCTTCACGGCGTCGGCGATCCACTGCAGGAAGCCGCCGGCGCCCACGCGGTTCGGGCCGATGCGGCTCTGCATGCGGGCGGCGACGCGCCGCTCGTACCAGGAGAAGATGCCGCCGGCGATGGCGGCGAAGGTGAACATGACCACGCCGGCCAGGAACAGGGCCAGAGCGTAGATCCACTGGGTGCCGCCCCAGGTGGCGGGCTCATGGCCGAGCTTCTCGCGGATGAGCGCGTCCATCATCGGCTTCTGGATCAGCGGCACGACGAAGACGAGCAGGCTGGAGAGCAGCGCCGGGATGGCGATCACCGCGGCGAGGGACGCCCCGACGAGCAGCTTCTTGGTGCCGGGCTTCGGGAAGGCGAAGGAGAACTGGGACATGGCTAGCGATCCGTCTCGGGTGCCACGACGTCGAGGGAGGCGATGAGGGCGACGAGGTCGGCGACCATGAGGCCCGGGGAGATGTCCTCGATGATGCCCATCGCCATGTAGGAGCCGGTGCGGGCGCGGAGCCGGTAGGGGCGCTCGGTGCCGTCGGAGACCACGTAGTAGGCCATCTCGCCGCGGGCCGACTCGATGCGCGACTGCGCCTCGCCGGCCTCGGGCTTGGGCTTGCGGGAGACCTTGGCGGTGAGCTCCCCCTCCGGCATCTTCTCGAGCGCCTGCCGGACGATGCGCGACGACTGGGCCATCTCGAGGACGCGCACGTAGTAGCGGTCGTAGCAGTCGCCCACCGTGCCGGCCCAGCCGCGGCCGACCGGGACGTCGAACTTGAAGTCGGGGTAGGCGCCGTAGGGGGCGTCGCGCCGGAGGTCCCAGTCGACGCCGCTGCCGCGCAGGTTGGGACCGGAGAGGCCGTAGTCGATGGCCTGCTCGCGGGTGATCACCGCCACGCCGCCGAGCCGCTTCCTGTAGATCTCGTTGGTGGAGATGAGCCGATCCCACTCCTGGACCGAGCTGTCGAAGCGGTCGAGGTAGGCGATCACCTTCTCCTGCCATCCCGCCGGCATGTCGAAGGCCACCCCGCCGATGCGGTGGTAGTTGTAGGTGAGCCGCGCGCCGCAGAGGGCCTCGAGCAGGTCGTTGATGAGCTCCCGCTCGCGAAGCGCGTAGACGAGCGGGGTGACCGCGCCGATGTCGGTGGCCATGGTGCCGACCGACACGAGGTGGCTGGCGATGCGATTCAGCTCGCAGGAGATGGCGCGCAGGTACTGGGCCCGGGGCGGGACCACGATCTTGAGGAGCTTCTCCACCGCGACCGCGTACCCCTCGTTCGCGAACATCGCGGCGAGGTAGTCGATGCGGTCGGTGTAGGGCATGTACCCGGGGTAGCCGACCATCTCGCCGATCTTCTCGAGCGAGCGGTGCAGATAACCAATGTCCGGGATGGCCTTCCGCATCACCTCCCCGTCGGTCTCGACGAGGAAGTTGAGCACGCCGTGGGTGGACGGGTGCTGCGGCCCGAAGTTGATGAGCATCTCCTCGTTGTTCCGGTCGACGCGGCGCAGGACGAGCTTGGACATGGCGTTGTCCTCTAGGCCTTGGGAGCCGCGGGCGGGGTGGAGGGCGCCGGAGGCGTCCCTGCCGCGGGCGCGGCCGCCGGCGGAGCGGGCGGGGGAGGGGGAGGAGGCGGGTTCGCCTTGAGATGCTCGGCGATGCGGACCAGGTCGAGGCGACGCAGCTCGACGAGCGGGTTCTCGCGGAGGTTGGGGATGCCGTGGAATCCGCCGGCCTCCTGGTAGTCCTTGAGCAGCGGGTGGCCGACCCAGTCGTCCGGCAGCATGACCCGGCGGAGGTCGGGGTGGCCGGTGAAGGTCACGCCGAAGAGGTCGTAGACCTCCCGCTCCAGCCAGTTGGCGGCCTTCCAGACCCCCTCGACGGTGTGGACCACGGGGGCGGCCCGGTCGACCTCGACCTTGAGGACGATGCCGTGCCGGTGCGGGAAGGAGAAGAGGTGGTAGACGACCTCGATCACGTTCCGCTTGGGCCAGTCGACCGCGGTCAGGTCCTGGAGGAAGTCGATCTCGATGCCGGACGTCTTCTTCAGCCAGGCGCAGGCCTCCACGATGCGATCGCCCTTCACGACGGCGAAGGCGTCCATCTTGGGCTCGGAGAGCGGACCGACCGCGTCGCCGAAGGCTTCCTGGAGCTTCTGGTGGATCTCGATGGTGGTCATCCCGTGTCCCCGGAATCTCAGGCCTGGCCGCCGGTGAGGGCGGTGGGCGGGCGGCGCTTGTCCTTCCAGCGCTCGCGCATGATGAGGTCCTGCAGGCGGAGAAGCCCCTCGGTCAGGGCCTCCGGGCGGGGCGGGCAGCCGGGGACGTAGACGTCCACCGGGACCACCTTGTCGACCCCCTTGCAGACCGAGTAGGCGAGCTGGAAGAGCCCCCCGCAATTGGCGCAGGAACCCATGGAGATCACGTACTTGGGCTCGGCCATCTGGTCGTAGAGGAGCTTCAGCCGCTCGGCCATCTTGTAGGTGAGCGTGCCGGCCACGATCATGAAGTCGGCCTGGCGGGGGGTGGCGCGGAAGACCGCCCCGAACCGGTCGGCGTCGGCGCGGGGGCCGCCGAACTGCATGAGCTCGATCCCGCAGCAGGCGAGGCCGAAGAGCAGGTAGTGAAGGGAGTTGGCGCGGGCCAGGTTGATGATCTTGTCGAGCTGGCTGGTGTGGGCGAAGACGACGTCGCCGCCCATCTCCGCGTCCATGGTGTCTCGGGTGGCCATTGCGGGATCCTCCGTTTGGGTCAGGCGGCCCTGGAGGCCGGGCGCTCGTCGTCCGAGTCGGGGGCCTCGTCGACCGTGGCCAGCTTCTTCACCCACTCCAGGTCGCCGTGGGCCCAGACCCAGACCAGGCCGACCATGAGGATGGCGATGAAGAGGAAGAGCTCGGCGAAGGCCACCCAGGCGAACTGGGGGCCGGCGGCCACCCAGTCCTTGTAGACGACCGACACCGGCAGGGTCAGCGCCAGGTCGACCTCGAAGATCACGAAGACGAGGGCGACCAGGTAGAAGCGCGGGTTGAAGTTGAACCAGGCGCGCCCGATGGGCTTCTCGCCGCACTCGTAGATGAGCGACTTGTCCTCGGACGGAAAGGACGGGCGGATCGCCTTGAATCCGGCCAGCAGCCCGAAGGGCAGCAGCACGGCGACGGCGGCGAATGCGAGGACTGCGGCGAACTGATAGCCCATGGGAAGTACCCCGGCTGCAGAGGAGGTGGAGGGCTCCAAAGAGGGCGCGGAGTCTACAGTCCCGGACGTTGGAGTCAAGCGTCGAATCCAGGCGCGGAAGGGGTGATTCCGCTTGACGAAACATGCGCATACAGGCAGTTAGGAGCACCTTGACCCCTCACCCGGTCACCCCATGACAACAGCCCTGCAGAGCTACTTTCCGCTGGCGGTCGTGATCGTACTCGCAGTGATTCTGGGGCTCACGCTCCTGGGTCTCGCGAACCTCCTCGGACCGCGCCATCCGAACGAGGCCAAGTCGAGCCCGTTCGAGTTCGGGTCCACGCCGTCCGGCCTGGGTCGCGACCGATTCGACGTGAAGTTCTACCTGCTTGCGCTCCTCTTCGTGGTCTTCGACGTCGAGGCGGTCTTCATGTACCCGTGGGCGGTGACGCTCGGCGAGCTGGGCTGGCCCTCCTTCGCGGTGATGGCCGCCTTCGGCGCCACGCTCCTCGTCGGGCTGGTCTACGTCTGGAAGAAGGGCGCCATCGACTGGAGCCGGGAGTGACCATGTCCTCTGCCTCGGATCTCGACCTCGTCCCCGCCATCGCCACCCGGCGCGAGGACGCGCTCACCGGCCTCGGCAAGATGGTGTCGCAGGGGCTCGGGTGGGCCCGGAAGTACAGCCTCTTCCAGTACCCCTTCGTCACCGCCTGCTGCGGCATGGAGTTCATGGCGGTGGCGGCGGCCCGCTACGACCTCGACCGCTTCGGCGCCGCGCTCCCGCGCTTCTCGCCGCGCCAGGCCGACCTCCTCATGGTGGTGGGCACCATCAACGTGAAGCAGGCCCCCATCCTGAAGCGGGTCTTCGACTCCATGGCCGACCCGAAGTGGGTGGTGGCCTTCGGGGTGTGCGCCTCGTCGGGCGGCTTCTACGACAACTACGCCACCATGCAGGGCATCGACCACATCATCCCGGTGGACGTCTACATCCCCGGCTGCCCCCCGCGGCCCGAGCAGGTGCTCGACGGGATCATGTTGCTCCAGCAGAAGATCCAGGATCAGCGCCACCAGCTCATCGGAAACGAACCGCCGGCGCTCCCGGCGAAGGGGTAGACCGTGTCCCAGGCCGCACTCCAGAAGCTGAAGGAGCGTTTCCCCGACGCCGTGACGCAGACGTACGTCGGCAAGGGCGGGGACGACGTGGCGCTCGTGAAGAAGGAGGCCGTCGCCGAGGTCTGCCGGTTCCTCAAGGACGACCCGGACCTCCAGTTCGACATGGCGCCCTACATCACCGCCGCCGACTACATGGGCTCCGAGCCGCGCTACGACCTCGTCTACCAGATGTACTCCACCAGGAAGAACCACCGCATCCGGCTGCGGGTGGGCGTCCCCGAGGGCGATCCGGTGGTGCAGAGCGTCACGCCCATCTGGAAGGGCGCCAACTGGTACGAGCGCTACTGCTGGGACATGTACGGCATCCGCTTCGAGGGG
>JBAXVO010000249.1:0-5087 GCA_037129355.1 Deltaproteobacteria bacterium | reverse complement strand
CACTTCACCCGCAGATATGTTTCACCGAACGTTGCAATGACCGGCTGAATCCGCCGGCGCAATCCTCGCGAACGACCGGATTCCTCGCGTACCGGTCCATGACCTCGTCGCCGTACGCCTCACGCGCCGCTTCCAGGTTGTGCGCCCGGCAAAGTACCCGGCAGTTCTCCACTGTCGACGGACCGCCCCTGGCGCGCGGCACGACGTGGTCGATCTCGGTCCGCACCTCCGCCCCACAGATGCCGCCGTCGTTCGTGGGCCACTGGCACTTGCCCCCATCGCGCTTCACCACCTCCCGTTTCACCTTGGCCGGCACGGAGGCCTTCCGCTTCTCCTGCTGCGCGACGAACAACTCCAGCGCGGCGGTGAGCACCTGCACGTCGGTCGCGTTCGGCTGGACGTGGCTCTGCCCGGCCTTCGCCTTCTTCAGCAGCGCGACGAACTCCGGAGAGACCGTGATGTGAAGCCGCGTCTCGGTGGAGGTCATCGGTTCCACCACGGTCCGCGGCGGCCCGGGCACGGGTGCGTTTCTACCCGGGTGGGTCACGAATCGTCCAACCGGTTGGACGATGTCCGGCGCTTCCACCGGCGCCGGGTCCATCGGCGCCAGGAGAGGGACCTCGGTGACGACCGTCCTCATCGGCACCAACTCCATCGGCCGAAGCGTCGCGACCAGTTGCTTCGCCTCCTGGCGGGAGAGACCGAAGAACATGGGCAGCACCTCGGCCCGGTTCTCCTCGGTCATCACCTTCGCCAGCTCGCTCACCGTCGTGATGCACAGTCGTCCGTCCCGGATCGGCTCCTCCACCTCGGGGAAGCGCCGGACCATCCGGGCACCTACCTGCCGGTAGTAGGCCGATCCCCGGGACAGGCCGACCTCCCGATGAAGGAAGTCGAAGAGGCTCGAGAATCCCAGTTGCCGGTAAACGGCCCCGGCGTCGAACTCGGCGACGGCGAGGAGGAGATCGGCCAGTGCCGCGTGCTCGCGGCGGGCGAGTTCGGCGATGCGGATGGACCATTCGCGTGCGTTCATGCATCCACTGTCTCACGCGATTCACGGGCCCCCGAAACGCACGAGGGCGGCCGCTGGCGAACGGCCCCGCGCCGGGATCGCGAAGCTCGCCAAGATCCGGGATCGGCGCCCCTGCGCGAAATGCGGAGGCCAGGCGGGCCTTCCCTGCGCGCTTCGCCCGCGCCACGCCGTTCGCAATCTTTCCTGTCAACGGACCATCAGTGAACGCCCCAAATGTCCAGAGGTCCGCGGCGCGGACGGTATACTGCACGCCGAGTGCACCCACCCCCGGTCCAGCCTCCCGACCACTCCTTCCTCCCCACGGCAGGGCAGGGGGTCGTCCTCTGGGTGCTCTTCATCGTGGCGAACAACGTCGCGAGCATGTTCGCGGGGGGGCTCGCCCGGACCTGGCCCGGTTCCGCGCTCGCCGCGACCGTCTCGGTCGCGCTCCTCGCCTCTGCGCAGGGCTCGGTGGTCTGGCTCGGCAAGCGGCTCACGGGCCGCACGTGGAGGCAGGTCCTCCCCGTCCGGGTCCCCTCCGCCCTGGAGGTCGTCGCGGTGCTCTTCGTCTTCGGCGGGCTCCAGGTCGCGAAGGCCTGCCTGCTCCTCTCGGTGATCGAGCACCTGCCCCGCACCGCCGACTGGGTCGTGGCCCAGTTCGCAGCCGCGCCCGCCGTCCGGACGGTGGTCGTCGCGCCGATCGCCGAGGAGGCCTTCTTCCGGGGACTCCTCCTCGGGGGCTTCCTGCTCGCCTACCGGCGCTGGACCGCCATCCTGCTCACGACCCTCCTCTTCGCCGCCATCCACGTCGACCCCGTCCAGGCCACCGGCGCGGTCGCGTCGGGCGCCTTCCTGGGCTGGCTCATGGCCGCCTCGGGGAACCTCGCCCTGCCGGTCCTGGCCCACGCGGCGGGCAACGCCATGGCGCTCGCCCCCACCCGGTACCCGGACCTCCTCGGAGCCATCGCCGGACGCCCCGTAACCTCCGGAATCCTGGGGGTGTTCGCACTCGCCCTGGGCACCTTCCTCCTCCGCCGGACGCAGCGGCCCGCTCCCCGGCCGTCCTTGACTACGGGGGTGGCCTAGGTTACGAACAGCCCACATTTTCGCCCCCGGGTAGCCGGGACACGAAAGTGGGCCGCTGTAGCGCCCACTTTTTCTATTTTTGAGACATGACTGGAATCGCACAGGAATCCGTCGCCGAACGGGCGCGACAGCTTCTCGAGCCCGTGCTCGCGCGCGATGGTTTCGACCTGGTCGAGGTGGAGTGGCAGCGGGAGGGGGGCAGCTGGGTGCTGCGCCTCTACGTGGACAAGGCAACGGGCATCGGCATCGACGACTGTCAGGCGGCGTCGAGGCTCGTCGAGACCATCCTGGACGTAGAGGACTTCATCGAACCGAACTACAGCCTCGAGGTGAGCTCGCCGGGAGTCGAACGACCCCTGCGAAAGCCCGAGGACTTCAAGAGATTCGCGGGGCAGCGCGCCAAGATCCGGGCCTTCGGCCCGATCGAGAGCGCGGCCGGGTTGCCGCCCCGCAAGCAGTGGACCGGCACGCTCCGCGGATTCGCGGGCGGTGCCGTGGAGATCGAGGTGGACGGAAAGGTCCACCGCATCCCGGTGGGCCGCGTCGCCAAGGCCCACCTCGAGTACGACTTCGAAGCCGATCTGAGGAGGAAGGCCTAGCCATGCAGCCCAACGTCAATCTCTCCCTCATCCTGGACCAGGTCGCGAAGGACAAGGGCATCGACCGGGGGACCCTCGTGGCCATCCTCGAGGAGGCCCTGGCCACCGCCGCCAAGAAGCACTTCGGCATGGAGCGGGCGCTCAAGGCCATCTTCGACGAGGAACGCGGCAAGGTGGACGTCTTCCAGGTCCTCACCATCGTCGCCGACCCCACCGACGAGACCCCGCTCCCCGACCCGGTGAACATGATCCCGGTGACCTTCGCCCACGAGAAGGGCATCGAGGTGGAGCCCGGGGACGAGCTCGACTTCCCGATCTACTACAGCCCGGACGACGAGGCCCTGGCCCGCGCCCAGGACGATCAGTGGGGCGACCTCCTCAAGCTCAAGACCTTCCGCCGAAGCTTCGGCCGCATCGCCGCCCAGACCGCCAAGCAGGTCATGATCCAGGGCACGCGCGACGCCGAGCGCGAGAACATCTTCAACGAGTACAAGGACCGCAAGGGCGAGGTCATCACCGGCATCGTCCGTCGCTTCGAGCGAGGCAACGTCATCGTCGACCTGGGTCGCGCCGAGGCGGTGCTCCCGGTCCGCGAGCAGGTTCCCCGCGAGAGCTACCGCGCCGGCGACCGCATCCAGGCCTACGTCTTCGACGTGCTGCGCGAGTCGCGCGGCCCGCAGATCATCCTCTCCCGCGCCTCGGTCGAGCTGCTCCGCAAGCTCTTCGAGATGGAGGTCCCGGAGATCGCCGAGGGCGTGGTGGTCATCGAGGCCGCCGCCCGCGAGCCGGGTGGCCGCGCCAAGATCGCCGTCTCCTCGCGCGACAGCGACGTCGACCCGGTCGGCGCCTGCGTGGGCATGAAGGGCAGCCGCGTCCAGGCGGTGGTCCAGGAGCTCCGCGGCGAGAAGATCGACATCGTCCCCTGGCACGAGGACCCGGCCCGCTTCGTCTGCAACGCGCTGGCCCCCGCCGAGGTGTCGCGCGTGCTGCTCGACGACCAGAACCGGGCCATGGAGATCATCGTCCCCGACGACCAGCTCTCGCTGGCCATCGGCCGCCGCGGCCAGAACGTGCGGCTCGCCTCCCAGCTCACGGGCTGGAAGCTCGACATCAACAGCGAATCGCGCGTGAAGGAGATGCGCGAGTTCGCCACCAAGAGCTTCACCGCCATCGACGTCCCCGAGCCGACGCAGGAGATGCTCTACGCCCACGGGTTCCGCAAGGCCCAGGACATCGCCAACGCCTCGCCGGAGATGCTCACCCAGTTCCCCGGCTTCGACATGGACATGATCCCGGCCCTGCAGAAGAAGGCCCGGGAGCAGGCCATCACCGACGCCGAGGAGGAGATCCGGCTCGAGCAGGAGCGCGAGGCGGCCCGCATCGCCGAGGCCCGCCGGCACCCCGGGACCCTGTCGCAGGAGGAGCGCATGGCGCGCGTCCGCGGCGTCGGGGAGAAGACCATCGAGCAGCTGAAGGGCGCCGGCTACGGCACGGTCGAGGCCATCCACGCCGAGCCCGACGTCAACAAGCTCGCCGACTCCACCGACCTGGGCATCAAGAAGGCTCGCCAGATCAAGCACGCGGTGGGCATCTACCTCGAGGAGGAGAAGCGCCTCCGCGAGGAGCTGGACCTGGAGCGCAGCCGCTCGGGGTCCCCGGTCTGAACATGACGATCCCGGAGCGAACCTGTGTCGGATGCGGGGAGAAGCTGCCCGCCACGGCACTGGTGCGCCTCCGGCTCGCCGAGGCCGGCGTGGTGGTCGATCGGGAGCGCCGCGGAGGACGCGGCGCCTGGATGCACGCGGAGAGCTCCTGCCTGGCTCGCGCGGTGAAGCGAAAGGGCTTCGAGAGGGCCTTCCGGAAGGCCGTATCGGTCGATGAAACGCGGCTCCGGGAGCAGTTGACGGGCAACGGCGGCAGGGTCTAGGAGAGAGGTCTCATGTCGAAGAAGCGCGTGCACGAGCTGGCAAAGCAGCTCAAGGAGGCGGGGATCGAGCTCTCGAACCAGGGTCTGGTCGAGAAGCTCCACGCCCTGGGCTACGACGTGAAGAGCCACTCCTCGTCGCTCGAGGAGGATCAGTGCCAGTCCGCCTACGAGCGCATCGTCGCCGAGAAGAAGCCCAAGGCCCCGGCGCCGCGTCCCTCGGGCCCCGGCTTCGTGGTGCGCAAGCGCGCCCACGTCGAGCCAGCCCCGGTCGTCGCCGCGCCGCCGCCCCCCGAGCCACTGGCCGACGAGGACGAGGAGTACGACGACGAGGACGAGGCCGTCGCCGAGGGGGAGCCCGTCGCCGAGGCCGCTCCCGGGAGCGCCGCGCCCGAAGGGGACGCCGAGCCCCAGCCCGTCGCCGCCGAGGCGGCCCCGGCCGGGACCGGCGCGCCGGCGGAGAGCA
>JBAXVO010000248.1:0-5115 GCA_037129355.1 Deltaproteobacteria bacterium | reverse complement strand
CGCGCCCTCTCCGCCTTCGAGCCCCCGGCCGCGCTCCCCCCGGCCGACCTGGCCCGGCTCGCCGAGGTGCTCGAGGCGAACGGGCTCGCGCCCATCGCCAGCTACCACCTCGAGACCTGCGCGCTCGGCGCCGGCGTCCCGGCCCAGTTCCGGGAGAAGCTGCTCGCCCTCTACCAGGGCGTGGTGAACGACAACGTCTACCGGGTCATGACGCTCCGGGGCGCGCTCCGGGCCAGCCCGGTCCCCGTGGTGGTCCTGGGGGGGCTCGCGGCGGTCGACTGGCTCTACCCTCACCTCGCCTTCCGGCCGCTCGGCGACCTCCGGCTGGCGGTCCGGGGGGAGGACGGCGCGCCCTTCGCCGAGGCCGCGCGCGGCGCCGGCTTCAAGGTGGAGGCGGTGGGCGGTGGCGGGCACGGGGCGGCCTTCGGCGACGACCGGGTCCGCTTCACCATCCAGGAGGGGCTCTGGCAGGGGGCTCCCCCCGACGCCCCGCTCTTCGACCGGGCCACCCCGCTGCCCGTCCTCGGGCCCCGGGTGATGCGACCTTCGGCGGAGGACATGCTGCTCGCCACCGTGGCCGAGCAGGCCGAGCAGGGGCTCTACGCGCCGCTCGTCACCTTCGTGGACCTGCGCGAACTGTTGCGCCTGGAACCGGCGCTCGATTCACGGTACGTGAAAGACCGGGCGGCGACCACCGGGCTCTCCCGTGCGCTGCACGGCTCGCTCTCCCTCCTCGCCCGCCACTTCCCGGAGGTGGCCGACCGGGCCCTCGGGCTCCTGCCGTCTCTCTCCGCCCCGGAGCGGGCCGCGGTGGACGCGGTGGTGCGCTCGGCGGCCGACCCGGCCCGCCTCTCCCACCTGCGCGGTGCCCAGGCGGCGGCCCGGCTGGCGGTCCTTCCCCGGTAGTTCCCGTCCACGGCGGACGCGACGGCGGCCCTCGACCGTGGTGTAATGGGCCTTCCGTGCGCGTCCTCGCCATCGTCCCCGCCTTCAACGAGGAACGGAGCATCCGTTCCGTCGTGGCCGACCTGCGCCGTGCCGCCCCGGCGGTCGACGTGTGCGTGGTCGACGACGGCTCCACCGACGGCACCGCCGAGGCGGCCCGCGCCGCCGGCGTCACCCTCCTCTCCCTTCCGGTCAACCTGGGGATCGGCGGAGCCGTGCAGGCCGGCTACCGGTGGGCCCGCGACCGGGGCTACGACGTCGCCGTCCAGGTCGACGGGGACGGCCAGCACGACGTCTCGTTCCTCCCCGCCCTGATCGAGGAGGTCGCCGCCGGCCGCGCCGACCTGGTGGTGGGATCCCGCTTCTCCGGGCCCCGGGTCGAGGGCGCCTTCCGTTCCACCTGGTCGCGGCGAGCCGGGATCCGGTACCTGTCGGCCGTTCTCCGGATCCGCTGCGGCGCGCGTGTGCTCGACCCCACCTCCGGGTTCCGGGCCGCTGGCCGGCGCACCATCGAGCTCTTCGCCCGCAGCTACCCCCCGGACTACCCGGAGCCGGAGTCGATCGCGGTGGCCGCGCGCGCCGGGCTGCGGATCGCCGAGCTTCCCGTGCGCATGGCCGAGCGGCTCCACGGCGAGAGCTCGATCGGCCTGGGGCGCTCGTTCTACTACCTGGTCAAGGTGTCGATGGCGCTCGTCCTGCTCCCCACCCGGCTCCCGCCCGGCGAGGAGACCGCGTGAGGACCGATCTCATCCCCCTCGAGCTGCAGGTGGTCTCGATCGTCGTCCTGGCGATCTTCCTGCTCTGGGTGGTGCGGCTGGTGCGGACGCAGCGCCTCTCGCTCCGGGACAGCCTGGTCTGGGTCCTGACCACCCTGCTCGCCACCGTGGTGGCCCTCTTCCCCGGGATCCTGGTCCGGGCCGCCCACCTGTTCGGCTTCCAGCTCGCCTCCAACGCCCTCTTCGGCGCCGCCGTCCTCTACCTCGCAGTGAACGTCCTCGTGAACACCGTGGCGAGTTCCCAGAACGCGGCCCGCATCCGGCGGCTCGCCCAGGAGTGCGCGTCGCTCCGCGCCGAGCTGGAGGCCGAGCGGGCCGGACGGCGCAGCCAGGACGAGCTGTCCCCCGACGACGGGACGCCGGACCCGAAGCCGTGAATCGCCCCCGGGTTCGGTGGTAGATTCCGCCCCCGTCACCGCTGGGAAAGGGAGTCCACCGTGAAGATCGCCGTCATCGGGACCGGCTACGTCGGCCTCGTCACCGGAACCTGCCTCGCCGAGACCGGCCACCGCGTCACCTGCGTGGACCTGGACGCGCGGAAGATCGCGATGCTCCGGGCCGGGGGCATTCCCATCTACGAGCCCGGGCTCGAGGAGCTGGTGAAGCGCAACGTCCGGGACGGCCGGCTCGACTTCACCACCGTCACCGCCGACGCCGTGAAGGACGTCGACGTGGCCTTCATCGCGGTGGGAACCCCGCCCGGCGAGACCGGCGAGGCCGACCTCTCCTACGTGCTCGCCGCGGCCGAGCAGATCGGGCGCGCCATCGGGCGCTACACGGTCATCGTGAACAAGAGCACGGTGCCGGTGGGCAGCGCCGACCGGGTGTCGGAGGTGGTGGCGCGGGTCGCCCAGGCCCCCTACGACGTCGTCTCCAACCCGGAGTTCCTCAAGGAGGGGGCGGCCATCGACGACTTCATGCGCCCCGACCGCATCGTCGTCGGGGTGGCCTCCGAGAAGGCGCGCGCGGTGATGGCCGAGCTCTACGCGCCCTTCGTCCGGACCGAGCAGCCCATCCTCTTCATGGACCGGCGCTCCTCCGAGCTCACCAAGTACGCGGCCAACGCCATGCTGGCCACCCGCATCTCCTTCATGAACGACATCGCCGGGCTCTGCGAGCGGGTGGGCGCGGACGTCGACCACGTCCGGCGGGGCATGGGCTCCGACAGGCGCATCGGCTACCCCTTCCTGTTCCCCGGGGCCGGCTTCGGAGGTTCCTGCTTCCCCAAGGACGTCCGCGCGCTCATGACCATGGCGCGCGCCGTCGGCCTCGACTTCGACCTGCTCCGCTCCGTGGAGCGGGTGAACGAGCGGCAGAAGCGGGTGCTCCTCGAGAAGGCGCTCAAGCACTTCGGGTCGCTGCAGGGGCTCACCTTCGCGGTCTGGGGGCTCGCCTTCAAGCCCAAGACCGACGACATGCGGGAGGCCCCCTCCATCGCCATCATCGAGGGGCTGCTCGGCAACGGCGCCAAGGTCCGCGCCCACGACCCGGTCTCGGCGGAGGTCGCCACCGCCATCTTCGGGACCCGGATCGAGCTCTCCCCCGATCCCTACGCGGCCGCCGCCGGGGCCGACGCGCTGGTGCTGGTCACCGAGTGGAACGAGTTCCGCCAGCCCGACTTCGCCCTGCTCAAGAAGACCATGAAGCAGCCGGTGCTCTTCGACGGGCGCAACGTCTGGGATCCGACCAAGGTCCGGGCGCTGGGGTTCTCCTACCAGGGCATCGGGCGCGCCGCCCGGGACTGACCCGCCCTCAGGCGCTCGCGAAGGGCTCGCCGCCGGAGTCCTGCGACCCGGCCAGGAGCGCCGCGACCTCGTCCACGACGAGGGCGAGCCGGCGCCCGACGTCGAGCTCCTCGAGGATGGCGAGGCGCGAGCTGGTCTCGGACACCAGCGCCGCCGCCACGGCATCGGCGATCCGCCCCGGAACGCGCATCCGGGCGGCCGCCTCGGCCAGGTCCCGCTCGCCGCTCTCGGCGTCGCTGCGCCGGGCCAGCTCGAGCACGCAGCGCTCCAGGGTGGAGACCTGCGCCGCCAGGGCCGGCGGGCCGCCGGCCGGGTAGACGTCCTCCGCCACCTCCACCCGGAACTCCCGGTACGGCTTGCCGGTGGAGAGGAGCTCCTCGACGAGCCGCACCCGGGCCACCCCGCGCAGGAGGAGATTGTACCTCCCGTCGGGCAGCCGCTCGTCGGCCTCGATGAACCCCGCGCAGGCCACCGGGTGGACCGGCGCCCGGGGCTGCGACGCGTCGGCCGGGCTGCGCAGCGTGGCCACCGCCATGAGCCGGTCGCCCGCCAGGGCGTCCTCGGTCATGGCGCGGTAGCGCGGCTCGAAGATGTGGAAGGGCGCCGGGGTGCCCGGGAAGACCACCACCTCCGGCAGCGGGAAGATCTTCAGGGAGCCGGCCGACCCGCCGAGGAGCGCACGGAGGCTCTCCGCGGCGGGGTGTCCGGCCGGGTCGCTCATTCGGCCGAGACCGACTCGATCCGCATCCCGTAGAAGGAGCGGTAGACGAAGACGAGCATGATCGTCAGGAACACCATGGAGAGGCCGATGCGCAGGCCGCCCTGGTTGGCGCTCGTCATCTTCAGGGCCAGCTCGACGGCCAGCAGGCCGAACAGGGTGGTGAACTTGATGACCGGGTTCATGGCCACCGAGGAGGTGTCCTTGAAGGGGTCGCCGACGGTGTCGCCGACCACGCAGGCGTCGTGCAGCGGCGTGCCCTTGGCCTTGAGCTCGGTCTCCACGATCTTCTTGGCGTTGTCCCAGGCGCCGCCGGCGTTGGCCATGAAGAGGGCCTGGAAGAGACCGAAGAAGGCGATGGCGATCAGGTAGCCGATGAAGAAGTACTCGTTGAGGAAGGCGAAGGCGAGGGTGGCGAAGAAGACCACCATGAAGATGTTCCACATGCCCTTCTGCGCGTAGACCGTGCAGATCTCCACGACCTTCTTCGAGTCCTCGACGGAGGCCTTCTCGACCCCCTCGAGCTTGATGTTCTTCTTGATGAACTCGACCGCGCGGTAGGCGCCGGTGGAGACGGCCTGGGTGGAGGCGCCGGAGAACCAGTAGATGACCGCGCCGCCGAGGAGCAGGCCGAGGAGGAACATGGGCTCGAGGATGGAGAAGTGGCGCCCGACCTGCTCGAGGAGGGCCTCGAGGGCCTTCGGGGTGGTCACCGCGGAGGCGGCCTCGCCGGCGTTCTGCTTGGCGATGCCCACGATGATCGAGAAGATCATGGTGGTCGCGCCCACCACGGCGGTACCGATGAGGACGGGCTTGGCGGTGGCCTTGAAGGTGTTGCCGGCGCCGTCGTTCTCCTCGAGGAACTCCTTGCCCTTCTCGAAGTTGGGCTCGAAGCCGAAGTCCTTCTTCACCTCGGCCTTGATGTTCGGGA
>JBAXVO010000247.1:0-5144 GCA_037129355.1 Deltaproteobacteria bacterium | reverse complement strand
GAGCGGGGCGGGCGTCCCGCCCTCGGTGATGGTGCCGGGGGTGAAGCGCGGCTCCCGCTCGACCATCCCGCCGGTGGGGGGCGGGCCGGGGTAGCCGATGGCCGGCCAGGTCTCGGGCGCGCCGTAGTAGCAGGAGCAGACGATCTTCTTCAGGGCCCGGTAGCCGGTGCGGCGGACCTTGAGCCGGCTCGTCTGCCAGCTGCGGATGCGGGCGTCCTGCTGCTCGTGGGAGGAGGCGGTGAAGGTCTTCCACTGGCCGTCGAGGACGAGGCCGGCCAGCGCGTTCTCGAAGAGGCCGATGAGCTGCTTGACCTCCTTCTGCCCCTCGACCGGCATGAGCCCGAGCAGGCCGTCGATCCGCCTGGGGAGGTCGACCTCGAGCGGGGCCGGGAAACCCGGACGGGGGGGGAGGAGCCGGTCGGAGAGCTCGAGGAAGACGGTGGCCTCCTCGGGGGAGAGGACCGAGAAGGGGCCGGTGAGCCCGGCCGAGGGGCGGGTCCGCCGCGTTCCCAGCCAGGTTCCACCGCCCACCGCGAGCAGCGCGGCCCCGGCCAGGCCGTACTTCAGGAAGCTTCGTCGTCCCTCGCTCTCGCCGGGAAGGAAGATTCGCTCTCGACGGTATCGGCGGCGCCGCAGCATGTGGGACGAGAGAGTACCGGCCCGCAGTTCCACCTTCAACCATGGAAGAAATCGACAGGTATCCAGGGTCGTGTAGAGGACTTCTTGCGGGGCCGGGGCATAATTGCCCGGAACGCAAGGGCGCGAGGAGGCGGGGAGGTCGGACCGAGGTTCATGGGCACGGAGAAACGAGCACACCCGAGGTTCCCGCTCATCCTGGCGGTGGACTATCCGGGCGCCGCCTCGACGGTGCGCGACTACACGGAGAACCTCTCCGCGGGCGGTCTCTTCATCCGCACCGAGCGCGAGTTCGAGGTCGGCGAGCGGATCGCCCTGCTCATCTCCTTCCCCGAGCTGCTCGAGCCGGCCGAGCTGGAGGTGGAGGTCGTCCGCATGCGCTCCGGCGGCTCGTCGCAGACGCCGGGCGTGGCGGTCTGGATCCCGCCCGACCGGACCGACGACCGGCGCCGCCTGGAGCGGCTCTCGGTCGCGGCGGCGGCCCAGGCCGAGTCGAGCCGGCCCGGCTACCGGGTGCTGCTCGTGGAGGACAACTCGCTCGTGGCCGCCATGTACGCGTCGGCGCTGCGCCGGCTGGCCGCCACCGAGGGCATGGGAGGCCTGGCCGTCGACGTCGCGGTCGACGGCAACGAGGCCTTCGCCCGGCTGCACGCCCAGCCCCCCATCGACCTCATCATCACCGACGTCTACATGCCGGTGATGAGCGGCTTCGCGCTCGTCGAGAAGGTCCGGGCCGAGCCGCGCCTGCGCCACCTGCCCATCATCGTCATCTCCTCGGCCGGGGACGAGGAGCGGGAACGGGTGAGCCGGCTGGGGGCCAACTTCTTCCTCCAGAAGCCGGTGAAGTACCAGGACATCGTGGCCACCGTGCGGACGCTCCTGCGGGCCGGCCGCCAGCCGGGGGCGCCCATGTCCACCCGTCAAGTCCCCCAGGCGGAGGATACCCACACGACCACCCCGCCGACCCAGGAATCGATTGACCCGACGCTCCGCAAGGGGAGAGACTGACGATCAAGAGGGCCGGTCTCCCACCGGCCAGAGGACGAGAGGAAACTCCGTCCACGTCTCACCGAGGTCCGCCCCCGTGGCGGACCTCTTCGTTTCCTTGGTAGGTTGCCGGCCATGACCAGCGTTCCCGCCCACATCACCGGAACCGTCGTCCGGCTCGAGAAGAGCCCCGGCGACGCGGTCGGTGCGGGCGAGGCCATCCTCATCCTCGAGTCGATGAAGATGGAGATGCCCCTCGAGTCCCCGGTCGACGGACGCGTGAGGGAGATCCGCGTGAAGGAAGGGCAGGCCGTCGCCGAGGGCGACGTCCTCGCCGTCGTGGAGTGATCGCGCCATGAGCGCGCCCCCGGGGAGCATCCAGGTCGAGGACCGCGGCCACGTCCGCGTCCTCACCATCGACAACCCGGGGAAGCGCAACGCGCTCGACTACGGATCGCTCGCCGCCCTCACCGAGGCCTGCGCGCGGGTCGCCACCGACAAGGTGCGCTGCCTCGTCCTCCGCGGCGCCGGCGACCAGGCGTTCTCCTCCGGCTTCGACATCGCCGCCATGGAGGGGGACGGGCCCGGGGGCGACCGGCCCGACCTCGCCACCGAGCGGGCCATGGAGGCGGTCGAGGCCGTTCCCTGCCCCACGGTGGCCTTCGTGAACGGGGCCGCCTTCGGCGCCGGCTGCGAGCTGGCCGTCACCTGCGACCTGCGCATCGCCAGCGAGGGGGCCAAGATGGGCATGCCCCCCGCGAAGCTCGGCGTGGTCTACGCCGCCGCCGGGGTGCGCCGCTTCCTGGCGCTGGTGGGACCGGCCCACACGCGCGAGATGTTCTTCACCGGACGCGCGCTCGACGCCGCCAAGGCGCTCGCCATCGGGCTGGTGGATCGGGTGGCCTCTCCGGTCGACGCCGAGGCCGCCGCCCTGGCGCTGGCCGACGAGATCGCCGCCAACGCGCCGCTCGCCGTGCAGGGGATGAAGCGCATCCTCCGGCTGCTCGAGGAGTCGCACGAGCGCGGCCTCACCGCGGCCGAGCGGTCCGAGGTCGCCTCCCTGCGCACGCGCGCCTTCGAGAGCGCCGACCTGCGCGAGGGGCGCGCCGCCTGGGCCGAGCGAAGGGCGCCCCGCTTCCGCGGGGAGTGAAGCCCGGCCCGTCGCGTCCGCCGCGCTACTTCCGGGCCGGCAGGAGCTTGCGGACGATCCGGTTGCCGTCCTTCTCGGGCAGCACCACCACCTGGTCGATCTCGTGCCCGGGCAGGGTGAGGTCGACGCGGTGGCGCTCGTCCACCCGGAGGTCGGGCACGGTGACCGGGGTGCGGCCGACCGGCTTCCCGTCCACCGACACCTCGGCTCCCGGGGGGACGCTCTCCACGGTGAGGCTGCCCAGCGCGAAGGGCAGGGCGAGGTGGATGGTGCGGGACAGCCGTCCGGGCTCGGCCCCGACCTCGACCGAGACCGAGCGGTGCCCGGGCGCGGTCGCCTCGACGCGGTGCCCCGAGGAGAGCCGGATCCGGTCGATCACGAGCGGCGTCGAGCCGGGGACCACCTTGCCGTCGAGGGAGACCTGGGCGCCCGGCGGGGTGGAGGTGACGACGAGCACCCCGTCGCGCAGCCAGGGGGAGGCGGCGAAGCCGGCCGCGGCCACGGCCAGGCCCGCGACCACGCCGAGCATCACGGCCCTCCCGCCACCGACGCGGACCGTGCGGATGCGCTCCGGTCCGAGCGGCGCGGCGCGGGGCGCGGCCCGATCCACCTCGATGTCGATGCTCGGGGTGCCGAGGTCGGCGAGGGGCGAGGAGCCGGTGGTGGGGCCGGCCCCCTCGGCGTGGGCCACCGAGTCGTAGACGGTGGCCCGCTGCTGCTCGGCGACGTTGCGCAGGACCTTCATCACCAGCGCGTCGTGGGCCCTGGCGGCACGCTGGCGGGCGATCCTCTCCGCGTAGACCTGGTGCATCTGGCGACCCAGGTGGTCCTGGACGGCCGAGTGGGGCGTGGGGAAGAGCACGTCGACGAGCGCGTCGGCGAAGGAGCGGGCGTCCGGGTAGCGGTCGTCGGGGTCGGCGGCCAGCGCCCGCAGCACGATGGTGTCGAGCTCCTTGGGGAGCCGCCCGTCGATGGAGGACGGGGGCACCACCTTGCCGAGCCGCGACTGGATGAGCGATTCCACGTCGACGGCGCGCTGGAAGGGCTTCTGCTTGGTGAGCAGCTCGTAGAGGATGATGCCGGCCGCGAAGATGTCGACCCGGTGGTCCCAGGGGCGGTCGAGCGAGGCCTGCTCGGGCGCGACGTACCCGAGCTTCCCCATGAGCATCCCCTCCTTGTAGTTGGAGAGGCCGGTCGCGGCGCGCGCGATGCCGAAGTCGAGGAGCTTCAGCTCCCCCTGCCAGGAGATGAGCGCGTTGTCGGGGGAGATGTCGCAGTGGATGATCCGCAGCGGGTTGCCCTGGCCGTCGGTCTTCTTGTGGGCGTACTCGAGCCCCTGCAGGAGCTGGAGCACCACGAAGATGGCCTGCTCGGGGGTGATGTTGGTGCCGGAGCGGGCGAAGGAGACCATCATGTCCTTCAGCGACACGCCGTTCACGAGCTCCATCGAGATGAAGTAGGTCCCGTCGATGGAGCCGCACTCGTAGATCTGGGTGACGTTGTTGTGGGTGAGCTGGACGGTGAGCTTGGCCTCGTTCACCAGCATCTGGATGAAGCCCTGGTCCTGGGAGCGCGCCGGCAGGATGCGCTTCACCACCAGTTCCTTCTCGAACCCCTCGGCGCCCGAGACCTTGGCGCGGAAGATCTCGGCCATCCCGCCCACCGCGAGCCGCTGCAGGAGGAAGAACTTGCCGAAGACGTGCGGCTTGAATTCCGGCGCCGCGGGGGTCTGTGCCGGGGAGGCCACGCTGGGGGCGAGGATAGCCCCCGGACGCGGGGGATCCAAGGATGCAGGCCGTCCCTGCGTCGAGGGACGCCGCTTCATTCCCCCGGAAGGGAGTGCGATAAGGTCGGGGTGTCCCGGATCCCCGTCTGGCTCGTGGCCGCGCTGCTCGCGGCCCTGGCCTTCCTGCCCTGGCTCGGATCGGTCGGGCTCCTCGACCCCTGGGAGCCCCATTACGCCGAGGTCTCCCGCCAGATGCTCCTGCGGGGCGACTGGGTGCACCCCTGGTGGCGGGACGCGGGCTTCTTCTCCAAGCCGCCCCTCGTCCTCTGGACCGGCGCGGCCGGCCTGGCCCTCGCAGGCGACGCGGTCCCGGAGTGGGGTCTGCGGCTGCCGGTGGCGTTGCTCGGCATCGCCGGTATCGCGGTCTCTGCGGAGGCGGTGGCGCGCCTCTCCTCCCGGCGGGCTGGGCTCCTCGCGGGGGCGGCCCTGGTGACCGCCCCGAGCGTCGGCCTCCTGGCCCGGCAGGCCATCCCCGACGGGCCGCTCGTGGCCCTCTCCACCGCGGGAGGGCTCTGCTTCGCGGTGGCGCTCCTCGACGAAGGCGCCGAAGGCGACGATCTTGGTGACGCGACCCTCGACGATGTC
>JBAXVO010000246.1:0-5165 GCA_037129355.1 Deltaproteobacteria bacterium | reverse complement strand
AAGGGATCCACCGTCCAGCTCCGTGCGACCGGGACCTGGTCGGATGGTCGCACATCCGATCAGACCGCCACCACGACGTGGAACACGTCGAATGCCGCCGTGGCCTCGGTCTCACCGGACGGGCTCCTCACCGCTCACGTGGTGGGGACCGCGACCGTCACGGCCGCCTCCGCCGGCCTCACCGTCACCGCCCCGGCCACGGTGACCCCGGCCGTGCTGGTCTCGCTGCAAGTGACGCCCCCGGCGGTGACGCTCCCGGTCTGGGGCGCGGACCAGCTCACCGCCACCGCCGCGTACGGGGACGGCACGACCGCCGACGTCACCGGCCAGGTGGCCTGGTCGTCGTCGGCCACCGGCGCCGCCACGGTGACCTCGGAGGGGCTGGTGGCCATCCCCGGCTCCGCGGCGGCCGGCAACTCGGCCACGGTCAGCGCCACGCTCTCGGGCACGAGCGGCCACTCGACGGTCTCGGTGTCGACGCCCACGCTGACCATCGTCGCCGTCACGCCGGCATCGGCCAACGTCGTCGCGGCGGGCCAGCCGCTCCAGCTCGCCGTCACCGCCTACTGGTCGGACGAGACCTCGGCGGACGTGACCGCCCGGGCCATCTGGTCCTCGACGGAGCCCGGGCAGGTGGCCGTCGACGCCGCCGGACGTGCCACCGCCGCCGCCGAGGCCGAGCTGGGAAGGCTCGTGCCCGTCGGGGCGTCCTTCGCAGGGGTCCTGCGGGGGGCGGTGCTGAGGGTGGTCCGGGGCCCGCCCCTCAACCCCGCCAGCTCCGCCGATCCCCTGGCCAAGGCCGAGTGGTACCTCCACAACACCGGGCAGGCGGCCTTCGCCGACGTCGCCGGAACGCCTGGCGTGGACCTCCACCTGATGAACGCCTTCAGCCTGGGGCTCACCGGACGAGGAGTGAAGGTCGCGATCATCGACAGCGGTCTCGAGATCGCGCACGAGGATCTGGCGGCGAACGTCGTGCCCGGGTCGTGGAACTTCCTCACGGGGACGGACGACCCGACGCCGGGACCCGACGAGCCGGAGGCCCCTCACGGCACCGCCGTGACCGGGATCGTCGCCATGGTCCACGACAACCTCGTCGGCGGCATGGGGGTCGCGCCGAAGGCCTCGCTGAACGGCTACAACTGGCTGGCGCCCGGCGCGGGGACGAGCCTCAACTTCCTGAAGAGCATCGGTGGATCGACCGAGGACCCGAAGTCCGACGACGTGGCGATCTTCAACCTGAGCGTGCAGTGGGCCAACACCGGCCCGCAGACCCTCGATTCGGCCATCGTGGAGCAATACGAGTACGGCGTGACCTCGCTCCGGGACGGGCGCGGCGCGATCTACGTGAAGTGCGCCGGCAACGGTTTCGATTCCCATTTCACCCTCGCCTGCGGGCCAGCCAAGGCCCTCGGGGTGACGTGCCAGAACGCGAGCTACGATTCCCGGAACGTCCAGCCCTACAACATCGTCACCGGGGCGCTGAACGCCCAGGGGGTGCGATCGAGCTACTCGACCGCGGGCTCGGCGTTGTGGGTCTCGGCTCCGGGCGGCGAGTACGGCTTCAACCGGAGCGTCTCGCCGGGCGGGCCCGCGGAGGACTACCAGGCCGCCATGGTGACGACCGACCTGTCCGGATGCACGAACGGCTACGCAAGAACGAACGCCACCACCAGCCGGTTCAACCAGGGCGGGGTGGACAACGCTTCCTGCAACTACGCCAGCACCTTCAACGGGACCTCGTCGGCGGCTCCCTCGACGACGGGCGCCATCGCGCTCCTCCTCGAGGCCCGGCCGGACCTGGGGTGGCGGGACGTGAAGCACATCCTGGCCTCCACCGCGACGCGGGTCGACCCGTCCCGGCCGGCGCTGGTCGACACGTCGCTCGCCGGGGGGGATTACGTGGCCGAGCAGGCCTGGATCGTCAACAGGGCTGGCTATGCCTTCCACGACTGGTACGGCTTCGGCGCCGTCGACGTCGACGCGGCCGTCGAGATGGCCCGAACCTGGGAGGTCGGTTCCCTGGGAGACCTCCGCGTCTCGGAGTGGTGGGGCCAGTACGACATCTCGATGGGCATCCCGGATGCGAGCGCGGTCGGCGTCACCTCGGCCGTGGGCAAGACCTGGAGCCCGGCCATCCGGTTCATCGAGGCCGTCCAGGTCCAGTGGAGCGCCACCCATCCGCGGATGAGCGACCTCGGGGTCAAGCTCACGAGCCCCTCGGGCACGAAGAGCATCCTCCTCAACATCAAGGGAGGATTCACCACGACGGTGGGACCCGACAACATGATCCTGCTCACGAACGCCTTCTACGGAGAGGATCCCAACGGCACCTGGACCCTCGAGGTGGTGGACGGTCGCACCGGGGAACTGGGCATCTTGACCGGCTGGGGCGTCCGCATCTTCGGCCACTGAGGAACGACCATGAACAACCCGACCCTTCGAATCGCCCTGCTCATCGCCGCCGCGCTTCCCACCCTCGCCTTCGGGCAGCCGGCCGCCCTCCCCTCGGCCGAGGCGGAGGCGCTCGTCCGGTCCCTGCCGAAGGGGGCCGAGTTCCGGAGCGACGGACGGACCTACCGCCCCGTCGCCGGGCTTCGCGCCGCTCCGCGCACCGCGTCGCGCAACGACGGTCAGTCCCCGCTCCAGCAGGCGTCGCCGGCGGCGACGACCGACGTCGTGGTCGAGGACAAGGGGCCGTACGTGATCTACCGGGACGCCAGCGCCGTGTCGGCGGCCGGCGCTTCCCTGGTGGGCACGCCCCGGGTGACGAAGGGCTCCGTGGTGGTGAACGTCCGCACCGGGCAGCTGGGCATCGCCGACGGGCTCATCACGGCGAAGCTGACCGACGTGGGGGCCGCGCAGGCGCTCGCTGCGGCCAACGGCCTCACCGTGGAGTTCGTGGCCGGTCCCATCGGCTACGTGTACTTCAAGGCCCCGCCCTCCCGTGACCTGGCGGCCGCGGCCGCGGCGCTCGCGAAGGATCCGCGGGTGAAGGCCGCCTACCCTGGCGTGCAGGAGAGCTTCGGCCGACCGGGCTGAGCGAGACGGCTACTTCTTCACCCTGGGGACGGCCTTCTCGAGCCGGACGGCCACGGTCTCGACGTAGGTGGCGAGGAGCCGGTCTCCCACCTTCAGCTTCTCGATCCGGACTGCCGGGCCGGCCTTCACCTGGTAGACCTTGCCGCCCGGTCCCTGGAACGAGACCAGGCGCTTGGCCTGGTCGATCGCGGTGATGGTCACCGTGCCCTGGACTCCCGAGGAGGCCGTGCTCCCGGGAAGCTGGTTCCGGTCGGAGCGGCCGGCGGTGACCCCGGACTCCATCGGAACGTTCTCGGAGCCGGGGGGCTGGAACTCGAGGACGAGCCCCTGCTCGTACTCGATCTTGATGGCGTCGCCGACGGCGTACTCCTTCAGGCGGTCCACCTCGGGCCCGACCTTGAACGTCTGCGTCTCGCCGTTCCGTCGCTGCACGGTGATGACGCGCCCGCGAACGTCGATGGCGGTGATGGTGACCTTGTCGATCGCGAGGCGCGAGGCGGCCGCCTTCCCGGGCTCCCCGGTCGCCTTCAGCTCGATCGTCCCGGGGGCGGGAGACGGGGGGCGCTCCACCGGGATCGGCGTCGGGGGAGTCGGGACCGGCGACGGGGCCTGGGCCTGGGCCTGGGCCAGTGTGGTGGCGAGCGCGGCGAGGAACGAGGCGACGAGCATTTTCATGGGATTCTCCGGGCGCGCATCATACGCCGGCGGCCTGCACACTTCTTGACGAATCCCCCAGGGGTGGCTTCACAGGGTCCCCCTAGCTTCCGGGGTACCGACGCGCCTTTCGCGCGTCCACACGGAGGCTCGACATGTTCGGATTCGTCATCGGCACCATCTGTCTCTTCCTGCTCATCGGCGTCCTGCGCCGCCGCCACGGGTACGGTGGCTGGCACCGGCACGGGGGGCACGGGCGCGGATTCGGTCCCCGCGCCTTCCTCTGGCGCCTCCTGCGCCGCATCGACGCCACCCCTGCCCAGGAACGGGTCTTCCGCGACGAGGCGTCCGGCCTCCGGGATGCCGTGCACGGCCTCCGCGGCGAGCTGAAGGCTTCGGGGCGCGACCTGGCCGTCGCCCTGCGCGACGAGACCCTCGACCGGCAGAAGCTCGAGACGGTCTACCGGAAGCAGGACGAGCTCCTGGCCTCCCTGCGCCAGCGCCTGTCCGACTCCCTGGCCCGGGTCCACTCCACCCTCGACGCGCGCCAGCGCAACGAGATCGCCGACCTGCTCGAGCGCGGCGGGCGCTCCTCCTGCTCCTGAGAGGGAACGACCATGCGACGAACCTTCCTGATCGTGATCCTCGCCCTCGGCACCGTCGGTGGCTTCGCCTCGGGCATCGCGCACCACCACGCCTGGCGCCACGGGGGCCACGCCCGCTCCGGGTGCGAGCATGGCCACCGGCCCCAGGGCTCGCCCCCGCCGGCCGCTCCGTGACATGATCCCGGGTCCGTCCATGGCCCTGCGCGTCCTCTGCATCGACGATGACCAGCGGTTGCACGCCCTGCTCGCCGACTACCTCCGCCAGAACGGCGTGACGCTGGTGGCGGCCTCCGACGGCCCGCGCGGACTGGCGGCGCTGGCCGGGGGCGGCTTCGATGCGGTGTTCCTGGACGTGATGATGCCGGGCATGGACGGACTCGAGGTCATGCGGCGCATCCGCGAGAAGAGCACCATCCCGGTGATCATGCTCACGGCCAGGGGCGACGAGACCGACCGGGTGGTCGGACTCGAGCTGGGCGCCGACGACTACCTTCCCAAGCCGTTCAGCGCCCGGGAGCTGCTCGCCCGGCTCCGGGCCGTGCTCCGGCGAGGCGCGACCGCCTCCACCGAGCGGATCACGGTGGGCGACCTCACCGTCGACGTCCCGGCCCACGACGCGCGCCTGCGCGGGGAATCCATTCCCCTCACGGGCCTCGAGTTCGACCTTCTCGTCGCCCTGCTGCGCCGGGCCGGCCGGGTGGTCCCGCGTTCCGCCCTGATGGAGGAGGCGGGGCGCGGGGACACGCTGGTGGGTGACCGCGCCGTCGACGTCCATGTCTCCCACCTCCGCCAGAAGCTCGGCGACGACCCCCGCTCCCCACGGCTCATCAAGACCGTGCGCGGGGTCGGTTATCTCCTGGTGAA
>JBAXVO010000245.1:0-5233 GCA_037129355.1 Deltaproteobacteria bacterium | reverse complement strand
TGGTCCTCCTCGCCACGCTCCTCGCCCCCGACGCGCTGCGCCTGTCGGCCTTCCCGGCGCTCCTCCTGCTCACCACGCTGCTGCGGCTCGCCGTGGCCATCTCGTCCACGCGCCTCGTGCTCTCGCGCGGCGAGGCGGGACGGGTCATCGAGGCGCTGGGGCGCGTGGTCATGCAGGGGAGCTGGGTGGCCGGGGCGGTCGTCTACGCGATCCTGGCGCTCGTGCAGCTGCTCGTCGTCTCCCGGGGAGCGGAGCGGGTCGCCGAGGTGGCGGCCCGCTTCACCCTCGACGCCCTGCCCGGAAAGCAGATGGCCATCGACGCGGAGCTCCGGGCCGGCGCCATCGACGCCGCCGAGGCCGGCCGGCGAAGGCGGGCGCTCGAGCGCGAGAGCCAGCTGCACGGCGCCATGGACGGCGCCCTCAAGTTCGTGAAGGGGGACGCCGTGGCCGGCATCGCCATCGCCCTCGTGAACGCGGTCGGCGGCCTGGCGGCGGGGATGCTCCGGGGCATGGCGCCCGGGGCCGCCGCGCGCCGGTACGTGCTCCTGGCGGTGGGCGACGGGCTCGCGTCGCAGGTGCCGGCGCTCCTCCTCGCGGTCGCGGCGGGGATCGCCGTCACCCGGGTGGCCGGCGACGACCGGAGCGTCGCCTCCCGCGTCGCCCGGGAACTCCTCGCCGAGCCGCGCGCGCTCGTCGCGGCCGGAGCGCTGCTCGTCGCGCTGGGGCTCGCCCCGGGCTTCCCGGCGCTGCCCTTCCTGGCCATCGGCGGCGGGCTCTGCTTCGCCGGGATCCGGGCTCTCCGTCGGCCGGAGAGAACGCAGGACGGGCCGTCGCCGGAGGCCGGACCCACCGGGGAGTTCGCCCTCGTGGACGCCGTCGCGGTCGAGATCTCGCCGGATCTCCTGGCGGCGAGGGGAGCTGGCGACGCCTGGCTCGGGGAGGCGGCCGCTGCGCTCCGGCGGGATCTCTGGGAGTCGATGGGCGTCCCCGCTGGCCGGATCGCGGTGCGCGCCGGCGCGGCCGGTGCCGGGAGCTGGCGGCTGCTCGTCGATGGAGCCCCCGCCGCCGCCGGGAAGGTGGACCTCGACCGGGCGCTCTGCCTGGCGCCGGTGGACGAGCTCCGCCTGGCCGGGATCCCCGCCGGCCCGGCCCGGCACCCGCTCTCCGGCGCTCCCGCCTCCCTGGTCCCGTGGGAGGGCTCGGGGCGCGCGGGCGCCCTGGGACCCGTCCTCGACCCGGGGTCCCGGGCCCTCGCCGAGGCCCACGCGGCGCTCCGCCGGGCGGCCCACCTGCTCGTCGGGGTGCAGGAGGTGCAGGGTTTGCTCGACGCCCTCGAGCCCTCGGCCCCCGCCCTGGTCCGCGAGGTGGCCCGGCAGGTTTCACCCGTGGTCATCGCGGAGGCGCTGCGCCGCCTGCTCGAGGAGGAGGTGTCGATCCGCCCGCTGCGCCCCATCCTCGAGGCGCTGCTCTCGGCCCCGGCGGGCACGCCGGCCACGACCCTCTGCGACGCCTGCCGACGGTCGCTCTCCCGCCACATCGCCCACCCGCTCCTGCGCGGGCGGATGCTCGAGGTGCTGCTCCTCGACCCCGCGGCGGAGGTGACCTTCCGGGACGCGCTCCACGGCACCGCGCCGCCTCCAGATCCCGCCCGGGTGCGGGCGCTCCTGGCCTCGATCGGGACGGGGCTCTCCTCCGCACCACGGGTGCGCGCCCTGCTCGCCCCGGGCGACGTGCGACGCCCGCTCCGCGAACTGGTCGCGCAGCGATTTCCGGGACTTGCGGTGCTGGCCTACGAGGAGCTTCCGCCCGACCTGGAGGTTCGTCCGGCGGGCAGTGCAGCGTTCTGCGAGTGAATCCGAGCTATTGCGGGGTGCTCGTCCCGCCCGGGGTCTCGGTCGCGGGCGCTGCGGCGGGAGCCGCGGCGGCCTCCTCGTCGTGGTTCACCCGATCACGCAGTTCCTTGCCGGTCCTGAACAGAATCCCGCGCTTGGGACGCACCGGGATCACCTCGCCGGTCTTGGGGTTGCGCCCCTGATATCCCTCGTAGTGCTTGACGTGGAACGCGCCAAGCCCCCGGATTTCGATGTTCTCGCCCTTGCACAGGGCATCCTTCATCGACTCGAAGATGGTCTCGATGGTGAGCTCGGCCTGCTTCTGGGTCACGCCGCGCTTCACGACGAGGATGTTGATGAGGTCCGACTTCAGCATGGAGTTGCTCCGCATTACGGGGGGTTACCCGGGCGAAACCGTGGCGAAGCCTAGCCGACGCCGGAAAATTCGGCAAGCTTTATACAGGGATGCGTGCCGAGGCTTCGCCAGGGGCCGATTCGACGCCCGGAAGGGTCGGTGGCGGGGTGTTTCGCACCGCCCTGCAGAGGTCCTCGAGGGTGGTCCGGGAAAGCCTCTCCACGGCCGCGTCCTCGCCTTCGTCGAGAAGTGCAGCCACCATCGCCGCATTCCCGCCGCCCGACGGACGTTGCGGCGACCCGGCGATGATGCCCCGGACGTCGGCGAGCGTGATGCGGGAGAGGGGCCGCTTCGGCGAGAGACGCCCGTCGTCCGACTCGGAAAGGAGCCCGGCCTCCTCGAGCGACGAGAGCACGTCTCGCACCGGCTCGGCCGCGGCGTCGATCCGGTCGGCGACCTCCCCGGCGTCGGGTGCCTGCGCCCCGTCCCACCAGGCGAGCGCCACCTCGAGCAGCGCGCGCACCGCGAGGAGCTCGCGCCCCATGGCGTTGCCGTGCTCCTCCTCGACGAGGGCCCGGTGGTGCTGCAACACGAAGGCGAGCCGCGCGCCGAAGAGGAAGATGGTCCAGGACAGGTAGACCCAGAGCAGGAAGACGAAGACCGCCGCGATGGAGCCGTAGACGGCCTGGAAGCGGAAGAGGTGGGTCGCGGCCCAGGTGTAGAGCCCCTTGGCGAGCTCGAAGGCCGTTCCGGCGACCACCCCGCCTCCGAAGGCGGGCCAGAAGCGGACCCGCGTCGCCGGGAGGACGAGGTACGCGGCCACGAAGAAGACGTAGGTGAGCGCCACGCCGGCCACCTGCCCCACGATCCGCGGCGCGCCGAGCAGCTGGTGGGCGTCGAGCGCGATGGCGATCGAACCGGCCATGACGAGCGGCCCGACGGTGAGCGCCGCCCAGTAGGTGAGCCAGCGCTGCAGGCGCGGCCGGGGGTGGCGGACCGACCAGATCACGTTCACGGCGTGCTCGACGTGGGAGAGCAGCGCCACCGCCGAGAGGAGGAGCAACCCGAACCCGAGCAGCCCCGGCGTCATGGCCGAGGCGCCGAAGACGTACTGGTCGAGGTAGCCCTGGACCTTGTCGCGCGCCCCCACCGCGAGGTTCGTGGTCAGGAAGTCCTGGATCTGGAGGCGGACCCGATCGAGATCCGGGAACGACCGGACCATCGAGACGGTCACCATCACCGCGGGGAGCAGCGAGAAGATCGAGATGTAGGTGAGCGCCATCGCCCGGAGCTTCAGGTCCTCCCCCCGGAATGCGGAGAGGCCGGCGCGCAGCGCGGCGAGCCATCTCCCCGCGCGGGTGCCGGCCTCGGGCCGCTCGACCTCGGATGCCATGGCGCCTAGCCGGGGTCACCGTTGCGTGAAGGGGCAGCGTCCGGAGCCGCCGCCGGAGCCGCCTCCGGAGCGGAGGTCTCGCGCGGCGGATTTCCACCTCCGCGACCCTCACCGCCGCCGCGACCTTCGCCGCCGCGTCCCTGGCCGCCTCCTCCGCCACCGCCACCACCGCCGCGCCCACCGCGGTCGCGCCTTCCGCGCCCACCGCGCCCCTCGCCGCCGCGGCCCTCGCCACCTCGGCCTTCGCCGCCGCGGCCCTCGCCGCCCCTGCCTTCACCGCCACGACCCTCGGCAGGCCGCCCTTCCGGGCCACGACCTTCGCCAGCACCACCGTCGCCACCCTCGGCCCGCTCCTGGCGGCCGTAGATGTCGAACTGCTCCTGGTGGTACCCGGTCTGCGGCTTCACCTGGATGGTCTTGTTGAAGCGATCCATCAGGTAGCGGAGCTCGTCGCGCTCGGAGCCCTGGACGATCCGCGCCACCTCGGGGTGGCAGTTCACGACCAGCACCGGCTCCGGGAAGCTCGGCGAGTCGCGCCGGATCTCCCGGAAGATCTCGTAGGCCACGGTGACGCGGGAGCGGATGTGCCCCTTGCCGTCGCAGTAGCCGCAGGGCTCGGTGGTCATGCGGGTGATCGACTCGCGCACCCGCTTGCGCGTCATCTCCACGAGCCCCAGCTCGGAGATCTTGAGGACGTTGGTCTTGGCCTTGTCGCGCCCCAGCGCCTCCTGCAGGGACTTGAAGACCTTGTCCCGGTTCTGGGGTTTGTCCATGTCGATGAAGTCGATGATGATGATGCCGCCGATGTTGCGCAGCCGGAGCTGGTAGACGATCTCCTTGGCCGCCTCGACGTTGATCTTGGTGATGGTCTCCTCGAGGCTCTTCTTGCCGACGTAGCGCCCCGAGTTGACGTCGATGGCGGTGAGCGCCTCGGCCTGGTCGATGATGATGTAGCCACCGCTCTTCAGCCACACCTTGCGCTGGCTGGCCCGCTTCAGCTCCTGCTCGATGCCGTAGGCGTCGAAGACCGGCTCCTGGCCCGAGTAGAGCTCGATCTGCGACTCGAGGTGCGGTGCCTGCTCGCGCGCGAAGCGGAGGATGCGCTCGTGCTCGTCGCGGTCGTCGATGACGAGCTTGTTCACGTCGGACGTGAAGAGATCGCGGGTGGCCCGGAGGATGAGGTCGAGGTCCGGGTGGATCAGCGCCGGCGCGCCCACCTTGTCCTTGGTGCGGATGATCTCGTTCCAGACCTGGATGAGGAAGCGGATGTCGGCCTCGAGCTTCGCGCCCTCCACGCCGTCGGCGACGGTGCGGACGATGAAGCCGGTGCCCTCCGGGCGCATGCGGTCGACGATCTCGCGGAGCCGGCGCCGCTCGCCGTCCCGCTCGATGCGCCGGGAGATGCCCACGTGATCGACGGTGGGCATGAATACGAGGTGGCGGCCGGGGATGGAGATGTGGCTCGTGATCCGGGCGCCCTTCGTGCCGATGGGGTCCTTCGCGACCTGGACGATGACCTCCTGCCCTTCCTTGAGCAGGTCCTGGATGTTCTTCTGCTCGCGGGGGCGGCGCTCCTCCTCGCGGCGGTGGCCGTTGTGACCGTTGCGGCCGCCTCCGCGGCGACCCTCGCGGTCCCGGTTCCCTTCCTTGCTG
>JBAXVO010000244.1:0-5285 GCA_037129355.1 Deltaproteobacteria bacterium | reverse complement strand
CGTCGGACCTCTACACGCGCCTGGAGATGCAGTGGCCGAAGATGTGCGAGGCGGTGCTGGCCATCGACCCGGCGGCCTGGGCGGGGACCCCGGCCGCTGTAACCCAGGACGAGGTTACAGTCGGGGTTACAGGCAAAGGGACAACCAACGACAAACCCCCGACAACCTTGACGATTGTCGGGGGCTATATGGAGCGGGAAAAGGGATTTGAACCCTCGACCCTCGCCTTGGCAAGGCGATGCTCTACCGCTGAGCTATTCCCGCAAAAATCCTGTAGAGGGGCGCGTTTATAGGGTCAGCCCCTCGGGAGTGTCAAGAGCCATGGGGCCCTCCGGGGGCCCCCGGTTCCGGCGCGTAGACCCCCTTGAAGAAGTCCCTCATGTAGACCCACGCCGACCAGAGCGAGAAGGCCACGGAGAGGTAGAGGAGCCAGGTCCCGACCACGTTGGCGTCCACGTCCACCTCGAAGGCCAGGAAGTCCACCCGGTACTTGTAGTGGATGAGGAGGAAGGAGATCGCGGCGAGCTGGATGCTCGTCTTGTACTTCCCCTCCTGGCCGGCGGCGATGACGATCCCCTCGCCCATGGCCATGGTCCGCAACCCGGTCACGATGAACTCGCGCGCCAGGATCAGGATGACGAGCCAGGCCGGCACCCGTCCCAGGTGCACGAGCATGATGAGGATCGACATCACGATGAGCTTGTCGGCGAGCGGGTCGAGGAACTTGCCCACCACCGTCACCGTGTTGGTCCGGCGCGCCATCCAGCCGTCGAGGAAGTCGGTGGCCCCGGTGATGGCGAAGAGCACGCCGGCGATGAAGCTGTTCACCCGCCCCTCGTAGTAGGTGAAGGCGAGGATCACGGGGATCATCGCGATCCGCACCACCGTGATGGCGTTCGGCGCGTTCAGGATGTCGCGACGGAGCTTGCCCAAACGTCCCTCAGTCCGCCGGCGCCGCGTCGGGATCGACGAGCACCCGCCCGTCGCCGGTGAGCTCGACCATCACCGGCGAGGCCGCCGTGGGCGCGGCCGCCTTGTCGTCGCCGCCGAGGAGCGTGATGCGCGGCGTGACCGCCCCGGTCCATCCCACCAGCGAGGCCGGAGGCACCCGAAGCGAGTCGGCCCCGGAGATCTCGATGGCCACCGGCGCGGCCACGGTGCGCAGGAGGATCCGCCCCCGCCCGCGCAGGTGCACGAGGTCGAGGTCGCGGGAGTGGCGCGAGGGCACCCGCCCGTTCTCGAAGAGCACCGCCTCCTCGAGCGCGAAGACCGCCTCCTCGCGGAAGTAGCCGGCGTCCCCGGCCAGGTCGACCACGGTGAAGACCCAGCCTCCGGTCCGGTAGAAGAGCGCACCCTCCCCGGCCATCCGGCTCATCCGGTCGCGCCCGGAACCGAAGTTCTTCTCGGTGAGCTTGCCGCGGAAGCGCTTCACCTCGGGACGGACCGTCACCGCGCCGCGCACCGCGAAGAGCCCCTCCACCCGGCAGACCAGCTCGCCGCGCACCGCCACGTGGAGGATCCCGCCCTCGACGGCGAAGACCTCCGGAGGCGGGCGGACGGTCCGCTCGGCGGCGAAGGCCCCGAGCCCGCCCGGCGGGACCGGGATGCGGGGGGACGACGGCGTGGGTGACGGCCGGACCGCCACGGACGGAGGTTCGGGAGCCGGCGGCGGCTCGGCGAGCAGGGCGTCACAGCGCGCCAGCAGCGCGGCGCTCCCCGCCTTCTCGAGCCAGGGGCGCGCGGCGCGCGGCTCGCCCGACTCGAGGAGCGCGAGCCCCAGGTACCCCATGGCCTTGTGGTGCTCCGGGTCGAGGTCGAGCGCCAGGGAGAACTGGCGCACCGCCTCGGCGTGCCGGCCGCCCTTCATCCAGGCGAGTCCCAGGTTCACCCGCGCCGGGACCTCGGCCGGGCTCTCCTCCACCAGCCGGCCGTAGGCGTCGGCGGCCTCCTCGTAGAGTCCGGCCCGGTAGCAGGCCTGGCCGAGCAGGCCGAGCGAGGCCGCGTCCCGGGGGAAGCGTGCCGCCGCCTTGTGGAGCGACTCCTTCGCCCCGGCGACGTCGCCCGCGGCGAGCCGCTCCCCCGCCGCGTCGATGTGGCGCTGGAACTCCCCGTCGATCGTGGCGACCGCTTCACTCGTTCCGGCGCTGCCCACCCGTCACCCCTTGCCGTTCTGCTGCTTCAGTTTCTCGTAGAGTGAGAGGACCTTTCGGACGTAGTCCTTGGTCTCCTGGTACCTGGGGACGCCTCCGGCCCGCTTCACCGCCTCGGGCCCCGCGTTGTACGCGGCCAGGGTCTTCTCGAGGTTCCCGCCGTACTGGTTCGCGAGGATGCGCAGGTAGCGGGCGCCCCCCTCGATGTTCTCCTTCGGGCTCCACACGTCCCGCACGTACATGTCGCTGGCGGTGTCGGGCATGAGTTGCATGAGCCCCTGCGCCCCCTTCACCGAGACGGCGTCGCGGCGGTAGCCCGACTCGACCGCCATCACGGCCTGGAGCAGTTCCTCCGAGAGGGAGTACTTCGCCGCGGCGGCACGGATGTGCTCCTCGTACTCCTTGTAGGCCGCCGGCCCCAGCATGAGACCCCGCGCCTCGGCGCCGGAGATCCCGGACGGGCGGCGCGCGTGGGACGGGGAGTGACCCATCCCGGTCCGCTTCACCTTTCCCACGCAGCGGTGCTGCTCGACGTTCCCGAACACCCAGTTCCCGTCGGCGTCCTTGCAGGAGAACACCTCGTCCGCCCCGGCGAGGGAGGGGACGAGCGCGAGCGTGCCCAGGAGGAGCATGGCGGCGGCGCGGGACATGGACCCCCCAAGGTTACCGCCCGGAGGCCCCCCGGGACAACTTCCGGTGCAGCGTGCTAGGGATCGGCGCCATGTCCACGACCTCTCGCGAGCACGTCGACTTCCTGGTCCTGGGTGGGGGAGTGGCCGGCCTCTCCTTCGCCCTGGAGGCCGCCCGTCACGGGAGCGTGCTGGTGCTCACGAAGCGCAGCCGCCAGGAGGGCAACACCCAGTACGCCCAAGGGGGGGTGGCCGCGGTGCTCGGGCCGGACGACGCCTTCCCGCTCCACGTCGAGGACACCCTCGTCGCCGGCGCCGGACTCTGCCACCTGGACGCGGTCCAGGTGACGGTCGAGGAGGCCCCGGAGCGGATCCGCTGGCTCCAGTCCCTGGGCGTCGAGTTCGACCGGGAGTCCCCGGACCGTCTCCACCTGACGCGGGAGGGCGGCCACTCGCGCCGCCGGGTGGCCCACGCCAAGGACACCACCGGCAAGGAGATCGAGAAGAAGATGCTGGCGGCCTGCGCGGCGGCCGGCATCCGCATCGAGGAGGACCAGGTCGCCATCGACATCATCACCAGCGAGCGGGCCGGCGCGGCCGGGCCCAACCGGGCGCTCGGCGCCTACGCGATCGACCGGGCCACCGGCGCCATCCGCACCATCACCGCCTCGGTGACCGTCCTCGCCACCGGAGGGTCCGGCAAGGTCTACCTCTACACGTCGAACCCCGACGTGGCGACCGGCGACGGCGTGGCCATGGGCTACCGGGCCGGCGCCTCGGTCGCCAACATGGAGTTCTTCCAGTTCCACCCCACCTGCCTCTTCCACCCCGACGCCAAGAGCTTCCTCATCTCCGAGGCGCTCCGCGGCGAGGGCGGGATCCTGCGCAACAAGGCGGGAGAGGCCTTCATGATCCGCTACGACCCGCGCAAGGAGCTCGCCCCGCGCGACATCGTGGCCCGCTCCATCGACGCCGAGGTGAAGCGGCGCGGCGACGATTGCGCCTTCCTCGACATGACCCACCTGCCGAAGGGGTTCCTGCTCGACCACTTCCCGCACATCTACCAGACCTGCCGGGAGTTCGGCATCGACATGGCCGTGCAGCCCATCCCGGTGGTTCCCGCCGCGCACTACCAGTGCGGGGGCGTGGTCACCGACCTCTTCGGCCGCACCGGCGTCCCCAACCTCCTCGCCGTCGGCGAGGTGGCCTGCACCGGCCTGCACGGCGCCAACCGGCTCGCCTCCAACTCGGTGCTGGAGGGGCTCGTGTTCGGCCGGCGCGCCGCGCTCGCGGCGATCGAGCTGCTCGCCGAGCGGCGCCCGCCCCCGCCGGTTCCCGACTGGAACCCGGGCGACGCGCTCGCCCCCGACGAGGGCGTGGTGGTGGCCCACAACTGGGACGAGCTGCGCCGGCTCATGTGGAACTACGTGGGCATCGTGCGCTCGGTGAAGCGGCTCGAGCGGGCCCGGACCCGGCTGCGCATCCTCCGCTCCGAGATCCGCGAGTACTACTGGCGCTACCAGGTCACTCCCGACCTGGTGGAGCTGCGCAACCTGGCCGACGTGGCGCTGCTCATCGTGCAGTGCGCGCTCCGGCGCGGCGAGTCGCGCGGCCTCCACTACCTCCTCGACCAGCCGCAGACCGACGACCGCTTCCTGAAGGACACGATCGTCCACCGCGGCGAGCTGGAGGAGCCGGCCCCGCGCGCCTGACCGGCGTCAGCGGGCCGGGGGCGGCGCCCAGGACATCGTGAGCGTCCCGATGGCGCTGGCGATCCGCAGCTGGAAGGGCAGCGACGTGAGCGGCGTGGGGCCCGGGTACTTCGGGAAGCGCACCCGGTACAGCGTGTCGAAGTCGGTGATGTACGGGTAGAGCGCCTGCAGGGTGGGATCCCGCTTCACCGTCGTCACCTTGGCGGCCACCGCCTGCTCGGTGCCGTTCACGTGGAGCGAAACCCGCCAGGTGCTCTTGTCGCTCGCGAGGTCGTTGGCGCGCCGGTCGTCGGTGAAGAAGGCGACCAGGAACTCCTCCCCCTCGGCCGCCTCGGCCTTCTCCTTCGCGGCCAGCGCCTCCTTCTCCGCCGGGAGCAGCCCCTTCCACTCGGCGAGCTTCTCGACCCGGGCGGCCCGAAGGGCGGGCGACTGCCAGGTGGCCGTGGCGAAGGCCAGGTCGTCGAGGAGGTTGTAGAGCTTGGCCGTGCGGGTCGCGGCGTCGCGCGCCTCGGCCCAGGCTCCGTCCTTGGTGGCGGAACCGCTGGACGGCCCGAGGTAGGAGCAGGCGGGGAGCAGCAGCGCGAGCAGCAGGAACCGCTTCATGTCGGGCACTATCCCAGAAAATCGCGCCGCGTGAAGAGGGCCTCGACCGGGACGCCGAGCGCCTCGATGGCCTCGCGCCCCCCCTCCATGCGGTCGACCAGCGCGAAGCAGCCCGCCACCACGAGCCCCTCGCCCCGGCAGCGCTCGATGGCCTTGGCCGCGCTCCCGCCGGTGGTGATGACGTCCTCGAG
>JBAXVO010000243.1:0-5355 GCA_037129355.1 Deltaproteobacteria bacterium | reverse complement strand
GTGTCGAACACGGCGAACTCGAGCCTGTCCCGCTCGGCGGCGCCGAGCCCCAGGAAGGAGAAGGAGACCCGCACCACCGCCGGCATCACCACGGAACCGGCCACGCGGGCCCGGCCCGAGATGACCTCCCCGCCGGGAAGGCGAAGCTGGACCTTGATGTCCTCGTCGGTGGGAGGCGCCTTGGCGAGGAGGGCCGAGAACCCGCCGGCCGAGAGCTCCTGGGTGACGGCGCGAACCCGGTCGACGCTCCACTCCAGGTCGGCCTGCAGGGCCCGTGCGACGCGGAGGGCCTGGCGCGGGACCTCGCCCGGCTTGAGGCTCGCCGCCTGCGCCCCGAGCAGCGCGCGGGCCAGCTCGTCGCGCCCGGCCCGGTAGTCGGCCAGGCCGTCCCCGGAGAGCCGCCCCGCCCTGGCCTGCTCGTGCTGCGCCTTGAACCGGACCAGCCATTCCTTGAGGCTCATGCGATCTCCAGGATCCGCCGGGCTTCGGCGGGGGTTGCGAGTTCCCGTCCGGAGGCGGCGACCATCCGGACGGCCGCGGCCACCAGCTCGGGGTTGCCCTTCGCGAGGACGCCCTTCGAGAGGTAGAGGTTGTCCTCCAGCCCCACCCGGACGTGCCCTCCGAGGCGCAGGGAGAGCTCCGCCATCGGCATCTCGTACCGGCCGATCCCGGCCACCGTCCAGTGTGCGGGCTCGGGCATGCCCTCCACCAGGAAGCGCAGGTTGCGCTCGGTGCCCGACATCCCTCCCGGCACGCCCAGCACGAACTGCACGTGGTAGGGGTGGCGCAGGTGCCCCTTCTCGAGGAGCCAGCGCAAGGTCTCGAGCATCCCGGCGTCGTAGATCTCGCACTCGGCGACGAGCCCCCGCTCGCGGATCCGGCCGGCGATCCGGACGATGTCCGGCCTCGAGTTCACGAAGACGTCGTCGCCGAAGTTGAGGGTCCCCATGTTCAGGGTGGCCATCTCGGCGCCGTCGACGAGGCTGCCGAGCCGTTCCTCGACCCCCATGCCCACCGCGCCGCCGGTGGAGCACTGGATCACGACGTCGCACCCGGCCGACCGGATGCGGTCGACGATCTCCCGGAAGTGCTCCGCCCGCTGGGACGGGCGCCCGTCCGGGTGCCGGGCGTGGAGATGGACGACGGCCGCCCCCTCGCGCCAGGCGTCGATCGACGCGCCGGCGATCTCCTCCGGCGTGTACGGCACCGCGGCGCTCTGCTCGCGGGTCACCTCCGCGCCGACGACCGCGCAGGTGACGATGGCCTTCTCCCCCATGTGACCCCCGGTAGGCTTCCGCTATCCCCGCACCCGACGCTGCTTGTCCTTCGGCACCACGCACGTCCCCGTGGCCCGGCACACCACCACCGGCTCCACGAGCAGGTCGGCGGCGCTGTCGGACAGGTCGGGGCGCGGGACCACCACCTTGCGGGCCTCGAAGCGCATGGCCCTCGACGTCCCGCCCACGCGCGTGATCTCCCCGGTGACCTCGACGTAGTCGCCGGCGTGCACCGGCGCGAGGAACTCGACCGAATCGTAGGCGCGGAACAACCCCTCGTCCCCGTCGTGGCGGAT
Organism: Deltaproteobacteria bacterium; assembly: GCA_037129355.1. Classification (GTDB taxonomy): domain Bacteria; phylum Myxococcota; class Myxococcia; order Myxococcales; family Anaeromyxobacteraceae; genus CAIOAK01. The sequence goes on along the minus strand of JBAXVO010000243.1, from coordinate 3,782 downwards.
GAGGAGCTCGGTGGCCACGTCGCCGAAGAGCTGGAGCATGCGTGCTCCGTCGACCAGGTTGCCGCCGTAGTGGGCGTCGGCCTGGGACATGCGCATGCGGATCAGGACGCCGTCAGCCATCTCGCACCTCCGTGGGGGTCTTGCCCGCCTTCTCCAGCACGCGCCCCGCGATGTAGTTGGCCACGTCGGACGGCTTCGTCCCCGGGCCGAAGCCGGCGTCGTAGCCGAGCTCGAGGGCCAGGCGGTGGTCGATCCGGGGGCCGCCCAGGATGGTCACGATCCGGTCGGTGAGCCCCAGCTTGCCGAGCTCGTCGAGGAAGGCCCGGGCGTTCTCCTTGTGGACGTCCCGCTGGGTGACGACCTGGGAGACCAGCACGGCGTCGGCCCCGGCGTCCCGGCAGGCCCGCGCCAGCGCGGCGTTCTCCACCTGCGAGCCGAGGTTGCGGGCGTCGAAGGCCGGGTAGCGCTCCAGGCCGTAGTCCCCGGCGAACCCCTTCATGTTCATGATGGCGTCGATCCCGACCGCGTGCGCGTCGGACCCGGTGCAGGCGCCCAGCACCACGATGCGCCTCCCCAGCTCCCGGGTCACGAGCGCGTTCAGGTCGTCGAAGCCGAGCTTCTTGACCTTCACCTCGGGCACGTCGATGGCCGCGAGATCGACGGTGGCATCGGTGCGGCCGTAGACGACGAAGAAGGTGTAGCCCTCGGCCGCCTGCTCCATGGCCGCGACGTGGATCCCGGAGAGCCCCATCTTCCGGGCCACCTGGGTGGCCGCCTCCCGGGCCCGGTCCCCCGCCACCACCGGGAGGACGAACGAGAGCTGCACCACGCCGTCGTCCCGGCGGTCGCCGTAGGGGCGCACCAGCTCCGGCGCCCTTCCCTCTCGAGGAGCGGTCACGGGCTTCCCTCCATCCGGGCGCTGGCCACGAGCCGGCGCTGGACCTCGATGGTCTCGCGGGAAACCGGCGCACGCCCCGCCAGGAAGACCCGGTACTGCTCCCCGCGGTCGCAGGTGGCCCAGGCCCAGCCGTGCCACCCTCCCTGGTCCGCCTCCTGGGCGATCGCCTTCCGCCCGGCGAAGGTCGAGGGGTGCCGGCGCACGCCGGTGAGGGACCCGGCGCCGTTCTCGAGCGCCTCCTCGGCGCCGGCCAGGCAGGCGGCCAGCGGGCCCGGCACCGCGGTGGCCTTGACGTCGAGCCGCGCGTCTCCCTTCGGGGACGAGAGCTTCACGTTGCGTGGATCGCCGTCGGCGCGCCAGCTGGCCGGGGCCTCGAAGCTCAGGGCCGCCACCGAGTAGATCCGGCCGGTCCCGTCGGGCGTGGGGCGCGACACCGGGCCCACCCGGGCGCAGGAGACCGCGATCAGGGCGGCCAGGGCGGCGGCGCTCCCCGGCCTCACGGACGCCCCTCCAGGATATCCAGGAAGGGGTTGAAGTAGCCCGGCTCCCGCTCGATCACGCCGCCGAGCCCCTTGCCGCCGTCCTCCCTCCGCGACACGTCCCCGAAGCGGGCCTTGCCGATGGCGGCGAAGAGCCCCTGCTCGGCCACCTCCTCGAGCAGGCGCAGCGCCTTCTCGAGCGTCCCGGCGGCGCGACGCTCCACCATCCCTCCCGGGCGGAACTGGATCTCGCTGCCCATGGACTTCCAGGCCCGGTAGACGTAGTCGGCGCTCTTCAGGGCGACGTAGCGATCCATGAGGAAGGGATTGTGCATCGCCTCGGTCATCATGCCGAGCAACTGGATCGATTGCCCGGTGACCCGCGCCACCACGTCGGCCTGCACGTCGTAGGCGTGGCTGAAGAAGATGTCCCCCTCCTTGTGCTTGGTGGGGGGCATGTACTTGATGGGCGCCTCCGGGAAGAGGGTGCGGACGAGCAGCGCCTGGGCCATCTCGCGCGCCAGGGTGTCCTCCCGGTGCGGGTCGATCTCGAAGCTGTGCCCGAGCCCGATGAGCCGGTCCGGGAGGCCGGCGCGATGGGCGAAGGACTCGTTGACGAACTGGCTGGCGATGACGGTGTGGGCGGCCTCGTCGGCGTCCGCGGTGGTGATGTAGTTGTCCTCGCCGGTGTTGATGATCACGCCCGCGTAGGCGGTGATGCGACGGGAGAAGTACTGGTCGCACAGCGTCCGGCGCATGTTGATGTCGCGGAAGAGGATGCCGTACATGGCGTCGTTGAGCAGCATGTCGAGCCGCTCCCACGCCGCCGCGTAGGCGATCTCCCCCATGCACAGACCGGAGGCGTAGTTGGTGAGCATCACGTAGCGCTTCAGGTGCCGGGACTCGGCGTCGAGCGCCTCCCGCATGATGCGGAAGTTCTCCTGGGTGGCGTAGGTCCCGCCGTAGCCCTCGGTGGTGGCCCCGTGGGGAACGTAGTCGAGGAGCGACTGGGCCGTGGAGCGGATGACCGCGATGATGTCGGCGCCGGCCTGGGCCGCGGCGCGCGCCTGCTCGACGTCGTCGTGGATGTTCCCGGTGGCGACGATCAGGTACTTGTGCGGCCGGGGGCCCATGCCGAGCTCGTTCCGCAGCGCGTCGCGCGCCTCGACCCGGCGGCGCAGCTCCTCGGCGGCGGCGCGGGCCTCGGCGGCGACCTCCTCCCGCAGCGCCCCCTCCTCGGCCGGGGAGAGGGGCTCCGGGGAGCGGGGGAGCCCGGTGATCCGCTCCACCACCTGCATGGGATCGCGCGCGCCCCGGCGCAGCGCCCAGCCGAACCACCAGGCGGCGCCCTTGCCGAGGAGCCCGCGCTCGTGGAGCGCGTCCACCATGAGGTTCACGAGCGGGATCCCGCGGGGCCCGGCGTCGTGGAAGCCCAGCTGCCGCAGCACGGTCCGCTCGATGGAGACCGTGGTGTGGCGCTCGACGAACCCCATCACCTCGCCGGTCACCCGGTCGGCGAGCGCCCGGCAGCGCGCCACCACCTCCGGATCCACGTGCAGGTCCGGGACCTCTCGCCCGTCGGGAAGTCGCATGGCAGCTTCCTACGACGGCGCGGCGGCGTCGGCAACCCCGCTTCCGAACCGGACGCCCTCTTCCCCGGCCCGGACGCGCGCGATCGTGCCCCGCACATCGTTGCCGGCCTCAAACGTGATGCACTTGGGCGAGAAGACAAACTTGGTGTCGCTGTCGTCGCCCATCAGCGCATCGTGCAGCTTTGGCAGCGCGTGCATGGCCTCGAGCAGCTTGTCCTGCCTCCACTCGACAGCGGGGGGCGTCGCCGTCACAGCAGAGGCAGAGGCGCCGAGAGACGCGGCTGCTGCCATTCGTTTTTTGTAGGCTGCCGCGCAAGCCGCCGGGTCCGCGCGGCTGGCCATGAAGTACAGCGTGCCGAAACGCACGGCGGTGAATGAGCCGTCGTAGTCGGGCAGGGGATTCAACAAGATCTTGACGTCCGCCGGCATATAAGGCAGCAGCATGCTCTGTGCCTTCAGCTGGTAGAAATCGGGAACTTCGCTGGTCCAGAGCACGTCGGCCAGGATCTTGCCCGACTGGCGCTCGGCCGCGATCTTGGCCATCAGCTTGCCGGCCCCCGCGGACTGGTAATCGAGCTTGATGTCGGGGTGTTTCTTGGCGAAGGCCGCCTTCAGGTCGCCTACCATCGACTCCTTCATCGAGGTGTAGACGAACACCTTCTGCTGCGCGCCGGCTGCGAGTGAAAACACGCCCAGCGCAGCAGCCACGGCAAGTAGCCTAAGCACTCTCATAGATCGCACGGTAAATCCTCCTAGACGGACAAGATGGATGTTAAAGCAAGGGTGCAGGACAGGGGCGGCGCCGAGGGCATG
>JBAXVO010000242.1:0-5359 GCA_037129355.1 Deltaproteobacteria bacterium | reverse complement strand
GCTCCCGCGTCGGCTCCGGCCCGCCGGTACCCGCACTCCTTGTTCGGGCAGGCCACCACCGCGCCGTCCCGCTTCGAGTACTTCTCCACGAGCCAGGGGTTCTCGCAGAGCGGGCACTTCTCCAGGCGCGGCTTGTCCCAGGACACGAAGTCGCACTTGGGATAGGCGGTGCAGCCGTAGAAGGTCTTGCCCCGCTTGGAGCGGCGCTCGGACAGGTCGCTCGCGCACTTCGGGCAGGGCACGCCGAGCGGGACCGACTTCGTCCCCTTGCACTCCGGGTAACGGGTGCAGGCGAAGAACTTCCCGAACCGCCCGCGCTTCATCACCATCGGTGCCGCGCACTCGGGGCACTTCTCGTCGGTGGGGACGTCCTCCTCCTTCATGGGGACGACCGTGTCCCCCTCCCGGCGGAAGTTCATCGTGTTGCGGCACTCCGGGTAGCCCGGGCAGGCCAGGAACTCCCCGTTGCGCCCCCACTTGATGACGAGCATCTTGCCGCACTTGTCGCAGGGGACGTCGGTGGGCTTCTGCTCGGTCTTCACGTCCCGCATCATCTCGCCGGCCTTGGCGAGGTCGACCTTGAAGCGGTCGTAGAACTCGGTGAGCACGGCCTGCCAGCCGGTGGTGCCCTCCTCGACCTCGTCGAGCTTCTCCTCCATGCCCGCCGTGAAGGCCACGTCGAGCTCGCTCGGGAAGGCCTTCACGAGCTCGTCGGTGACCACCAGGCCGAGGTGCGACGGCTTGAAGGTCCGCTCGATCTTCTCGACGTAGCCCTTGTCCTGGATGGTGGAGAGGATGCTCGCGTAGGTGGAGGGGCGGCCGATGCCCTTCTCCTCGAGCTCCTTGATGAGCGACGACTCGTTGAACCGGGGAGGCGGCTGGGTGAAGTGCTGCTCGGGGAGCAGCTTCACGAGGCGCAGGTCCATGCCGGCCTCGAGCGGCGGCAGGGAACGGTCCTCGGCCTTCTCGCGTCCGTTCTCCTCGCCCTCCTTCTCGGCCTCGGCGCCGGCCTCGTCCTCGGGGCGCTGCGCCCCGTAGACGGCCAGGTAGCCGGGGAACTTGAGGATGGAGCCGGTGGCCCGGAAGGTGGCCCGGCCGGCCTGGACGTCGACGGTGGTCTGGTCGTAGACCGCCGGCACCATCTGGCAGGCCACGAAGCGGTTCCAGATGAGCTCGTAGAGGCGGGTCATGTCCCGCTCGCCCTGCGCGTCGAGGTGGGGCGCCACCTTCTCCGGCGGGAACGAGGTGGAGACCGGACGCACCGCCTCGTGGGCCTCCTGGGCCTGCTTCTGCTTGGTCTTGAAGAAGTTGGGGGTCTCGGGGAGGTGGTCGGTGCCGTAGGTCTGCCCGATGTAGGCACGGACCGAGTCGACCGCCTCCGGCGCCAGGCGCACCGAGTCGGTGCGCATGTAGGTGATGAGACCGGTGGTGCCGTCCTCGCCGAGGTCGACGCCCTCGTAGAGCCGCTGGGCCAGCGTCATGGTCTTCTTGGCGCTGAAGCCGAGCCGGTTGGCGGCCTCCTGCTGGAGCTTGGCGGTGGTGAAGGGCGGGGGCGGGTTGCGCCGGCGCTCCTTGCGATCGACCGAGGCCACCGTGAAGCGGGCCTTCTCGATCTCGGCGGCCAGGCCGCGCGCCGTTTCACCCTCGGTGAGCTCGGCCCTCTGCCCGTCCACCTTGAACAGGCGGGCCCGGAACTCGGGGGGGAGCGCCGCCGCCAGGTCGGCGTCGAGCGTCCAGTACTCCACCTTGACGAAGGCCTCGATCTCCCGCTCCCGGTCCACCACCAGACGGACGGCGACCGACTGCACGCGCCCGGCCGAGAGGCCACGGCGCACCTTCTTCCAGAGGATGGGGCTGATCTGGTAGCCGACGAGCCGGTCGAGGATCCGGCGGGCCTGCTGGCTGTCGTACTTCTTGCGGTCGAGCTGGCCGGGCTTCTGGATGGCGGCCAGGATGGCGCCCTTGGTGATCTCGTTGAAGAGCACCCGCTGTACCTTGTCGTCGCCGCCCGGGGCCCCGAGCTCCATGGAGAGGTGCCAGGCGATGGCCTCCCCCTCGCGGTCGGGGTCGGTGGCGATCAGGATCCGGTCGGCCTTGCGCGCCGCCTTCTTGATGTCGGCCACCACCTTGGTCTTGTCGCGGATGACGACGTACTGCGGCTCGAAGCCGTGGTCGACGTCGACGCCGAGCTTGGACTTGGGCAGGTCCATGATGTGGCCGACCGAGGCCAGCACCTCGTAGGAGCGCCCCAGGTACTTCTTGATGGTCTTCGCCTTGGCCGGCGACTCGACCACCACGAGCGTGCCGCCGCGGCCCGCCGTGCTCCGGGGCGCCTTCTCGGCCTTCTCGGCCTTCGCGACCTTCGCGACCTTCTCGGCCTTGGCCGGCTTCTCGGCCTTCTCGACCTTCGCCGACTTCGTGCCCGCAGGCGCCTTCTTCGCGCCGGTCTTCCTGGCTGCCGTGGCCATCATTCTCCTTGCGACCCGACTTCGCGCCGGGCGAAACCGCGCCCCGGCCTCCGTTCCACGAGCCCGAGCAGCTCGAGCTCCATCAATCCCGCCAGCACCGCCGCCGGGCCGACCCCGGCACGGCGCGCCACCTCGTCGGCTCCCCGCGGCTCCCGGTCGAGCGCCGCGAGGAGCGTCGCCGCCTCGCCGTCGAGGCTCCGGGGGTCCGCCGCCTCGATGGCGGTTCCGACCCCTTCGTCCAGCCCGAGCCCGCGAACCAGCTCCTCCACGGTGCGGAACACCGAGGCGCCCGCCTCGGCGAGCGCCCGCAGTCCCACCCCTTCGTCGCCGGGGACGCCGCCGGCCGCCCAGACCCGCTGGCCCAGCCGTGCCGCGTCTCCCGCCGTGAGGAGCGCGCCACTCCCGGCGCCCGCCCTCACCACCACCGTCGCCTCGCCCAGGGCCGCAACGATCCGGTTGCGCCTCGGGAAGCTCCAGGCCGCCGCGCGCCGGCCGTCGTCCATCTCGGACACGAGGCCGCCACCCGACTCGACGATCCGGGCGAACAGCTCCCGGTTCTCCGCCGGGTAGAGGTGGTCGAGACCACCGCCCAGCACCACCACGGTCCGGCCACCGGCCTCGAGGCAGCCCATGTGGGCAGCCGCATCGATCCCGACCGCCCCTCCGGAGGCCACCCAGGCTCCCGCCCGGGCCAGCACCCAGCCGATCTTCCGCGCCTGGTCGAGCCCCGCCGGACCGGCCGTCCGGGACCCCACCACGGCCACGACCCGCTCACCCGGACGTGGCAAACCCCCGCGTACCCGGAGGAAATCCGGTGGATCGGCCAGGAGATCGAGGGCGCGTGGCCACCCCTCTTCGCCTCGACCGATGGTGCGAGCGCCCCTCATCCGGCGGGGTCATATACGCACCGGGGCGGGGCAGGTCAAGCGACGCCCCGCCCAGGTCTCGTCGCCGAAGGGCGCTAACTGCCCGTTTTCGCTGGGGTCGCGTCGGCCGACGGGCGCATCTCCACGTGATCGCCCACGAGCAGCTCGGAGATGGACCGCTTGACGTAGGCGGTCGAGGCCCGCTCCTGCGCGTCGAAGACCACCACGTGCCCGATGACCTCGCGCGGGAGGCCGGGGGTGTTGAGCGGCCGGTCGATCGGCTCGTAGAGCGGGTCGCCCGCCCGGACCACCTCGAAGGTGTTCCCCACGTCGACGCCGTCGGCCTTGCCCTTGTCGAGGTAGACCACGTTGAACTCGGCGGCGCCGGTGACGATGGCGGGCTGGACGCCGATGATGAAGGCGTCGAGCGAGGACCGGTTGGGCCGGACGAAGAGGGGGCGCCTGGCCTGCTCGACCGACGGGCCGATGAGGTCACCGCGCTCGATGCCGTCGTTCACGTAGGTGATGACGAGGGAGGCGGCCTTGCCGGCCTCGACCGCCGTCACCCGGGCCGTCCCCAGGATGACGGTCTTCCAGCCGAACATGCGGCCGGTCACGGGGTGGATGATCCGGCCGTCGGTCCGGTAGATGGAGAACTTCTGCCCCACCTCGACCGAGCCGGGGTCCTTGAACTTGCCGTAGATCCGGTCGCCGGTGGTGAGGATCATCTTCTCCTCGAACGCGGCGATGACCGTTCCCGAGGCGGTGAGCTGGTTCGCGGTGACGAAGCTGTTGCGCACGACCGCGGGGCCCCTGGGGCGCGCGCCGCCGATCTTGTACGGGCCGCCCACGGTCACCGTGTCCTCGTCGTCGAGCATCTGCGCGCGGTCGATGCTGCCGCGGGTGAGGTCTTCGAGCTCCTTGGGGGGCGCCACGTCGTCGGCCGCACCGGCGATGCGCACCGGGGCCTGGGACGGGGAGGCGCCGGCCGGGCCGAGCTTGAGCGGGTTGCCGGGGTAGATCCAGTGCGGGTTCTCGATCTGCGGGTTGTACGACCAGAGCTTGGGCCAGTACCACGGCGACTCCAGGTACTTGCCGGAGAGGTCCCAGAGCGTGTCGCCCCGCTGGATCACGTGGTTCTCCGGGGCGGGGTCGCGCGAGGCCGTGCCGGGTGCCGGTTCGACGGCCACGCCCTCGAGCCGGTCGGCGGCGGAGTTCAGGTTCACCGTGCCGCTGGCGTTGGCCGGGAGAGCCGGCCCCTGGGCGCCGTCGATGATGAGGGTCGTCCGCTGCGTCCCGGCGTCCTGTACGCCCTGGACCTGGCGCGCCCGATCGAGCGCGCCGGCCTGTGCGAGGGAGAGCGACGGCAGCACGGCGAGGAGGACGGCGAGCTTCACGTGGGTCATGGCGCGGCTCCTTGCACCGCCGGTGCGTGCTCGCTGGCACGCTTCCCTGCGGGTGAATCGGGGAAATCCTTGGCGAGGCGGGCCTGGAGGCGGCTCGCCTCGGAGGCGCGGCCCCTGCGCAGCTCGCAGGCGGCCAGCCCCTCGAGCGCGTCGGGCGCGGCGCGGGAGGCCGGGTACTCGGCCACCGCGCGGGAGAAGTCCTCGCAGGAGCCGTCGGGGTCGCCGGCGTCCTTGCGGGTTCGGGCGGCATCGACGAGCGCCTCGCCGGAACGGGTGCTGGAGGGGTGGGCGTCGGCAAACTGCTCGAGCGCCCGGGCCCGGGGGAGCCCGGACAGGGCGCGCGCCCGGTCGAGGGAGGCCTGCACCTCCGACGGGGACGACTTCGCGCCGGCACCGAGGGCGGCGACCGCCGCCGGCGACGGGTCCTGGATGGGGGTGGAGGTCGGGACGGGCGGCGCGGAGGCTGCCTTGCCGCCCTTCGGCGCCGGGGAGGAGCGCGACGGCTCGAGCTTCACCACCTTGAGGTTCGCGGGCACCTGGTGGCCCGTGTCCACCGAGGCCAGGGCACCTGCCGGGGCGCCTGCGGCAGCCGAGGCCGGAGCCGGCGCGGGGGGCACCG
>JBAXVO010000241.1:0-5360 GCA_037129355.1 Deltaproteobacteria bacterium | reverse complement strand
TGAACCTGCTCTTCGCCACCCGCAACCCGGGCAAGCTCCGCGAGCTGCGCCGCCTCGTCACCGGCCTCGACGTCCGGGTGGTCTCGCTCGACGACCTTCCCGCCCCGATCCCGGAGGTGGAGGAGGACCGCTCCACCTTCGCCGACAACGCAGCCAAGAAGGCCTCCGAGTACGCCCGCGCGGCCGGGATGCACGCGCTCGCCGACGACTCCGGGCTCTGCATCGACGCGCTCTGGGGCAAGCCGGGCATCCGTTCGGCCCGCTGGTCGGAGGACGAGAGCCCCGGCCTGTCCGGCCAGGAGCGGGACCGGGCCAACAACGAGAAGCTCGCCATGGTCATGCACGGCGTCTGGCCCGAGCACCGGGGCGCCGAGTACCGGGCCGTGGTGGCGCTGGCCGGCCCGGACGGGACCGTGCTCGCCTCCGCCGAGGGAAGCTGCCGCGGCACGATCGCCGACGCGGCGCGGGGGGAGGGGGGGTTCGGCTACGACCCGTGGTTCCTCCCCGAGGGAGCCCCCGGGAAGACCATGGCCGAGCTCTCCGCCCCGGAGAAGGACGCGCTCTCCCACCGGGGCGAGGCGCTGCGCAGGCTGTTGCCGGAACTGCGCCGGATCTCAGCCAACCTTTGACAAAACCCCGGAGGGACGCTAGACACGGCGCTCTCGGGCCCGGGTGGACGGGAAAATGTCGTAAGGTGCCGGGGCGTAGCGCAGCCTGGTAGCGCGCCTGCCTTGGGCGCAGGAGGTCGCCGGTCCGAATCCGGCCGCCCCGACTCTTTGAAAGCAGAATCGGATGGCCGGGGGTTCCGAAGAGCCCGGCAGCGGAGGACGGGGCCGACTTGCGCCCGTAGCTCAGTTGGATAGAGCAGCGGCCTTCTAAGCCGCGGGTCGGGGGTTCGACTCCCTCCGGGCGCGCCAACAATTTTACGGTGAGTGTAGCTCAATCGGTAGAGCACTGGACTGTGGATCCGGGGGTCGTGGGTTCGAACCCCATCACTCACCCCATACCTTCACGGGCTGCGGGACCGACCCGCCGCTCGCGCCCGTAGCTCAGTTGGATAGAGCGTCGGCCTTCGAAGCCGCAGGTCGGGGGTTCGATTCCCTCCGGGCGCGCCATTGACAACCCTGGAGGCGGCTGGTAGATCGGCCGCCCTTCGCCAGAGCCATCCGAAGTCCCCCGAATTTCCGGGCGCATAGCTCAACTGGCAGAGCAATGGACTCTTAATCCATAGGTTGAAGGTTCGATTCCTTCTGCGCTCACCAAGCATCACGAAAGGCCCCTCTGGGTAGACCAGGGGGGCTTTTTCGTTGGTGCGGCGGCGCCGTGGCCCCGCTCCTGCGGGACCTCACCGCCGCGCTACTTCTTGCCGCCCTGGATGAGCCCGAAGCGGGGCTTCTTCCGCTCCGGCGGCCGCAGCGTGCCGGCCACCACCGCCCCCCAGGGCAGCGCCACCTCGTTGCGGAGCCCCCGGAAGGTCAGCTCGCAGCGGATGCCCCACTCGTCGAGCAGCACCTCGGGGGTGTCCCTCCCGGCGACCATGTTGAGCCGGACGAGCTGCTCGGACTGCAAGTACTCCGGGAGCTTCACCCCGGCCACCCCCGGCGCCGCCATCACCCACTCGATGGCCGCGGCCTCCCGGCAGGCGGCCAGCATCTCCGGCCAGCGCTGCTGCAGGAAGTAGAAGTGCAACGCCCACTCGCTCCAGCGCGGGCAGGCCGGAGTGCAGGCAGCCTCGGGAGGGTGCTCGTGGGGCGCGTCCACCCGGTCGTTCTACAACGAAACGGGGCGAGCCGGCCCGGGGCCCGATCGGATAATCTCCCGGGTTCCGCGGGCGGGTGGCGGAACTGGCAGACGCGCCGGACTTAGGATCCGGTGCCGAAAGGCATGAGGGTTCGAGTCCCTCCCCGCCCAATCCGTCCTCCGGGACGTACCCCCATTTCCCTTGACCCGCGGCCCCCGCGGCCGTAGGTCTATGCCCCCGTTCCGCTTGAAGGAATTCCCCGAATGAAGATCCAGGTCGAGAAGCTCTCCCCCGTGGAGAAGAAGGTCACCGTCGAGATCGAGCCCGCCGAGGTGGCGAAGGAGATCGATCGCGCCTACGCCAGCCTCGGACGCCGCGTGAAGCTCCGCGGCTTCCGCCCCGGCAAGGCGCCCCGCACGGTGCTGGAGCGCAACTTCAAGGACCAGGTCGAGGCCGAGGTGGTCGAGAAGCTCGTCCAGAAGAGCTTCGAGGAGGCCACGAGGGAGCAGGACCTCGAGGCCGTCGCCGCGCCGCGCGTGGAGGTGGCCGAGGGGGGCATCGGCCCGGACCGCCCCTTCTCCTACACCGCGCGTGTCGAGGTGAAGCCGGTCATCGTGCCGAAGGACTACCGGGGCATCACCGTGACCCGGAAGCCGGTCGAGGTCGCCGACGCCGCCGTCGAGGCCGAGATCGAGCGGCTCCACCAGTCCTACGCCGAGATGGTCCCGCTCGAGGGTCGCGACGTCGCCGAGGCCGGCGACTGGGCGGTCATCGACTACGAGGGCTCGGTCGACGGCACGCCCTTCGACGGCGGCTCCGCCAAGGGCGCGCTCATCCAGGTGAAGGACGGCAACTTCTTCGCCGGCGAGATGGCCGCGCTCCAGGGTCGCAAGGTCGGCGAGGCCTTCGAGACCGAGCAGACCTTCCCGGCCGACTTCCGAGACACCGCGCTCGCCGGCAAGCAGGGCAAGTTCGCCATCACCCTCCAGTCGCTGCGCACCCAGAAGATCCCGCCCCTCGACGACGCCTTCGCGAAGGAGGTCGGCATCGAGGGGGTGGAGACCCTGGCAGCGCTGCGCGACCGCGTGCGCGCCGACCTCGAGAAGCGCGAGAAGCGGCGCGTCGAGGCCGAGGAGCGGGACGCCCTGGTGAAGGGCGCGCTCGACAAGAACGACTTCGAGGTGCCGCAGGCGCTGGTCGAGCGGACCATCGACGCCATGGTGGAGAACACCGCGCAGCGTCTGGCCCGTCAGGGCGTGGACATCCGCCAGCTCGACCTCGACCTGGGGCGCATCCGCGGCGACATGCGGGAGCAGGCGCTCCTCACCGTGAAGGCGGCGCTCCTGCTCGAGGCCATCGCCCAGGCCGAGAAGATCGAGGTGGGGCCGCAGGACGAGCAGGAGGAGATCCAGCGCCGCGCCGACGAGATGGGCGTGCCGCCCTCCCGGCTCCAGCCCAAGGGCGAGGGGCTCCAGGCGCTCCGCCAGCGCATCCGCGAGGACAAGGTCGTTGCCCTGCTGGCGGCGGCCGCGAACTACCAGTAAGTCATATCGGGCCCGCCAGCGCGGCGCCCCGGAGGAACGATGCCTTACATCCCGATGCCCTACGTCATCGAGCAGACCCACCGGGGCGAGCGCTCCTACGACATCTACTCGCGCCTGCTCAAGGATCGGATCGTCTTCATCGGGACGGCCATCGACGACGACGTGGCCAACGTGGTCACCGCCCAGCTCCTCTTCCTCGAGTCGGAGGACCCGGAGAAGGACGTCTCCATCTACATCAACAGCCCGGGCGGCTCGGTGACCTCGGGCCTCGCCATCTACGACACCATGCAGTACGTGAAGCCCCCGGTCTCCACCATCTGCCTGGGGCAGGCGGCCAGCATGGCGGCGGTGCTGCTCTCGGCCGGCGCGAAGGGCAAGCGCTTCGCCGTGCCCAACGCCCGCATCATGATCCACCAGCTCTCCGGCGGCTTCTCCGGCCAGGCCAGCGACATCGAGATCCAGGCCCGGGAGGCGCTCCGGCTCAAGCACACCCTCGACGAGATCCTGGCCCGCCACACCGGCCAGCCCATCGAGCGGATCTCCAAGGACACCGACCGGGACTACTTCATGTCGCCGCAGGAGGCCAAGGATTACGGCCTCATCGACGAGGTGATCGTCACGAAGAAGGCGGTCGAGGCGAAGTAGCGCTAGGATCGGAAGATGGCCGGAGCGGAGAAACGAGAGACCCTGTGCTGCTCCTTCTGCGGAAAGTCGCAGAAGGAGGTGAAGAAGCTCATCGCCGGGCCCACCGTCTACATCTGTGACGAGTGCATCGGGCTGTGCAACGACATCATCGCCGAGGAGATCGCCGGCGAGGAGAAGCGCGACCCGAAGCTCCGCATCCCGCGCCCCTCCGAGATCAAGGCCATCCTCGACGAGTACGTGGTGGGGCAGGAGCGGGCCAAGAAGACGCTCGCCGTCGCCGTCCACAACCACTACAAGCGCATCGAGACCCGGCTCGAGGTCGACGACGTCGAGCTGCAGAAGTCGAACATCCTCATGCTCGGCCCCACCGGCTCGGGCAAGACGCTGCTGGCCCAGACGCTGGCGCGCATCCTCAACGTCCCCTTCACCATCGCCGACGCCACCACGCTGACCGAGGCCGGCTACGTGGGCGAGGACGTCGAGAACATCATCGTGAACCTGCTGCAGGCCGCCGACCACGACATCGAGCGGGCGCAGAAGGGCATCGTCTACATCGACGAGATCGACAAGATCGCCCGCAAGAGCGAGAACCCCAGCATCACCCGCGACGTCTCCGGCGAGGGGGTGCAGCAGGCGCTGCTCAAGCTCATCGAGGGCACGGTGGCCAACGTCCCGCCCAAGGGCGGACGCAAGCACCCGCAGCAGGAGTTCCTGCAGGTCGACACCACCAACATCCTCTTCATCTGCGGCGGCGCGTTCTGCGGCCTGGAGGGCGTCATCGAGCGCCGCCTGGGCGGGCGCAGCCTGGGCTTCGGCACCGACGCCAAGAAGAAGGAGGATCGCAACGTTGGCGAGTTGCTCGCGCTCGTCGAGCCCGAGGACCTGCTCAAGTTCGGCATGATCCCCGAGTTCGTGGGGCGCCTCCCGGTGGTCACCGCCCTCGAGGAGCTCGACGAGACGGCGCTGGTGGAGATCCTCACCAAGCCGCGCAACGCGCTCGTGAAGCAGTACCGGAAGCTCATGGAGATGGACGGCGTGGCCCTCAAGTTCACCGACGGGTCGCTCAAGGCCATCGCCCGCGCCGCCGTGCGCAACAAGGCCGGGGCCCGCGGGCTGCGCGCCATCGTCGAGGGCGCCATGCTCGACATCATGTACGACGTCCCGAGCCGCCGGAACGTGCAGGAGATCGTCATCTCCGAGGAAGTCATCGAGAAGGGCGAGCAGCCCATCGTCGTCCTGCGCAAGGAGCAGGAGAGCGCCTAGCGCCTCCCGCGGCCCGGGCTCCGGGGCGGCCTACAGCCCCTCGGTCTCCACGTACCGGAACCAGACCAGCGCGTCGATCTCGGGCCTCCCTGTGGGGAGGTTCCAGGTGGGCGGCGCGTCCCGCCAGCGGGCCTCGAGCGCGTCGGCGATCCGCCCGGCCTCGGCCA
>JBAXVO010000240.1:0-5366 GCA_037129355.1 Deltaproteobacteria bacterium | reverse complement strand
ACCACCGAGGCCAGCACCGCCGCGGTGGTGAAGCAGAGCTTCCCTTCCCGGATCGCCTCCAGCACCTCGGGGAATCGCTGGACGAGCCAGGCTGCGGCGCGCCGCTGATGAGCCGCCGGGCGGGAGAGCTTCAGGCCCCGGTGGAGATACGAGAAGAGGTCCGCGTATCCGAGCGGGCGGAAGAGCCCGAGCCGGTCGAACTCGGCCAGGGCCTCGAGGAATGCGCCCAGGGAGTCGAACTCGACGCGGAGGAGATCGACGAGTCTGGCGTGGAAGGAACGGGCCTCGGGAAGGTTGGCGTCGTGCATGAGAGGAAGTGTCTCACGCGAATTCTCGGCCCACGGGAACGCGCCAGGCCCCCCGCTGGCGCGCCCCTTCGCCAGGAGATCTCGAACCTCGCCAGGCGCGGCGAAGTCGCGCGGAAGGAGCGCCTGCGAAGCGACAGGGGCCTTCCCGTCATGCCCCCTTCACGGGAAGCCAATCTCACGGAAACACTGTCAATGCAGCGTTTCCTTGCGCCCCGTTTTCCCGGCGGTCCGCGCCGCGGACGTTGCCCGCGGCGGCTCGATCGGCCACGTCCGTTCGGCGACGCGTCGCACTGACACCCCCTTCCGCTACCATCCCCCCGTGTCGCTCATCCCCTCCGGCGAGCTGTCGTACACGGCGCTCATCGCCGAGTTCTTCCTCCAGCTCCGGGGCACGGGGCTCCTGCTCTCCCCGCTCGACCTGGAGCTGGTCGCCGAATGGGAGCGGCGCGGCGTCCCCGCCTCGGTGGCCTGCCGGGGGATGCGGCGGGGGTGGGACGAGCTGGCGCAGGGGCGCTCGCCGGGGGCGGCCCCGCCCCGCTCGCTGCGGGCGCTGCGGGGATTCGTCGAGGAGGAGTGGCGGGCCTACCGGGACGGCCGGGTCGGCGACGGTGGCGCACCGGGGCCCGAGGCCGACGCGGCGCGCGCCCGCCTCGCCGCGGCGAGGAGCCTGCTCGACGAGGCGCAGGGCGCCACGAGCGGCGAACGACGCCGCGCCTACCGGGACGTGGCGGCCGCACTCCCCGCCGACGCGGTCTCCCTCGACGACCTCGAGCGGGCCCTGGCGCGGGCCGACGACCTCCTCCTGCACCGCTGGATCCTCTCCCTCCCGCGCCCCGAGCGGGCCTCCCTCGGCCCCCGCTGCCGGCTGCTCGCCGGTGACCGGACCCGCCGTGCCCGGCGCTCCGCGTACCGGAAGACCTTGAGGACACACCTGTTCGAGGCGGCCCGGCGGGCGGGGATACTCTGCCTCCGCGGGACCGTGTAGACTCCGCCGCCCGATGCCGGAAACACGAGAGAGCGGCGCCGCCTGCACCCTGTGCGGCGGGGCGGGATACGTGGTCGACCAGGTGGTCGGCGTCGCGGCCAGGGCCCACCGCTGCACCTGCCAGACCACCTGCCCGCGCTGCGGCGGCAGCGGCTACGTCATGATCTCCACCGGTCCCGGCCTCGTGGCCCAGGCCTGCAGCTGCCGCCACCTCGACCAGCGCATCGCCACCTTCAACGCCGCCGCGATCCCGGCCGCCGTCGCGAAGGCCTCCTTCGACACCTTCCGCCCCTGGTCGCAGAGCCAGTCCAAGGCCAAGAGCGCCTGCGAGAACTTCGCCCACCAGGCCCGCTCCGACCAGGCCAGCCGCGGGGTGCTCCTCCACGGGAAGCCCGGCTGCGGCAAGACCCACCTGCTCGCCGCCACGCTCCGCTGGCTCGCGCTCGAGAAGGGCATCTCCTGCCGCTACGTGGAGTTCATGCTCCTGCTCTCGGACATCCGGGCCGGCTTCGGGTCGAACCGCGGCCACATGGAGATCCTGGGCCCCCTCGCCAGCGTCCCGGTGCTCGCCATCGACGAGCTCGGCAAGGAGCGCGGCACCGAGTGGGAGCGGTCGATGCTCGACGAGCTCATCAGCCGCCGCTACAACGCCGGCCTCACCACCGTCTTCGCCACCAACTACCCGCGCGACCCCCAGCCGGTCCCGGTGCCCACCGGCGGCAAGATCCACACGGCGTCGAAGGACTTCCAGCGCGACGCCGAGCACATGAGCCTGGAGGAGCGGGTCGGGCAGCGCATCTACTCGCGCCTGAACGAGATGTGCGACTTCGTGGCCATCGACGGACCGGACAAGCGCAAGGACTCGGAGCCGGGCCGCGGCTCGTTCTGGCGCTAGCCGCCGAAGAGGGCGTGCGGCGGCGCGCCGAAGCCGGCGTGGAAGAGCACCGCCAGCAGGACCACGTACCCCAGGAGCCCGAGGACGACGAGGAGCTGGGCCGGCGTGGTCCGCTGGATCTCCTGCCGGTCCTTCACCTCGCAGACCTCGCCGGGGCAGTACTCGGCCTTCTCCCGTGCGACGAGCCGGTAGACCTTGCAGCCGATGCAGATGCCGAAGGCCGTCTCGCAGAAGAGGAACACCAGGCAGATGAGGCAGATGATCCCGGAGATCGGGCTGTAGGTGTTGAGCACGTTCACGAGCAGGAACATCACCGAGGCGAGCGCCACCCCGATGATCCAGGCGAACCTCTTCTGGGGGGCCCCGACGTACTCGGGCACCTGGTTGCGGACGATGAGCCTCCCCAGGATGAGCGTGGGGGAGTAGCGCGGGCCCACGAACACCCGGATGAGCATGTCGGGCAGGAAGATGGCGATGGCGTACTTGAGGAGGACGAAGCTCCCCTTGAGGACGGCCGCCGCGATGGCCGCGAACATGAGGACGAAGAGGATCCCGGCGGCGGCCCGGATCTCCCGCTCGTTCAGCACGGGGATGCGGTAGCCCTCGACGTCCTCGCCGAATTTCCCGATTCCGCTCACGACCCCTCCTCCACCAGCCGGCGGTGCAGCAGCCTCACCGCGTCCGGCGCCCGCGCGGCGGCGCACCAGGCGGTGACACGGAGCGACGTGGCGAGCAGCGCCCGCGGCTCCTCGCCCACCTCGCGCAGGGCGGCCACCACGTCGAGGAGCACCCCCGGCCCTGCCCCGGCCCGCGCGCCCACCACGCTCACCGACCCGGCGTCCCGGTCGTCGACCGCGGCGTCGGGAACCGCGGCGAGCAGCTCGCCCCGGGCCGCGGCCCACTCGTGCACGTTGTCGAGCGGCAGCACGGCGAGCGCCCGGCCCCCGTGTGCCGCCACCTCCGAGGGCACGGCGCCCCGTCGGGAGAGCGCCCCGAGCGCCGCCTCGAGCCCGCCCCAGGGAACCTCCACGAGCGCGAGCCCCTTCTGCGAGGTGACCCCGGCGACCCGTCCGCCCGGCGCGGCGTGGCCGCGCACCACGGTCTCCGCCGTCGACCCCGACGTGGCCCGCGCGTGGATGGCGATGCCCTTCTCGCGCGCGAACTCGACGGCCTCGGCGTTCAGCACCTTGGCGCCGGCCCGGGCCAGCTCCTGCATCTCCTCGTAGGAGATCTCGTCGAGACGGCGTGGGCTGGTCACCACCCGCGGGTCGGCGGTGTAGACCCCGTCCACGTCGGAGTAGATCTCGCAGTCGGCGCCCAGCGCCGCGGCCAGCGCCACCGCCGTGGTGTCGGAGCCGCCCCGGCCGAGGGTGGTCACCTCCTTGCGCGGCGAGACCCCCTGGAAGCCGGCCACGATGACCACCCGGCCCCGGTCGAGCTCCTCCCAGACCCGCACCGGCCGAACCTCGACGATGCGGGCCGAGGCGTGCATGTCGTCGGTGAGGATGCCTGCCTGGCTGCCGGTGAAGCTCACCGCGGGGACCCCCAGGTCCTCGAGGGCCATGGCGAGGAGCGCCATGGAGATGCGCTCGCCGGCGGTGAGCAGCATGTCGAGCTCCCGGCGGGCCGGGCTCGGGGAGATGCGCTTGGCCAGCGCGAGGAGCTCGTCGGTGGTCTTGCCCATGGCCGAGACCACCACGCAGACGCGCCGGCCGTCGCGCTGGGCCGCCGCCACCCGCTCCGCCACCTTGCGGACCTTCTCGACGTCGGCCACCGACGAGCCGCCGAACTTCTGGACCACCACGTTCATCGCATCCCTCCGCCCCCGGGCATGCCCCGGGAAGCGCGCGGATCCTACCACCCCGCCGCAGCTTGACAGTCCCCGCGCCGGACGCGATTGTCGGCCGGGGCGGCGGATGGCGTCCGGAGGGCGCGGATGATCGAGGTCAGCGGACTCACCAAGCGCTTCCGCGATCGCACCGCCGTCCTCGACCTGACCTTCTCCATCGGTCGCGGCGAGGTGGTGGGGCTGCTCGGCCCGAACGGGGCCGGGAAGACCACCACGCTCCGGCTCCTCACCGGCTTCCTGCCCGCCACCTCCGGCTCGATCCGGATCGCCGGCTTCGACGTCTTCGAGCAGCCCATGGAGGCGCGCCGCCGCATCGGCTACCTCCCCGAGGTCCCCCCGCTCTACGAGGCCATGACCGTGCGGGGACAGCTCCGCTTCGCCGCCGATCTGAAGGGGCTCGCGCGCGGGCTGGTCCCCGGGGAGGTGGAGCGGGTGGCCGGGCTCACCGGCGTGGACGGCGTGCTCGACCGGCTCACCGGGAACCTCTCCAAGGGTTTCCGGCAGCGGGTGGGCATCGCCCAGGCGCTCGTCGGCGACCCCGACGTGCTCATCCTCGACGAGCCCACGGTGGGGCTCGACCCCATCCAGATCCGCGAGGTGCGGGACCTGGTCCGCTCGCTGGGCGGGCGCCACACCGTGATCCTCTCCTCCCACCTCCTGCCCGAGGTGGCGATGACCTGCACGAAGGCCATCGTCCTGAACGAGGGACGGCTGGTGGACTACGACACCCTCGACGGCCTCATCGCCCGCCACCTTCCCGGACGGAAGGTCACGCTCGACGACATCGCCTTCCTCGAGGAGATCTTCGGGAAGCTCGTCACCCCGGCCTGAACCGTGCGCGCCACCCTCGCCATCGCCCGCAAGGAGCTCTCGGTCTACTTCACCACCCCGGTGGCCTGGGTGGTGCTCGTGGTGGTGGCCTTCTTCTCGGCCCAGGTCTTCGCCGGCGCGCTCGACGGGTTCCGGCTGCTCACCACCCGGGCCGGGGAGATCCCGGGCGGCGCGGCGCTGCTCGAGCGGGTGAACCTCACCGACGCGGTGGTGGCGCGCCTCCTCGGCTCGGTGGGGCTCTTCCTCCTCGTCACCTCCCCCTTCCTCTCGATGCGGCTCGTGGCCGAGGAGCGGCGCACCGGCACCTTCGAGCTGCTCATGACCTCCCCGGTTCGCCCGGTGGAGATCGTGGCCGGCAAGTACCTGGCCTCGCTGGTGGTGCTGGCCGCCGCGCTGGCGCTCGTGGCGCTCCTCCCGGCCGCGCTCTCGGTGGCGGGCCGGGGAGTGCAGGGGGGCGGTGCGGCGGGATCGAGCCTCGGGCTGCCGCCCGGAGCTACG
>JBAXVO010000024.1:0-22926 GCA_037129355.1 Deltaproteobacteria bacterium | reverse complement strand
CCTGATCCTCTCCCACGCCGCCGGCGTCGGCGAACCGCTCTCCCAGGCGGAGACCCGGGCCCTCGTCCTGCTCCGGGCCAACGTGCTCGCCAAGGGGCACAGCGGGATCCGCGAGGAGACCCTCGACCTCGTGCTCGCGCTGCTCGAGCGGAACTGCATCCCCGTGGTGCCGGAGCGCGGGTCGGTGGGCGCCTCCGGCGACCTCGCGCCGCTCGCCCACCTGGCGCTCGTCATCATCGGCGAAGGGGAGGCCTGGGTCGGGGGGCAAAGGCTTCCTGGGCGTGAGGCGCTCGCCCGGGTCGGCCTGCGCCCGGTCGTCCTCCAGGCCAAGGAGGGGCTCGCCCTCGTGAACGGCACCCAGGCCATGGTGGCCGTGGGATCGCTCACCCAGGTCCGTGCCGACCGACTGGCGGCGATGGCCGACGTCGCCGGCGCCATGACGCTCGAGGGGCTCCTCGGCTCCCACCGCCCCTTCCTGGCCTCCATCCAGGCCGCGCGGGGCCAGCCCGGGCAGACGGCGGCCGCCGCCCATCTGCGCGAACTGCTCGCCGATTCGCCGCTCAACGCCTCGCACCAGGGGCCGGACTGCCACCGGGTCCAGGACCCCTACTCGCTCCGCTGCATGCCCCAGGTCCACGGCGCCGCCCGGGATGGCCTCGCCTTCTCCCGGGGTGTCCTCGCCCGGGAGGCGAACGCGGCCACCGACAACCCGCTCGTCTTCGCCGACGTGGGGGACATCGTCTCCGGCGGCAACTTCCACGGCCAGCCGGTCTCGCTGGCCCTCGACGTCCTGGCCATCGCCGCCTCGCACCTCGCCACCATCTCCGAGCGGCGCGTGGAGCAGCTCGTGAACCCCATGCTCTCGGGGCTCCCGCCCTTCCTGGCCCGCAATCCCGGCCTCGACTCCGGCTACATGATCGCCCAGGTGACGAGCGCGGCCCTGGTGTCGGAGAACAAGGTGCTCGCCCACCCGGCCAGCGTGGATTCCATCCCGTCCTCGGCCGGGCGGGAGGACCACGTCTCGATGGGGATGACCGCGGCCCTGAAGGCCCGGTCGGTGGTGGAGAACGTCCGCACCTGCCTCGCCATCGAGATGCTCGTGGCCGCCCAGGCGCTCGACCTGCGCCGGCCGGTGCGCCCCGCGACGCGCGTCGCCGAGGCCCACCGCCGGATCCGCGACGTGGTCCCCCACCTCGACGAGGACCGGGAGCTGCACCGCGACATCTCGGCCGTCTGCCGCCTCGTCGACGAGGGTGCGCTCGACCTGTAGCCGTCCGGCTAGGCGATCACCGGTGGGTGGAGGCAGAGCGCGTCGTTGAGCGCCGCCACCGCCCGCTTGTAGTCGTCCCGGCCGATGACGAACTGGATGTTGGTCTGGCGCAGCGACTGGGAGACGGCGTTCACGTTGATGCGGTGCTCGGCCAGCGCCTGGGTGGCGCGGGCCAGGACGCCCGGGAAGGCGATGTTGGTGCCGATGGCGCAGACCATCGCCGACGGGACCACGGTCACCACCTCGTAGGCGTTCTCGAGCTCCTCCACGAACGCCGGCGTGACCGCCTTGTCCCAGACCACGTGGGTGATCGAGTTCGCGTTGGTGGCCTTCAGGATGTACGAGACGCCGTGCCGGGCGAAGACCTCCATCACCCGGGCGTCGAACCCCACCGTGCCCACCATGGACGGGTCGTGGATCTCGATGGCCGTCACCTTGGGAGAGCCGGCGATGACCTCGATGCGGGCCTTCGTCCCCACGTACTCCTTGGTGATGAGCGTGCCCGGGTGCTCCGGCTCGAAGGTGTTCTTGAGGCGCAGCGGGATGGCGGCGAGCTCCATGGGCTTGGCGGCCTTGGGGTGGATGGCCTCCATCCCCACGTCGGCCAGCTGATCGGCCACGTCGTAGTTGGTCATCCCCACGAGCACGGTGTTCTTCGCCCCCACGATCTCCGGATCGGCCGAGGAGAGGTGGAATTCCTTGTGGATGATGGCCTCGCCGGGGCGCAGCTCGACGGCCACCTTGCTGAAGGTGACCTCCGAGTAGCCGCGGTCGAACTCCCGCATGATGCCCTCGATGCCCTTGGTGTAGCCGGTGACCACCACCACCTGTCCGGCCACGTCCACGCCCTGGAAGGACTTGTGGATGCGCTGGTCGATGGTGAGGGCCTCGTCGTCGTCGAAGCCGGAGAGGTCGAGGAGCTGCGCCTTGACCCCCTTCGCCTTCAGGATGGCCACGCTGTTGTAGGCGCTGTGGGCCTCGCCGATGGCGGCCAGCATCTCCCGGGCGGCGAGGAGCACGTTGTCCCGGCGCAGGTAGCCGCTCGCCAGCACGTGGCGCATCGAATCGAGGTAGGCGCGGAGCTCCCGCATGCGCCGCTCGAGGAAGTCGTCGGCGCCCTTCACGTCGAGTCCGAGCGAGGCGAAGCCGGCGTTGGTCGCCTTGAGCTTCCCGAGCAGCCCCTCGAGCGCGCCGTGGTAGTCGTCGCCCTGGGCGAACTTGGCGTAGATGCCCGGCGCGCCGGTCTTCTTGTTCTCGAGCAGCTCGTTCGTCACCCCGGCGTAGGCGGAGACGATGTAGACGCGCCCGTACACGTGCTTCGGGTCGCGCAGCATGATGTTGGCGAGCACGTCGTCGAACTTCGACATCGACGTGCCGCCGATCTTCTCGACGGTGATCATCTTCGCCTTCCCGGACGCTGGTGGAGGCGGAAAAAGAATCACGAAGCGACGTCGGGGGCAAGCACGACGCGCGGGGGTACCGCGCCCCCGGCGAGCCGGACCGACCGGCGCAGCCCCGCCCAGGGAAGCCGATCGAGCGCCTCCGCCGGCTCGAACCAGCCCCAGGCCACGTGCTCGTCGGAGAGCCGGGGCTCGAATCCCTCGGGAAGCGCCGCCGCGAAGGCGGTCTCCTGGCCGGTCGAGAGCCCTTCCCCGGCCCGCCCCGCCAGGGCGCCCCCCAGCGCGAAGCCGTGGACGTAGTCGAGGGGGCGCACCGGGACGTCGCCGCCGGTCTCCTCTCGAAGCTCCCGGCGGGCCGCCTCCGCGGCATCCTCGCCCGGCTCGATGCGGCCGGTCACCTGCTGCCAGAACCCGCCCCGGGCGTCCGACCGGCGCATCAGGAGGACCTTGCCGTCCGGCCGGGTCGCCGTGACCGCGATGGTCCGGAGGTCGAAGTCGCGGTCCTCCCGTTCCCTCCCGAGGAGGGCGCAGAGGTGGGAGGCGAGCCGTTCCTCGACCTCCCCGAGGGATGGGGCGGCCCGCCCGGCGCGCCCCAGTTCCGCGGCCAGCGTCGTCACCCCCAGTGACGGGTCGGCGATGCCGCAGGGGACGATGGCCGAGAAGTGGGAGAGGTCGGCCCGGGCGTTGAAGGCGAGGCCGTGGGTGGAGATCCAGCGGGAGAGGTGCACCCCGACCGCCCCGATCTTCCGGGGCCCCACCCAGGCGCCCCGGTGCTCGGGGTGGCGGCCGGCCTCGATGCCCCAGTCGGCGCAGGCCCGGATCATCGCCTCCTCGAGCGCCCCCACGAACTTCCGGACGTCGGGCCGGTCGGAGAGATCCACCACCGGGTAGGCCACCACCTGGCCCGGGCCGTGGTAGGTGACGTCCCCTCCCCGGTCGGTCTGGTGCACCTCGAAGCCCCGGGCCTCGAGCCACGCCGGGTCGGCGACGACGTTTCCGCCGTCCGCCCCCCGCCCCAGCGTGAGGACCGGTGGGTGTTCGAGCAGGAAGAGCCAGTCGGCGTCGGGCTCCCGGGCGCGCACCTGGACCACGGCGCGCCGCATCAGCTCGAGCCCGTCCGCGTACTCGACCCGCCCCAGCTTGTGGACCCGGATCGGTCGCACCGCCGCTCCCCTTCCCTACGACGGCGCCGCGGTCTTTTCCCTGCGCGGGCGCTCGGGCCGGTTGATGGCGTGGATGGCCTCGCCGAGCGCGGCCTTGGAGGCCTCCATGAAGGCCTCGGCCAGGGTCGGGTGGGCGTGGATGGTGAGCGCCACGTCCTCGACGTAGGCCCCCATCTCGAGCGCCAGCGTCGCCTCGGCGATGAGGTCGGAGGCCTCCGGGCCGACCATGGTCACCCCGAGCAGGAGCTTCGACTCCCGGTCGGCGATGACCTTCACGAACCCCTCCGTGTGGTCGATGGCGATGGCGCGACCGAGCGCCGCGAAGGCGAACTTGCCCACCAGCGGGTCGAGCCCCTTGGCCCGGGCCTGCTCCTCGGAGAGGCCGGCGGTGGCCACCTCGGGGTCGGTGAAGATGGCGCCCGGCATGGCCACCCAGTCCCGGGCGGAACGGTGGCCGGCGATCACCTCGGCGGCGATCTCCCCCTCCTTCGACGCCTTGTGGGCGAGGAAGGGAGGGCCGACGAGGTCGCCGATGGCGAAGATGGCCGGGTTGGAGCTGCGAAGCTGATCGTCCACCTGGACGTAGCCCTTCGCGTCGAGCTTCACGCCCGCCGCCTCGAGGCCGATTCCCTCGGTGTTTGGGCGGAAGCCCACCGCCACGAGCACCTTGTCGGCGGGGATGGCCTGCTCCTTCCCGTCCACCTCGATCCGGACCGAGAGCGCCCCGCCGGCGGCGTCGAGCCCCTTCGCCTTGGCGTTCAGGTGGACGTCGACCCCCCGCTGCCGCAGCCCCTTCTGGACGATGCGGACCGCCTCGGGGTCGACCCCGGTGAGCAGCGCCGGCAAGGCCTCCACGATGGTGACCTTCGATCCGAGCTTGGCGTAGACCGTTCCGAGCTCGAGCCCGATCACCCCGCCGCCGATGACCACGAGCCGTCCCGGCACCTCCGGCAGGTCGAGCGCCTCCTTCGCGCTCCAGACGTCCTTGCCGTAGGCGAAGCCCGGGATGGCGATGGGGCGGGCCCCGGTGGCCACGATGAAGGCGGCCGCCTCGACCCGGGTCTTCTCCCCGCCGGCCTCGACCTCGACCGCGTTCGGGCCCACGAACGTCGCCTTCCCCTTCAGCACCTCGACGCCGTTGCCCTTCTCGAGGGCGCCCACGCCGGAGACGAGCTTCTTCACCACCCCTTCCTTGAAGGCCCGCAGCTTGGCCACGTCGACCTTCGGCTCGGAGACCAGGATGCCGCGGTCGGCCGCGCCCCGGATCTCGTCGACGAGGTTTCCCGCCGCGATGAAGGCCTTGGAGGGGATGCACCCCCAGTTCAGGCAGACCCCGCCCAGCGACTCCCGCTCCACCAGCGCCGTCTTCTTGCCGAGCTGCGCGAGCCGGATGGCGGCCACGTACCCACCGGGTCCGGCCCCGATCACCACGGCGTCGAAGGTCTTCGTCGTCATTCGTCTCTCCTGGTTCCCCTGGATATATCCCGCTTCCGCCGTCTCGCCCGCTCGGAGTCGGCCAGTACCCGAGGGGTCCGCGGCAGCACCCCGGTCAGGTCCTGGACGACCACCCCCGCCGCCACCAGCCCGAAGACCCCGGTGACGAAGGCCACGCTGCCGTAGCACTTCGGATCCCTCCGCCGGTGCCCCTCCGGGCGCGGCCGGGTCCCCGGAACCCCGGACTCGTCCCCGGGCATGGCGAGCGTCGCCCTGGGCTCCTCGACCGACCAGACCGCCTTCACCCCCAGGGGCGCCGTGGCCGAGATGGCGTGGCGCCTCCGCAAGTATTTCCGGACGTCCTTGGCGAGCTGGTCGGTGTGGGTCTCCGAGAGGTCGGTGACCTGCACCGCGGTCGGATCGACCCGGCGGGCCGCGCCCAGGGCGGTGACGACCGGCACCGCGAGGTCGAGGCAGCGGGCGATGACGTGGAGCTTCGCCACCACCGTGTCCATGGCGTCGACCACGTAGGAGACTCCCGCAGGCACGAGCGCCTCCGCCGTCTCCGGACCGTAGGGGAGGCAGACGGCGTCGATCCGGGCGGTGGGGGCGACCCGGACCAGCCGCTCCGCGACCGCCTCGGCCTTGAAGCGGCCGAAGGCGCCGTCGAGCGCGTGGAGCTGCCGGTTGGAATTGGTCTCCTCCACCCGCTCCCCGTCCACGAGGGTGAGCCGCCCCACCCCTGCCCGGGCGAGCGCCTCTGCGGTGAAGGAGCCCACCCCGCCGAGCCCCAGCACCACGACGTGGGCTGCGGCGAGACGCTCCACCGCCGGGAGCCCCAGGACGCGGGCATTGCGGTCGGCGCGCGGCGGGGGCTTTCCGGTCGCGGTCATCCTCGGGCCACGCCGAGCCGGAGGAGGCGGCGCGCGTTCCCGGTGGTGAGCGTGTCGACCTCGCCGGGCGTGAGGCCGATGGCGCGGGCCACGGCGTCCCGCACCAGGGGAAGCCGGGCCGGTTCGTTGCGCGAACCCCGGTGGGGGTGGGGCGTCTGATCCGGGGCGTCGGTCTCGAGGAGCAGCCGGTCCCGGGGGACGGCCCGGGCGGCGTCGAGCGGCTTGCGCGCCGTCTCGTACGTGACCGGCCCCGCGAAGGCGAAGTGGAGCCCGAGCCCGGCGAAGGCGGGCACCAGCCCGGCGCTCCCGGAGAAGCTGTGCAGGACGCCGCCAGCGGGGAGGCCGTCCCGCTCCAGTTCCTCGCGCATGGCGTCATGGGTCCGAAGCGAGTGGAGCAGCACGGGCAGGCCGAGCCGCCGGGCGATGGCGAGGTGGCCGCGCAGCACCGCCCGCTGCCGTTCCAGCGACGCCCCCTCCCCCGACGTGGGCCCGTCGAGACCGCATTCGCCCACGGCGACCGCCCCGCCCCTCGCGAGCAAAGTCTCCAGATCGGAGAGGTGACGGTCGTCGTCCGCCGGGTCGAGCCCGGGAAGGGCCTGGGGATGGATGCCCAGCGCGGCGTGGACCCCGGGGTGCGCCGCTGCGAAGGCGAGGAGCCGCTCCCAGCCGGAGGGCTCCACCGCGGGAACCACCACGTCGCTCACCCCCACGCCCCGGGCCCGATCGAGCGCCTCCTCGCGGTCGGCGTCGAAGGCGACGGCGTCGAGGTGGCAGTGGGTGTCGATCACCCGCTACACCGAGTGCAGGAAGAGCAGCGACGGATCCTCGAGGTGGCGGATGACCTCGTAGGTGAAGGCGGCCGCCTCGCTGCCGTCGACGACCCGGTGATCGCTGGTGAGGGAGACGTACATCACGTCCCTCACCACGACCAGCCCATCCCGGACCACGGGCGTGGGCCGGATGCGATGGACCCCCAGGATCGCCACCTCGGGGTGGTTGATGACCGGCGTGGCGAACATCCCCCCCAGCGCGCCCAGGCTGGTCACCGTGAAGGTCGAGTTCCCGACGTCCTCCGGGCGCAGCCGCCCGGCCCGGCTGTCGGCCCCGAGCCGCTCGATCTCGCGCGCCAGGTCGGCGATGGAACGCCGGTCGACGTGCCGGATGACCGGCACGGTGAGCCCCTGATCGGTGGCCGCCGCGAAGCCCAGGTCATACCAGCGCTTGCGGTGGATCTCGCCCCGCGCCTCGTCGAAGGTGGCGTTGAGCTGGGGGAACTTCCGGAGGGCCGCGACGGCGGCCTTGAGGATGAACGGGAGGAAGGTGACCTTCACGCCCGTGCCGGCGGCGCTCCGGGCCATCCGCTCCTTCGTCGCCACGAGTTCGGTGGCGTCGACCTGCTCGACGAAGGTGAAATGGGCGGCCGTCCGCTTGGAGAGGGCCATCTTCTCCGCGATGCGGCGGCGCAGCCCCCGCACCGGCACGACCTCCACGTCTCCCCGGACCGCCTCGGGCGCGGATGGAAGCGCGGGTCCGGCGGACCCGTTCGCACCGGCGCGAGCGCGGACGTCGTCCTTCGTGACCCGGCCTCCGGGCCCGGTCGGAGGTACCCGCTGGATGTCGACGCCGAGTTCCCGGGCGAGGGCACGGACCGCCGGGGTCGCGAGCGCCCTCCCGGAACCCGTCGGGCCGGCCCGCTCGACCGCCTGCGCGATGGCCGCCCGCACGTCGGAGGCGGGAACGGCCGGGGTCGGAGACGCACCGGCCGTCCTGGGAAGGGGCACCACGGGGGCCACCTCGGGCGTGGCTCCGTCGAGCTCCATCTCGAGGAGCGGCTGGTGCACCCTGGCGACGTCCCCCTGCTTCCAGAGGAGGCGGGTCACCCTGCCCCGCTTCGGGGAGGGGATGGTGACGGTCGCCTTGTCGGTCATCACCTCGGCGAGGGGCTGGTCCTCGGCCACGGCGTCGCCGGCCTGGACGAACCACTTCAGGATCTCGGCCTCGACGACCCCTTCGCCGATGTCGGGCAGCAGGAACTGGTAGGCCATGTCCCTCCCCTTCAGAACGCCACGATCTCGCGGATGGCCTTCAGGATGCGCGGTGCGCGCGGAAGGTACTCGCTCTCGAGTGTGTACGGGAACGGCGTGTCGAAGCCGGTGACGCGGGTGACCGGCGCCTCCAGGTGGAGGAAGCAGCGCTCCTGGATGAGCGCCGCGATCTCCGCGCCGAAGCCACAGGTTCTCGGCGCCTCGTGGATCACCACCGCCCGCCCGGTCTTCCGGACCGACTCGACGATGGCGTCGAGGTCGAGCGGCTGCAACGACCGCAGGTCGAGCACCTCGGCCTCGATGCCGATGGCGGCAGCCTCGCGGGCCGCCTGGTCGGCCTCGTGCCACATGGCGCCCCAGGCGATGAGGGTGACGTGCCGCCCCTCCCGCGTCACCTTGGCCTTCCCGATGGGCACGAGCACCTCGCCCTCGGGGACCTCCCCCTTGGCGGCGCGGTAGACCCGCTTCGGCTCGAAGAAGAGCACCGGATCGGGATCCCGGATGGCCGAGGTGAGCAGCCCCTTGGCGTCGTGCGGGTTCGACGGGACCACCACCTTGAGCCCGGCGGTGTGGATGAAGTGGGCCTCCGGTGACTGGGAGTGATAGTGACCGCCCCGGATGCCGCCGCCGTATGGGGTACGGATGACCATGGGGCAGGCGTACTGCCCGCCCGACCGGTAGCGGTACTTGGCCACCTCGCTCAGGATCTGGTCCATGGCCGGGAAGATGAAGTCGGCGAACTGGATCTCCGGCACGGGCTTGAGCCCGTAGAGCGCCATCCCCAGCGCCGTCCCGATGACCCCGCTCTCGGCCAGCGGCGTGTCGATGACCCGCTCCTTGCCGAACTCCTCCTGGAGCCCCTGGCTGGCCCGGAAGACGCCGCCGAACTTCCCCACGTCCTCGCCGAGGACGACGACGTCCGCGTCGCGGCGCATCTCGAGCCTGAGCGCGTCGTTCACTGCCTGGATGATGTTCATCGTGGGCATGTGGATCCGCTACCTGGGGTTGGCGACGCGGGGGTCGGCGGCGATGGCGGCCCGGAGCTCGTCGAGCTGCTCCCGCTGCTGCCACAGGGGCTCGGCGTAGACCCCCTCGAAGAGGGTCTCGAGGGCCGGCTTGGGGGCGAAGGCCTCGGCCTCCTCCACGGCGCGCCGCACCCGTTCCCGGGCCTCGGTCCGGAAGCCCTCGACCTCCTCCGGCGACACGAGCTTCTTCCAGGAGAGGTAGCGCCCAAGCCGGAGGATCGGGTCCCGGGCCTTCCAGGCGTCGACCTCCTCGGCCCCCCGGTAGGCGCGGGGGTCGTCGGAGGTGGAGTGCCCCTCCACCCGGTAAGTCACGCACTCGAGGAGCGTCGGCCCCTCGCCGGCCGACGCCCGGGCGCGGGCCCGGCGGGTGGCGGCGTGGACCGCGAGGAGGTCGTTGCCGTCGACCCGCTCCCCGTGGATCCCGTAGGCGATGGCCTTCTGGGCGATGGTCTCGGAGGCGGTCTGCAGCTCCCGGGGGACGCTGATGGCCCAGCCGTTGTTCCGGCACACCATGAGCACCGGAACCTTGTGGACCCCGGCGAAGTTGGCCCCGGTGTGGAAGTCGTTGGCGCTCGTGGCCCCCTCGCCGAACCAGGTGAGGGAGACCATGTCGTCGCCCCGGATCCGCGCCGCCCAGGCCGCCCCGACCGCCTGGGGAACCTGGGTCGCGATGGGGGCGCTGATCGAGACGAAGCGCCCGGCCGCCCAGGCCTCGTGGCAGGGCATCTGGTGGCCGAGCATCCGGTCGCCGGCGTTCCCGAGCAGGTCGCACACGAAGGTGACGAGCGGCATCCCGCGGAACAGGGCTCCGGCGTGCTCCCGGTAGGACGGGAAGAGCCAGTCGCGCTGCTCCATGCCGGCGACGGTGCCGAGCACCGTGGCCTCCTCGCCGATGGCGCCGATGTAGAAGGCGATGCGCCCCTGGCGCTGCAGCTGGACCATGCGCTCGTCCACCTCGCGGGAGAGCACCATCCACCGGTACAGGTCGACCGCCTGGTCGTCGGGGAGCGCCACCTCGGCCGGATCCGCGGATCCGTCGTCGGCGATCACCGAGCGGAGCGGGAACTCCCGTCCCCAGCGTCCCTCCTCGCCGCCGTCGGCAGGGGGGGGCCCCCTGCGCTTCCTCGCCTCCTCGATGTCCCGTACCCGTCGCATCGTTCCCCCTCCGTCACGGACGCGCCGGAACCGCGCGCGACTCGATGACGCCCTTCATGAAGAGCTCCCCCGCCCTGTAGCTGGAACGAACGAGCGGCCCGCTCGCCACGTACCGGAACCCCATTCCACGCCCCGCGGTCTCGAACGCTGCGAAGGCCTCCGGGGTCACGAACTCGACCACCGGCAGGTGCCAGGCCGAGGGGCGCAGGTACTGCCCCAGCGTCAGCACCTCGACCCCCACCGCGCGCAGGTCCCGCATGGTCTCCTCGACCTCGGCGCCCGTCTCCCCCAGGCCGACCATGATGGAGGACTTGGTGACCACGCCCGGGAACTCCTGCTTCATCCGGGCGAGCACCGACAGGGTCTGGTCGTAGCCGGCCCTTCCGTCCCGGACGGACGGCGTGAGGCGGCGCACCGTCTCCACGTTGTTGGCGAAGACATCAGGCGCAGCCCGCCCGACCGTGCGAACGGCCTCGGCGTCCCCCTGGAAGTCGGGGGTCAGGACCTCCACGAGGAGCCCCTGGATCTCCTTCAGCCTGCGGATGGCCTCGGCGAAGTGGGCGGCGCCGCCGTCCGGGAGGTCGTCCCGGTCGACGCTGGTCACCACCACGTAGTCCAGGCTCAGCTTCCGGACCGCCTCGGCCATGTGACGCGGCTCGTCGGGGTCGAGCGCCGGGGGGCGCGCGGCCGTCTTCACCTGGCAGAACCGGCAGCCCCGGGTGCAGGTATCCCCCATGAGCATCACCGTGGCCGTACCGCCCCCCCAGCATTCGGCGTCGTTGGGGCAGTGGGCCTCGGCGCAGACGGTGTGGAGGTTCAGGCCGGACAGGGTGTCCCGGACCTTCCCGTACCGCTCGCCGCCGGGCACACCGACCCGCAACCACCCCGGCTTGCGCGCGTTGATGGGCAGGCCGGCGGGCATCACCGGAAGTCGAGAGGTGGGGTTGGCCATCGGGGCGCTTTCTATTCGCCGGCAGCCACCGGTTGAAGGATGCATGCACCGCGACCGGGTGGACTTCCCGTGGCCGTGGCCGTCCCGGTGGGGTATGAAGGACAACCCATGGAGGGCGAATCGTCGAGCCTGGAACTGGCCGACGGCACGGCGGCCCGCGTGCTGATCGTCGACGACGACGCGGTGGTCCGCGACGCCATCGGCATGGTCCTGACCGACGAAGGGTACGACTGCAGCACGTCCTCGGGAGCCGAGGAGGCGCTCGAGGTGGTTCGCGCCACCGACCCCCACCTCGTCATCAGCGACATGAAGATGCCTGGTCGGGACGGGCTCTGGCTCCTCGACCGGTTGCGCCGGGAGCGCCCGGACACCGCCGTGGTGATGCTCACCGCCTACGGGGACACCGAGGCTGCCGTGGAATGCCTTCGGCGGGGTGCCACCGACTACCTGCTCAAACCGCCCAAGTCGGCCGACCTGCTCCGCGCCATCGAGCGCGCCCTCTCCCGCCGCCGGGACGAGCGGGCCCGCGAGCGCTACCGCTCCAGCCTCCAGCGCACGGTCCGGGAGAAGGCCACCGACCTCCGACGGGCGCTCGTCGAGGTGGAGGCGGCCTACCACAGCACCCTCTACGCGCTGGTGGCCGCCCTCGACGCGCGGGAGCACGAGACCGGCGACCACTCCCAGCGGGTGGGACGCTACACGCTCGCCCTGGCCGATCGACTGGGGGTCCCCATGGATCAGCGCAACGACATCTTCCGCGGAGCCCTCCTCCACGACATCGGGAAGATCGGCGTCCCCGACGCCATCCTGCTCAAGCCCGGCCCGCTGAATTCCGGAGAGTGGGAGGAGATGCGGAAGCACCCGCAGACCGGCTTCAACATCCTGAAGTCGATCGGCTTCCTCAAGGTGCCGGCCGAGATCGTGCTCGCCCACCAGGAGCGGTTCGACGGGTCCGGCTACCCGCGCCGCCTGGAACGAGAAGCCATCCCCCTCGGCGCCCGGATCTTCGCGGTGGCCGACGCGCTCGACGCCATGGCCTCCGACCGCCCCTACCGCAAGAGCCTCGGGTTCGACCAGGCGATCCAGGAGATCACTCGTCAGTCCGGGACGCAGTTCGACCCGCAGGTGGTCGATGCCCTCCTCGCCATAGGCAAGGCCGGGATCGAGACCATCGCCCGCCTGGAGACCCGGCCCCTGTGACCCCCGCCACGCCAGGACCCGGCGCCCGCGCCGCGCTCGTCGATCCGCAGGGGCGGCACATCGTCTACCTGCGCCTCTCCCTGACCGATCGGTGCAACTTCCGCTGCGGGTACTGCAGCCCGGGGCTCGAGACCGCCAGCGGCGACGTCCTCGATCGCGCCGACATCCGGAGACTGGTCGGGATCTTCGCCGAGATGGGCATCCGCCGGGTCCGCCTCACCGGCGGCGAGCCCACCCTTCGCAAGGACATCGTCGAGATCGTCGCCGACCTCACCGGCACGCCCGGGATCGAGGAGGTCGCGCTCACCACCAATGGTCACCGGCTGGAGGAGCTCGCCGGTCCGCTGCGCCGGGCCGGGCTCCGGCAGCTGAACGTCTCCCTCGACACCTTCGACCCCGACCGGCTGGAACGGCTCTCCGGGCGCGCCGCCGACGTGGAGCGCATCCAGCGCGGCATCGTGGCCGCGGCCGCCGCCGGCTACCCCTCGCTCAAGATGAACACGGTGGTGCTCCGCGACGTGAACGACGGGGAGCTCGGCGACCTGGCCCGCTTCGCCTGGCGCCACGGCGCCATCGCCCGGTACATCGAGCTCATGCCCTTCGGCGGCGGCACGCCCGTCTCGGTGGCCGAGATGCAGCGCCTCCTCGTCCTGCAGGGGGTCTCGCTCGAGCCCGACCCCACCCGCGGATGGGGCCCGGCCCGCCACATGAGGGGCCGGTCGGTCGACGGCGGGGTCGAGCTCCGCGGCCTCCTCGGCTTCATCGGGGCCATCACCGAGAACTTCTGCGGCGACTGCAACCGGGTCCGGGTGAGCGCCGCCGGGGCGCTCCGCGCCTGCCTGGGCGGCCGGGACGAGGTCCCGCTCGTCGAGCTCCTCCGCTCCGCCCCCGACGACGCCGTCGAGGCGGCCATCCGCGAGGGGCTGTCTCGGAAGCGGGACCGGCACCACATGGAGGAGGAGTCGTTCGAGACCATGGTGCGGATCGGCGGCTGACGGTGGCGCCCCTCCCGGGGCCCCGTTAGGGGAGCCGCACCCGGCACGGTCCGGGCCGGAGGCACCCATGGTCGCAAGGCTGTCCCTCCTCGTCGCCCTCCTGGGGCTGGCCGGGTCCGCGCTGGCGGCGGACCCGTACCAGTCGGCGACGATGGACGAGGTCGAGAGATGGATCGCGGCGAAGGACGTCGTCGTCTACGACGTCAACCCCGACGAGGTCTACGCGAAGAACCACCTGCCCGGCGCGCGCTTCGTGACCGGCAAGAAGTGGACGGCGACCCTCCCCGCCGACAAGGGGACGCGGCTCGTCTTCTACTGCTCCAACCCCAGATGAATGGCCAGCCACTCGGCCGCCCGTGAGGCGGCCAAGCTCGGTCACACCAACGTCTGGGTCATGCCCGACGGCATCCAGGGATGGCTCAAGGCCGGAAAGCCGGTCGAGTCGGGAGCGGCGAAGGGCTGACCGCCCGGGCGGTCAGCGTGCGACGGCCGGGGCGGGCTCGATGGGACGCCCCTGCTCGTCGACGCTGGAGGGATCTCCCTTGCAGGCGAGATCCTTCAGGTGCGTGTGGATCTTCATCGAGCAGAACTTCGGCCCGCACATGGAGCAGAACTCGGCCGTCTTGAAGGCCTCGTGCGGGAGCGTCTCGTCGTGCATCGTCCGGGCGGTGTCCGGGTCGAGCGAGAGCGCGAACTGCTGCTTCCAGTCGAAGGCGTAGCGGGCCCGGGAGAGCGCGTCGTCCCGGTCGCGCGCGCCCGGACGGTGCCGGGCCACGTCGGCCGCATGGGCCGCGATCTTGTAGGCCACGATCCCCTGCCGGACGTCGTCGGCGTCGGGGAGCCCCAGGTGTTCACGGGGGGTGACGTAGCAGAGCATGGCCGCTCCGTGCTGGGCCGCCACCGTGGCGCCGATGGCGCTCGTGATGTGGTCGTACCCGGGGGCGATGTCGGTGACGAGCGGCCCGAGGACGTAGAAGGGCGCCTCGTCGCAGAGTTCCCGCTCCCTCTCCATGTTCATGGGGATCTGGTCGAGCGGGACGTGCCCCGGCCCCTCCACCATGACCTGGACGTCGTGCTTCCAGGCACGCCGGGTGAGGTCGCCGAGCACCTTCAGTTCCGCGAACTGGGCCTCGTCCGACGCGTCGGCGAGGCAGCCGGGGCGCAGCCCGTCGCCGAGCGAGAAGGCCACGTCGTAGCGCTTGAAGATCTCGCAGATGGCGTCGAAGTGGGTGTAGAGCGGGTTCTCGGCGCCGTTGGCCAGCATCCACTGGGCCATGAGCGCGCCGCCGCGGGAGACGATCCCGGTGACCCGCTTCGCGGCGAGCGGGATGAAGTCCCGCAGCAGGCCGCCGTGGATGGTCATGTAGTCGACGCCCTGGCGGGCCTGCGACTCGATGATCTCGAGCAGGAGCGCCGGCGTGAGCTCCGCCACGTCGTTCACATGGGCCATGGCCTCGTAGATGGGCACCGTGCCCACCGGCAGCGGGCTGTGGCGGAGGATGGCCTCCCGGATCTGGGGGATGTCGCCGCCGGTGGAGAGGTCCATCACCGTGTCGGCGCCGTACTTCAGGCAGATGCGCAGCTTCTCGAGCTCCCCCTCGATGTCGCTCACCACCGCGCTGTTGCCGATGTTCGCGTTGATCTTGCAGGTGGCGCCGATGCCGATGGCGATCGGGTCGAGCTCCGTGTGGGCCACGTTGGCCGGGATGATCATCCTCCCCCGGGCCACCTCGGCGCGGATGAACTCGGGATCGAGCTTCTCCCGGGCCGCCACGTGCGCCATCTCCTCGGTGACGACGCCCTTCCGGGCGTAGTGCATCTGCGAGACGTTCGGCTGACCCCGGCGCTTCTTGACCCAATCGGACCGCATGCGTCGACGACCTCCGCGAACGAGGGGACGCGAACGTAGACCCCGGACTGACCGAAGTCAAACCACCTGGAGGCGTGAACCGGCGCTTACTTCCGCAGCGCGCGGAAGGCGTCGCGACCCGCGTAACGCGCGGTCTTCCCGAGCTCCTCCTCGATGCGGAGGAGCTGGTTGTACTTGGCGATCCGGTCGGTGCGGGAGGCCGATCCGGTCTTGATCTGCCCGCAGTCGCAGGCCACGGCCAGGTCGGCGATGGTGGTGTCCTCGGTCTCGCCGGAACGGTGGCTCATCACGCTGGTGTAGCCGGCGCGGTGGGCCATGCGGACCGCCTCGAGCGTCTCGGTGAGCGAGCCGATCTGGTTCACCTTCACCAGGATGGAGTTGGCGATCCCGCCGCTGATGCCGCGCGCCAGCCGCTCCACGTTGGTGACGAACAGGTCGTCCCCCACGAGCTGGATCTTCCCGCCCAGCCGCTCGGTCACGAGCTTCCAGCCCTTCCAGTCGTCCTGGTCGAAGCCGTCCTCGATCGACACGATGGGGTACTTGGCGCAGAGGTCGGCGTACCACTCCACGAGCCCGGCGGCGTCGAAGGTGCGCCCCTCCCCCTTCAGCGTGTACTTGCCGGTCTTCTTGTCGAAGAACTCGGACGACGCGACGTCGAGCGCGAAGGCCACGTCCTTGCCGGCCTTGAGCCCGGCCAGCTTCACGGCCTCCATGATGACGGCGAGCGCCTCCTCGTTGGAGGCGAGGCTCGGGGCGTAGCCGCCCTCGTCGCCCACGCCGGTCGAGGCCCCCTTCCCCTTCAGGACCTTCTTCAGCGCGTGGAACACCTCGGCGCCGTAGCGCAGCGCCTCCGAGAAGGAGGGCGCGCCGAGCGGGACCACCATGAACTCCTGGACGTCGACGTTGGAGTCGGCGTGTGCGCCGCCGTTCAGGATGTTCATGAGCGGGACCGGGAGCGTCCGGGCGTTGGCGCCGCCCACGTACCGGTAGAGGGGCAGCTCGTGGGACAGGGAGGCCGCGCGGGCCGCCGCGAGCGACACGCCGAGCACGGCGTTGGCTCCCAGCTTGGCCTTGGTCTTGGTGCCGTCGAGGGCGATCATCCGGGCGTCGAGGGCCGCCTGGTCCGAGGCGTCCATGCCCACGACCGCCGGGCCGATGACGTTCATGACGTTCTGGACGGCCTTGCGGACGCCCTTGCCGAGGTAGCGCTTCTTGTCGCCGTCCCGGAGCTCGAGCGCCTCGTGCTCGCCGGTGGAGGCGCCGGACGGGACGGCGGCGCGCCCCAGGTGGCCGCTCGCCACGGCGACCTCGACCTCCACGGTGGGGTTGCCTCGGGAGTCGAGGATCTCGCGCGCTGCGACGTTGATGATCTCGGTCATGGGATGACTATTTGCCCGCTCGATCGCGTGTCCGTCAACCCTTCTTCGCGGACGCTCCTCGCCGACGGGCCCCGACGAGCCGCTTGACCGTCACGCCCGGGGGGGCGTAAGCGGATCCCTCTACCGGGAGGTCGTCCATGGCGCGTCTGCTCGAGGGCAAGGTGGCGGTGGTCACGGGTGCGGGGGCCGGCATCGGTCGGGCCCACGCGCTGGCGCTCGCCCGCGCGGGGGCGAAGGTGGTGGTGAACGACCTCGGGTCCGACCGGCACGGAGCCGGGC
Source organism: Deltaproteobacteria bacterium (assembly GCA_037129355.1). GTDB lineage: Bacteria > Myxococcota > Myxococcia > Myxococcales > Anaeromyxobacteraceae > CAIOAK01. The sequence continues at coordinate 5,866 of JBAXVO010000024.1, read as the reverse complement.
GGGCGGGCCAGGCGGCCGACCTCGTGGCCGCCGAGATCCAGGCCCAGGGCGGCGAGGCCGTCGCCAACCACGACACCGTCGCCACCCGCGAGGGGGTGGACGGCATCCTCTGGGCGGCCCAGTCCAAATTCGGCCGGGTCGACGTCTGGGTGAACAACGCCGGCATCCTCCGGGATCGCACCCTCCTCAACCTGACCGACGAGGACTTCGACCGGGTCCTCGAGGTGCACCTGCGGGGCACCTTCCTCGGCACCCAGATCGCCGCCCGGGCCATGCGCGTGCAGGGGCAGGGAGGGCGGATCGTCAACACCTCCAGCCTCTCCGGCCTGCTCGGCAACTTCGGCCAGGGGAACTACGGCGCCGCCAAGGCCGGGGTCTACGGCCTGACCCGGGTGGCCGCCCTCGAGCTGGAGCGGTTCGGGATCGCCGTGAACGCCATCGCCCCGGTCGCCATCACCCGCATGACCAACGACCTCAAGATGTTCGCCGGGTCCACCGAGGCCGACATGGGGCCGCAGCACATCGCGCCGGCCGCCGTCTTCCTGGCGAGCCCGCTCGCCGACGGGATCACCGGGCAGGTGCTCGGCGTCCAGGGGAGCAAGATCTTCCTCTACCGGATGGAGACCAGCACCGGCGTCGAGAAGGACCCCTCGAAGGGCCCCTGGACCCCGGAGGAGATCCAGGCCTCCTGGGGGAAGATCTCGGCCTAGCCGTCCCCCTGCCCGTAATCGATGATGATGACGCCACCGCTGCCCGGAGGGGCCTCCGGCGGCTTCTCTTCTTCGGAGGGCGTGATCGGCTCGGGAGCGGGGATGTGGACACCGGTGCGCTCGTCGCGGCCGCGTTCCCGCTCGCGACGCCGGATCTCCTCGATCACGAACGCGTCCAGCATGCCTGATCCGGTAACACGCGCGGATCCCGGGGGCAAGCCGCCCGTTCAGCGTCCCTTTTCTGCCCGGGCCTTGAATGCGTCGAGGGTCTTGGGGAGCTGGACCTTGGTGAGCTCGTCGCTCACCCGGTCGATGATGGCCTGGGGAACGAGGGGCGGCTTCTGGACCTGGACCTCGACGGTGTACCGGGCGAGCGTCTTGCCGGCGTGGTTCGAGAGTTCCCAGGCCCCGTTCGAGACCTTCATCATGTCGCCCTTCACGAGCGACCAGGTCATCTTGCTCGGCGCCTGCTCCACGTGGCGGAGGACGTACTTGAGGGTCTTCACGCCCAGGTCGACCTCGTACTCCACGTCCTTCACGCCCTTGTCGTCGTGGACCACCCGGCAGCGCTTCACCCCGGGGACGAAGCCCGGGTAGGCGGGGTAGTCGGCCACCACCTTCCAGAACGCCTCCATCGGGACGTCCACCACCATCTCCTTCGACACCTTCGATGCCATGCCGCCTCCCTGTCCTGGGGTGCTACCAGCCGTAGTTGGGCTTGTGCTGGAAGTGGTGCTCGGTCTCGATGTATCGCACGGTTCCGGTCCGGCTGCGCATCACCACCGAGTGGGTCCGCGCCCCGTCGCCGGTGAATCGAACCCCCTTCAGGAAGTCCCCGTTGGTGACCCCGGTGGAGGCGAACATCACGTCGCCGCGGGCCAGCTCGTCGATGCGGAAGACCTTGTCGACGTCGTCGATCCCCATGGCGCGGGCCCGCTCCCGCTCGGCGTCGCTCCGGTAGCGGAGCTTGCCCTGCATGTCGCCCCCCATGCAGCGCAGCGCCGCGGCGCTGACGACCCCCTCGGGCGCCCCGCCGATCCCGACGAGCATGTCGATCCCGGTGTCGGGCAGGCAGGTGTTGATGGCCGCCGAGACGTCACCATCGGTGATGAGCCGGATCCTCGCCCCCGCCTCCCGGACCTCGCGGATGAGCCGCTCGTGGCGCGGTCGGTCGAGGATCACCACGGTGAGGTCCTCGACGTACTTGCCGAGCGCGTCGGCCACCGCCCGGAGGTTCTCCCGGACCGGACGGGTCAGGTCCACCACCCCGCGGGCCTCGGGTCCCACCGCGATCTTCTCCATGTAGGTGTCGGGAGCGCGCAGGAGCGAGCCCTTCGGCCCCATGGCGATGACGCTGATGGCGTTGGCGGCCCCGGTGGCGCAGAGGCTCGTGCCCTCCAGCGGGTCGACGGCGATCTCGATCTCGAGGGCCCCGGGGGACGCTCGCCCCACCCGCTCGCCGATGTAGAGCATGGGGGCCTCGTCCATCTCCCCCTCCCCGATGACCACCTCGCCGGCGACGTCCATGTCGTTGAACGCACCGCGCATCGCCTCGGTCGCGGCGTGGTCGGCGCCGTGGTGGTCACCGCGCCCCATGAGCCGGGCGGACGCCAGCGCGGCCGCCTCGGTGATGCGCACTCCCTCCAGCGCCAGGTTTCGATCCACGTTCCCTCCCTCGGTGCTAGGCGACGTCCTCTCCCACCTTCATCCGCGCCAGGAACTCGTCGGGCAGCCGGCGGATGCGCCCCGTGGTGTCCACGCAGGCGTGCACGGTGAAGCCGGTGGCGAGCAGGTCGGGCCCCCGCCGGACCTCGTAGGTGAAGCGGGCCGAGGCCCGCCGGGCCTGGGCGAGGCTGGTCTGCACGACGACGAGGTCGTCGTAACGCGCCGGCGAGAGGTAGTTCACCCCCGCCTCGGCGACCGGCAGGATGAGCTTCTCGCGCGCCTCGAACTCCGAGTAGGAAAGCCCCTTCGCACGCAGGAACTCGGTGCGCCCGGCCTCGAACCAGCGGAGGTAGTTGGCGTAGTACACCACCCCCATCTGGTCGGTGTCGCCGTAGATCACCCGGAGTTCGCAGCGGACCATTGTACTAGACCTGCTCGATCCGGATGAGGCGGGTGGGCGCCGCGGTGGTCTCGTAGGCGTCGATCTCGCGGATGGCGGCCTGGAGATCCGCCTCTCGCGCCTGGTGGGTCACGATGACGAGCGCCACCGGCGCCCCCTCCTCCTCGTGCTCGCGCTGCTGGACCGCGGCGATGGAGATCCCCCGCCCGGCCAGCGTGGCGGCGATGCGCGCGAGCACGCCGGGGGTGTCCTTCACCGAGAAGCACAGGTAGTAGGCGGTGCGGATCTCGGCGTGCGATCGGAGCCGGACGGCCGAGGTCGCCGGGGGCAGCGGGACGCGCCCGGGGCTGCCGGAGAGCAGGTTCCGGGAGAGGTCGATGATGTCCGCGACCACCGCGCTCCCGGTGGGCATCGCCCCCGCGCCCTGCCCGAAGAGCAGCGTCGGACCGAGGGCCTCCGAGTGGAGGAGCACGGCGTTCATGGCCCCCCGGACCCCGGCCAGCATGGAATCCCGCGGGATGAAGGCGGGGTGGACCCGGGCCTCGATGAGGCCACCGGAGCCACCGTCGGCAGGGCCGGACCGACGGGCCACGGCGAGGAGCTTCAGCGCGTAGCCGAACTCCTTCGCCCAGGCGAAGTCCTCGGGGAGCAGCCCCATGATCCCCTCGGTGAGCACGTCCTGGGGCGCCAGGCGGGCGCCGAAGGCCAGCTGGGCGAGCAGGCAGAGCTTCTGGGCAGCGTCGCCCCCGGAGACGTCGAGGGTGGGGTCGGCCTCGGCGTAGCCGAGCCGCTGCGCCTCGGCGAGGGCCGCGCCCAGCGGCTCCCCCTTCTCGGCCATCGACGTGAGGATGTAGTTGGTCGTGCCATTCACGATGCCGTGAATGGCCTGGATCCGGTCGGAGGCGAGCGCCTCGCGGAGCGTCCGGATGACCGGCACGCCACCGGCGACGGCCCCCTCGTAATAGACGTCGACGCCCTTCTCCTCCGCCAGCCGGAAGATCTCGTCGCCGTGGAAGGCGAGCAACGCCTTGTTGGCGGTGACCACGTGCTTGCCCGCCGCGAGCGCGGCGAGGACGAGGCTGCGCGCCTCGGTGGTTCCGCCCACCAGCTCGACCACCACCTGGATCGCCGGATCCTCGACGAGGTCCTGGTAGCGGGTGGTGAGGAGCGACCGGTCGAGGTCGACCACGCGCTCCTTCTCCGGGTCACGCACGGCGACGCGCCGGACCACGATGCGCGCCCCGAGTCGCGCCTCGATCTCCCGGGCGTGGCTTCGCAGGATGGAGAGCACGCCCCCGCCCACGATGCCGAATCCTGCGATGCCGATGCCGACCTCTCTCATCTCGGTGTCCTCTCGATGCGGTAGGAGGCGAGTTCCGCCTGGACCTGGGGAATCCGGCGCCCGTTCACGAGCGCGAAGGTCTCGATCCGGACCGGTCCCACGCCCGGAGCGTAGGTGGTCTCGAGGATCATCTCGGCGTCCTCGGCGGCCCGGGTGCGCGCGCGCACCAGGACGCATCCGTCGAAGGTGCCCGCCGGGACCGTGGCGACGACCCCCACGGCGGCGATCTGGTAGCGCTCGGTGGAGGTCTCGCTCACCACCGAGGACCAGGAGCGGTCGAGGTCCAAGGGGGCGCAGAGGATCCGGCGGACCCGGTCCTGGATGCATCCGTGCACGACCCGGAGCTCGCCGCGCGCGTCGTCGACGAAGAAGCCGTCCTTGTCGCGCGACACGATCCGGACCGTGCGCCGCTTGGCCCCGCCCGGTCCGGCCTGGGGGGAACGATCGAGCCAGGTCCACTCGTTGCCGACGGCGAGCGGGAAGTAGGCGGTGGGATCGCCCGCCGGGGCGGCGGCAGGCGGCGCGCTCGTGGGAGCGGCCGGGGCGTGGGCGCAGGCCGCGAGCGCGGCCAGGAGCAGGGGGATGGTTCTCCGGTGCACGGCGCGCATCTTACCCTCAAAGCGGCGCCCCGACGTGCCGCTCACCGCGCGCCGCTCCCTGCCCGGGACCCCGTCTGTCCAGCCGCGCGCCGCCTCCGGGCATCCCGCAGCGCCTCGCGGGCCGCCTCGGCGACGAGCGGATCGGGATGGCCGGCCGCCAGGGTGTCGAGGTAGGCCTCGGCCTCCGGCCCGCCGATGTCCCCCACCGCCCGGACCATCTGCGCGACGAAGGGCCCTTCCCTGCGTCGGGCGAGCTCGATGATCGGACCGACCCCCCGCGGATCGCCGATCTGGGCCAGCGCACCCACGGCGCGATCCGCCACGTCGGGATCGGGATCCTGGAGCCGGGCCACGAGCCCTGGAACGGCCGCCGGGTTCTTCCGGTCGGCGAGGATCCCCACCGCGAGCTCCCGCAGGCGCGGATCGCTCGCTTCCAGGTCGCGGATCACTTCGGCATCCGGCTTGCGGGCCTCCTCGAGAGCGAGGGCGAGGGCGCTCGCCGCGCGTTTCGCGCCCCCCTGGAGGGCGCGCCGGATCGCGGCCGCGACCGGCTCGCCGGGACCCACCTGCTCCGAGGCGCGGACGGTCTCGGACACCGGGTCGGCGTCGTCGGCCGGGACGGCGTCCATTCGCAGGAGGACCTCGACCTGCGCGCCCGACCCCTTGGGAGCGATCCGCGCGTCGACCAGGGAGACGAGACCGCGGCAGCGGAGCGCCGCCTTCCTGGGCTCGCCCGTGGGCACCTCGAACCCCGGGGTCCGGGAGAAGGCCTCCGTCGCGATGCGGCGAAGGTCCTCGCGATCGATCCCGGCATCCCGAAGCTCGAACGGGCCCGGGCCCTCCTCCACCGTGACGCCGGTCATGACGCACGGCTCGGCGCGCTTCCGGCAGCCCGTGACCACGAGCGCCATCGCCACCGCCAGGAGCCATGCAACGGTGCGCATCGACCGTGCCCGGACCTCGGAGAACCCGCTAGCCGCCCTCACCCGACCCGGGCTGCGGTCCGTCGCCGGGAGGAGCTGCGGGAGCCGCGGCGCTGGCCTCCCCACCCTCCGGGGCCGCCGAGCCGTCGGGGCGACGCTCCCCGCGTCCGCGTCCTCCGCGCCTGCGGCGCCGGCGCCGGCGGCGGCGACCTTCTCCCGCCGCGCCC